>CAZQSS010000020.1:0-15886 GCA_964596405.1 uncultured Gammaproteobacteria bacterium | reverse complement strand
TGAGGTCTCTGTATTACCGCTGCTGCTGGCACAGAGTTAGCAACCTCTTATTCGCCGGGTACCGTCATAAATTCGTCCCCGACAAAAGTAGTTTACAATCCGAAAACCTTCATCCTACACGCGGCGTCGCTCCCTCAGACTTTCGTCCATTGGGGAAGATTCGCGACTGCAGCCTCCCGTAGGAGTCTGGGCAGTGTCTCAGTCCCAGTGAGGCGGGTCGTGCTCTCACACCCGCTATCCGTCATAGCCTTGGTAGGCCGTTACCCTACCAACTAGCTGATAGACCATAGGCCCCTCTCTGAGTGTCTTGCGACTTTAAATGGGAATGACTTGTGTCCCCCCATTGCCATCGGATATTAGCTCGCCTTTCGGCAAGTTATGTCCGTCTCAGAGGCAGGTTACCAATGTGTTACTCACCCGTTTGCCACTAACTGGTCAATTGATATAATCTCAAAACCAATTCGTTCAACTTGCATGCCTTAACCACGCCGCCAGCGTTCATCCTGAGCCAGGATCAAACTCTCAATAATGAGGACTTGCGCCCTCTAGATTGAGCCGTTTATGGCTCTGTTATTTGTTATGTACTTTACCCGAACAAATTTTGTTGTCAAAATTTGCGCGGGTGACCCGAACAAATTTTGTTGTCAAAATTTGCGCGGGGAAATAGACTTTCCTATCACATGTGTAATGTTTTTTTGTGGTTTGATTTGGATTGTCAATGGACAATTTTGAGTTAGAAAAAACAGAAACCCGGAATGGAGTTGCTGTTTCTCTTTCTTAGTTTCTCGAGCCGCAGGCGAGACCCCGACCAATGCGTCGGGGCTACCTTAAACTCAGACTTAAGAAAAATCTCTTTAAATTGTAGGGTTTTTAACTCTGACAAGATTATAGTATATTCCTGAAACTTTGTCAAGCCCCCCTTAATTTCGGCTTATCCACAGGTAAAATTTATCTCAAACCCTCACCACAAATCTATTCTCAAATTCTTGCCTGCCCGCCTTTGGGGGGAGAACATTAGAATATATTTTAAGATTGTGGATTAAAAACTAGGGCGCCACTAAGTTTCACGGCCGTGAAACTTAGTGGCGCTGTTAAAAAATTCAGAGATAATCCCAGTCGCAAGTTCGTTATAGTTTTGATAATAAAATATCTTTCATTCGCGATGTCGCCCCAGGCGACCGAAGAATCCTTTTTCAATTCAACAAATAATGACCAAAAGGGATCTTTCGCTCCGCTCAAGATGACAGACCCCTTTCTTGCTTGATTGAGCAAAATAGGGGCATGATGAAAAATAAAAAAATTCCGGGACAAAATTCAGGGATAAAAAAGCCCCAAGACTGTTGTCTTGGGGCAAAAGAGCAGAGAGTTTCAGGGGACAGTGATAATGGCACTCCCGCGCGAGGCCGAGCCATAGCTCGGATGACTGAGGCGCACGTCGCAGGCGAAGAAGAACGGCCGGCCGCTGACAAACCAGTAGACGTAAGGCGCGTCCACCGAGACATAGCGCGAGCCGGCGAGGTCTATTGCGTACTGACGCAGATAGGCCTTGTGCTGGACCGGCAGGTGCAGACCTTCCACCGTGGTGAGGCCGACTTCGTCCGGGGCGAAGGTCTTAGCGCAGTCCTCCACCGTGCGGCCGAGGTTCTTCTGGCCCAGCTGGACAAAAGCGATGTACCGCAATGCGGTTGGCGCCTTGACAAGATCGGTGCAAGCCGACGGCTGAACGTAGGTGTAGATGTTGCCGCGCGAAACGAGCTCGGAAGCCTTGATGGTGGTGTCCACGAGGAGCACCGCGTCAAACCGGCCGGCGTACTCCAACGGCTGGACCACGGTCTTGGGCCAGAGCTGGCGATAGGCCGAGGCGGACAGACCAGCGGCCTCGTGATAGCCGGCCTTGATGAGCAGTTCCACCTGGGTCGTGATGTCAATCAGACGGCCGGGGGTGGACGCAACCATATCGCCATCAAGCAACCTCTGGCGCATAGCTTCCACTGCTTTGACGGCATTGCCGGGCTTGCGGACCAAATCCGCCAGCTCTTTGTCAAATCCCCCGTCAGCAAGCGCGCGAATGGTCGGATGCAACTCCGAATACAACAGTTCGTCCAGGCGTGCCTTCATGGCGTAGCCTCCTTTGGTCTTTGCCGTGGGCGGACGCTTGTGAGCACTCGCTCGTTTTGCGTATAGCCACTTGTTGAAAACGGCGCTCTGAATCAATCAACCTCACCTCGCCTCTCCTTTCTAAGGAGAGGAATTGACCCACAACGCCGCTTTCAATTGAATTTAAAAGATCAATTATCCGATTTTATTTTAACGCGTCCCAAATTTGTTCTTCTGCAAAACCCCACTCCATCATCTTTTTAAAAATCTTCATGTTGATAAATTTGTGAAGATTGTATTGAACTGTATACTTCGCTTTAGTCTGCGGGTGTTCAATTCTCACGTGACTGCCTTTTCCAAACTCACAATCAACGATAAGCCCCAATTTTCGACACGCTCTAATCCACTGGGATTGCGTGATATCAGAAAAACTGTGGCTAGACATAAACGTGCTGTCTGAGGGTAACGGGTTCGTTGTCCGCGCGCAAAACAGCATCGTTGCACAAATGCGGTGGAATACCAAAATAAGTAAATACCGCGTCTTTTATGGTTGGGGCCACTTGTTTGGTGTTGACCCCCCCGGTAATCACACCGTCAATATTTACAGATACCGCCGTCCAAGATCCGTCCGGATATTGTTCAATTTTAAACTCAACTCTGCCACCCAACCGTTGAATTTCTTTTTTCATCGCCAAAACACGCTGATCCGCTTCCTCGTTAAAATTATACCCCCATTGACGAAGTCGTTTTGCCGCTAAATAAATTGTTTTGTTCAATAATAAACGCATAGATTTAAGCGTCATTTTGTAATAACTTATATTATATCAATCAAGCTTATATGTCAAGTATACCAAAATTATCGCCAAAATACAACGCTATTTGCTTTTTTTTCTCCGCCACTCTTCAATTTTTTTATGATTGCCTGACAACAAAATTTTTGGCACTTTGAGCCCCATAAAATCTTCCGGCCGGGTGTATTGGGGGTATTCAGCTTTAGAGCTATACGGCTTTACGGCTTTACGGCTTACACTAAACGTCTCTTCTCGCAAAGATTCCGGATTCCCCAGTACCCCCGGCACTAATCTGGCCACGGCTTCTGTGATGACCAATGCGCCCAATTCCCCGCCCGAAAGCACATAATCCCCGATTGAAATCTTTTCATCAACGAATTTGTAAATGCGCTCATCAAAACCTTCATAGCGCCCGCAGATCAAAACCAGCCGGTCCAGTTTGGAAAACTTATGCGCCATTTTTTGGTCAAACTTTTTACCGGCCGGATCCAACGCGATAATTTTCATCCTGTCATTCCCGTGTAAACGGGAATCCAGTGTCTGGATCCCCGCTTTCGCGGGGATGACATTG
Source organism: uncultured Gammaproteobacteria bacterium (assembly GCA_964596405.1). Taxonomy (GTDB): domain Bacteria; phylum Patescibacteriota; class Patescibacteriia; order Magasanikbacterales; family UBA10003; genus CAZQSS01. The sequence continues at coordinate 12,427 of CAZQSS010000020.1, read as the reverse complement.
TGTAATGCCTTAATTTTTTTCAAACACTTATAAATCGGCTCCGGTTTTAAAATCATGCCTGGCCCGCCGCCATACGGACTGTCGTCAACCTTGCGGTGTTTATCAACGGCAAAACGGCGAAAATCATGGGCCGCAATTTTAATTTTGCCCGACTGCTGGCCGCGCTTTAAAATGCTCTCCCCCGCGTAATCTTCTATAATCTTGGGAAAAATTGTGAGAATATCAAATTTCATAATCATCAAGCAAAAATCGTCCCGCACTGCGGGACGATTTTTATTTTTTGTCTATTAGATGTTTAAATCATCTACAGCAGAAGTATCTACTGCTTCGCGAGGAGCGCGTTGAGGGCGGACAGCGCCTTCCGGTTCATAAATCTTGAGGTTGACGCGGGCGTTGTTTTTGGCGCCCACAATCTTCAAGAGAGTCCGGATGGAACGAGCGGTCTGACCCTGACGGCCGATCACGTAACCCATATCTTCTTGGTTGACGTGTAGAGTGATTAAGACGCCACGCTCATCAATAGTGCGATCGGTCTTGACATCGCCAGGGTGATTAACAATCGACCTGACCAAGTCCTCTACGAATTTCTGATCCATTTCCATAGTTCTCTGTTCTTAAGTTTCACAGTTGCCCCGACGCTTTGGTCGGGGTAAAAAATCCTGTCGACAAACGGTGACAAACACCTTTCAGGATTGTAAATATTATATCACACTTTTTCTGTTTTGTCAACCCCAGCTTCAAGTTTTCCCGCCACAGCGGGATCCCGCTCGCGGCGGGACAAGTTTCAAGCAACGGCTGGAGCTTCCGGCGCGGCAACCGGCAAAGGCACGGGGGCATTTTTTTTCTTCTTTTCTTCCAGTTTGACTTTGCGCCTTTTACTCAATTTGATAATTTTGCGCTTATCACCGGATATAATTTTCTGGCCAATCAGCAAATTATTAACGGTATCCGAAAGTTGAGCGCCCTTAGACATCCAATACTTGATGCGTTCGGCATTAAACTTAATTTCCGGCGGATTAGAACGCGGATTATAAAAACCCACGTTTTCCAAATACTTACCCCACGGATCCCGAGCTTTTTCGGAAACAATCAGGCGGTAAGACGGTTGTTTGTTTTTCCCTACTCTTGATAAACGAATCGTCAGCATACGATGAAATTTCTAATTAACCTAATTACTCTAATTGACCTAAATAAAAACGACTAAGAACAGTATAACAAAATCTAAAAATTAGTCAAGGGGACGAAAGTTCGCCACTAATCTTTCAATCTTACAGTCTTTTAATCTTACTTCTTTTTATACCCCGCCACTACTTTTTCCGCATCATCAAGCTTGATGGATAATAACCGGGAAACGCCGTCATCACCCATAGTTACCCCGTAAAGCACCTGGGCTTTGTGCATGGTGGCGCGGTTATGAGTGATAACGATAAATTGGGTGCGTTCGGACAATTTGTCCATAATCTCGGCAAAGCGAATGGAATTGAACTCATCTAAGGCCGCGTCTACTTCATCTAGCACCACAAATGGTGACGGGCTGTAAGCCAAAATGGCGCAGATCAAACCAACCGAAGTCAGGGCGCGTTCACCACCCGAAAGAATGTTAATATCTTTAATGTGTTTGCCTGGCGGGCTGGCTTGAATTTCAATCCCGATCAAAGACGGCTCTTTATCAACTTTAAATTGTTTAAACAGTTCTTCTATGCCTTTTTCACTGTCGGCCGAATCTTCTTCGCTTTCGTCAACCAAATCATCAATGCTTTCTTCTTCCGTATCTTTTTCTTCCGCTTTTTCTTTATCCGCCTCTTCGTAGAGCGGCACTAACTTGGCTGTGCCGCCATTAAATAAAATCTTAAAATAATTGCCGAATTCCACGTTGATTTTCTTTAAAGCCTCGTCGCGTTTTTCTTTCATTATTTTGTCCATTTCTAAAACGGACTTAATGGTATCCTCCAAGGCTTTTTTGAGATCGTTGACTTGGGTGAAAAGAAAATCAAACCGCTCGCTGGTTTCTTTATGTTCCGCCGCCGCCTCGGGGTCAATGCCACCGATAAGTTCCAGCTGGTGTTTGAGTTTAAAAATCTGCGCCTGCCTGTCCGGTAGGCCGGGTTGGATCTCAGTCACGGGCACCGCCGGTGTTTCCGTCTCCGGAACTATTTCTTTTTTAATTTTGACTTCTGCCGCTAAAGGCCCCAGTTCGGTGCTCATTTCTTCTTCCAAAGTTTCGCGACGCGTGTCCAATTTGGCCAATTCAATTTTGACATTATTCAGATGCTGGTCTAGTTCGTGAATCTCTTCTTGTTTTTGCTGTAAAGTATGTTGCAGTTCAAAAAATTGCCCCTTCTTTTCGTTTTCTTCTTTGTTTAACTTCTGCATTTCACCGTTGACCTGAGCCAAATCAACCGACAGTTTTTTCAGCCCTTCTTCGGCAACCGCCAGCCCGCTGATCAGTTGCTGGTTGGGCGCGTATTCTTTCTTTTCGGTCAACGGATTTTTTAACCGCGCGAGCAACTGATTCATTTTAACCTGAAGAGCCCGCAGACTCTCACCCAAATCATCAAGCTCGTCTAAACTTTTTATATGTAAAACTCTGTCAACCAATTTACCTTGCTCTCCCACCACAAATTCTATCTCCCGGATAATATCGCCAATCGGCAGGGGCGCGGCAATTTTTTGAGCCGTCTGACGAATCCGATCAATCTCCAACTGGGATTGCTGTTCCATTTTCTTCCGCTGCAGTTCCTCACGCTGGCGCGAAGTCTCTTCATACTTCTTTTGTAAATCCAAAAAAGCCTGCGAAGCCGTGGCCCGTTCTTCCAACTCTTTAAACTGGCTGAGGATGGCCAGGTGTTCATCTTTCTTTTTTTGAGACTGCTCATCCAAACGTTGAAACTGCCGGTCAAACTCGCCGCGCTTGGTATCCAAATCCCGCCACAAGTGGCCGTAGTATTGTTTTTGCAGTTCTTTAAGTTCACGCTCCACCACCTCGCGATCAGCCAGCCGTTTAACCTGACGATTGAGTGAGCGCAACCGCGGCTCAATTTCCCGGATCAAACTTTCCGCCTGTTGTAAATTTCGATAAGTCGCTTTCAATTTATTGAGGGCGATATGGCGCTTGATTTGAAACTCGCGCACCCCGGCCGCTTCATCAAAAAAATCTTTGCGCTCGCGGGGCGTCACGCGCAAAATGGAATCCACCATGCCCTGGCCGATGACCACGTAATTTTTTTGGCCAAACCGGGCGCGCGCCAAAAGCAAGGCAATGTCCTGCAAGCGGGCGTTGTGGCCATTTAACATATATTCACTGCCGCCATCGCGATACAGCCGCCGCGTCATCAGGGCTTCGCTGACATCAATCGGCGCTTCCATGTCTTCATTATTCAGCAGGAGCGAAACTTCGGCCATGCCCAAACGGGTTTTTTTATCCGAGCCGGCGAAAATTACATCTTCGCTCTTTTTACCGCGCAAAGATTTGATTGATTGCTCGCCCAAAACCCAACGGATGGCATCAGCCACATTGCTTTTGCCCGAGCCATTGGGGCCCACAATCGCCGTAATCCCCTTGGTTTTATTCTGAGGCGTTAAAAATTCCAAAACTATCTTTTGGGCAAAAGACTTAAAACCGTAAATTTCCAGGCGCTGTAAATACATATCGTGAAAAATCCAAAGTTCAAATGACAAATTTCAAATCAATTCCAAATGTCAAAAATATCCAATATCCCATATCCAATATCCAATATCTTTGAGCTTTGAACTTTAGGCATTGATTTGGCATTTGGATTTTGACATTTGAACTTATCAATATTATATCACCTCTTGACACTTTCTATCAACAGCGGTATGCTGGTTTGTTAAGGATAACATAGGACTATGCCCCGTTAGAAGTCCTCCGCAAAAATTTTTTAAAAATTTTTGCTACCGGCTAACAGCGGGGATAAAATATAAGCTTATTTTATTTAAAAAACTGACTAAATCACTTAAAACAGACTTCTAACGGGGTATGATAGACGTAGCCAAAAAAATTCATCAAGAAATGCTGGGGGCGGAAAACATCCTCCTGGTTTCGCATAAAAATCCGGACGGCGACGCCCTTTCTTCCGGTTGCGCTTTAATGCACTATCTCCGCCAGATTGATAAAAACCACACGGCTTACTGCGCCACCCCGATCAGCAAAAGCCTTAACTTTTTGCCGCTCGCCGAATATTATATCACCGATCCTCTGATTTTAACAGACAACCGATTTGACCTGATAATCGTGCTGGATTCGGGCGATTTACTTTACGCGGGTCTGGACGAATTTTTGAAAAATCTTGATTATTCGCCCATCGTGGTCAATATTGATCACCACGCCACCAATGAATTTTTCGGCCACCATAATTTGGTCATCTCCACTGCCGCCGCCACCACCGAAGTGCTTTATAATTTTTTTAAAATCAACAAAATCAACATTGATAAACACATCGCCACCTGCCTTTTGACCGGCATTATTACGGACACGGGCTGTTTTTCCAACCCGGCCACCACCGCTCAATCGCTGAAAATCGCCGCGGAACTTTTGCGGCTGGGCGGCAACTTAAATTTAATCCAAGGCTGGACGTTGAAAAATCGTTCCGTGGGCGGCCTCAAAATTTGGGGACAGGTCTTGAGCCGACTATATAAAAATGAAACGTATGATATTGTCAGCACTATTTTGACGGCCGACGACACCCAAGGGCCGAAATCGGCCGGCCTGCCTACCGGACAGGCAGGCGCGGCCGAAGAAGTAGAAGGCATCGCCAACTTTTTAAATAACTTGGGCGAAGGCCGAATTGTTCTCTTGCTCAAGGATGGGGGCGATGGTATAATCAAGGCAAGCATGCGCACCACTGATCCGCAAATTAACCTCAGCGGCCTGGCCAAAATGTTTGGCGGCGGCGGGCATGCCAAAGCCGCCGGCTTCTCGGTTAACGGCAAACTGGTGGAGACGGAAAAAGGCTGGCAGGTGATTTAGAAAGATTAGAAGATTGAAAGATTAAACGAAACATAAAACACAAAATCTTTCAGTCTTTTAATCTTTAATTCTTTCACTTATGCCTAACGAAATCAAATCACAGTATCTGATTCCCACCGTCATTGAAAAAACCAGCTACGGTGAACGCGCCTACGATATTTATTCCCGTCTGTTAAAAGACCGGATAATTTTTTTAGGCTCGCCGATTGACGACGCGGTGGCCAACACCATTATCGCTCAATTGCTTTTCTTGGAAAATCAAGATAAAGAAAAAGAGATTAAAATCTACGTCAACAGCCCGGGCGGTTCGGTAACGGCCGGTATGGCTATTTATGATACGATGCAGTATATCAAACCCGATGTCTCTACCATCTGTATCGGCATTGCCGCCTCCATGGGCGCGGTGCTCTTGGCGGCCGGCGCGAAAAACAAACGTTTTATTTTGCCCAATGCCGAGGTGATGATTCACCAAGTGATGGGCGGAGCCGAAGGCCAGGCCACCGATGTCAAAATCCGGGCCGAGCACATCTTAAAGATTAAAGATAAATTAAATAAGATTCTGGCCGACCATACCGGCCAGCCGATGACCAAAATTGAAAAAGACACCGACCGCGACTATTTTATGACCGCCAAGGAAGCCGTAGAGTATGGGTTAGTGGATAAGATTATTAAAAAGTAAAATATCGCTCAAGACTAAAAAACCGTTTGCCTCAAGCGAGCGGTTTTTTAGTGTGGAACTAAGGGGTATCGCCCAGTCATTTTCGATTCCTCCCCTTAGAAAGGGGAGGCGAGGTGGGGTTGATAGTTGCCGAGTCAACCTCCCCTAACCCCTCCTTTCCAAGGAGGGGAATATTTGAAAGTAGTCCATTTATCCACTGGTATTTTTGCTTATTTTAGCCATTTTTTTTGAGTTTTCCACCCCCACCCCCTTGACAAAAACCGGGATTTGTGGTATACTAGAAAGTTCTGAAAAATGTGTTCGTTCGTTCAACAACCCAAAAACGAGGAGGTGTGTGATGAAATTCCCTGTGTATGGCGTGTTGTGTCTGATTGCATCAGGAGTAGCGATGGCGGTGGGGTTTCTCTCTGCCCTGTCCTTGACCCACATAAGCAACTTCAACGAAGGAATGCCCTTCGTCACCAACTTCGGCGTTTACTTTCTGCTGTCTTTTTACCTCGCTGACAAAGCCCAAAAAGCAATCAAGTCAACCGAGGCGGAATCGGACAAGACAAAAAAGACCGACGAATAAACGTCTTCACCAACCCCCGCTGGTCCCACACCAACGTGTGACCAGCTTTCTTAAAAGAATTTTAAAATAATTAGAATTCTGTTAAGAAAAAGATCTTTATAAAAAAAGTCCCCCAAAAGTAGGTGCTCACGACAAGCATGGGGGTTGATCGGAGGAAAGTTCTGGTCTTCGGACTCGACTTCTCCTCTGACCAATCTTCTTGAGCACCTACTTTAAAAAGACTTTTTTAGAAAACCCCTCCGACGTGACGTCGGAGGGGTTTTCGCTTTTTTATGGACTTTTTTGGACAGTTGACGAAGCGGAAATATCTCCACCCTCCAGTGTCGGCGGCGCGCTTAATTTTTCCACGCCAATCAGACAAACTTCGCCCCAGGGTTTATAGTGACTCCTAAATTCCTGCTTCTTGACCGCGCCATCGGCATAAGTGACGGTATAAATAAATACCGCGTCGGCGCCGGCGTGCGCTTTTTCCGTGCATTTCTTTTTGCCCACCGGTAAATCCAAAGTTTCTATGAGTTGCGGCGGCGGCGGCGGTTTGACATTATAAATAGTGGGTTTAGCCTGATCAACTACCCGGCCATCTTTAGCGCCCCAAAATTCAAAAGTCACAAAATTACCTTCTACTCTGGACTGAATCAAAATGTAGCGATCGGTATCATTTAAAAATCTAAAATCCGGACTGGGGTCGTAGATGGTGGCATCCACACCGGCCGGCTCATAATACGGCACGCGATATGAATGACTCTGTCTTTCTAAAATCCGCAGACCGGAGGCGAGGGCGGCGCGAAAAATAGTGGTGGCAATCTGGCAAAGGCCGCCGCCGAATTCGGGCACGGTTTTATCTTTTTTAATCACCAACTCCGGCAGATATCCATGCTCACCGTCCACCGGACCTAAAGCCTTGAGCAAAGAAAACTTTTCGCCCGGCGCGATTAAAATTCCGTTCAAAGTCTTGGCTCCTAAAGCGATATTGTGACGACGGTTGGCCGGACTGCCGGCAAAAGTGGTGCGCCCCAAACCGATAATTTCTTTGATGCCCAAATCGTTGGTTGAAGCCACGCTGGTTTGAGGTTGAACGGTCTGTCTGACTAGCGCTGTTTCAGTCAATCCGTTATCTGTCAAAACCAGGTTTTCTATGGCGGGCCACATCTTTTCCCAATCAATAATCTCACCCGATTGGCTGGGGATAAACTCCACCGCCTTGCCGTCTTTGATATTCAAACGCGCCTCTTGAACAGGCGTCTCGGCCAAAGGCGCGATTTTTTCCTTAAAATATTCCGCCACCAAGCTTTTATTCATTGCCAAAGCGGCTTCACTGCCGCGTTTCTCAATCTTTATCCAGTTACCCCATTCCAGCGGCGGCGCCACGAATTTTTTATCTTTTCCGTCCGGGGCGGATAAAACAAAACTTAGCGGCCCTTTGGCCAAAAATCGCTCAAAAGCCGGTTTTAAAGATTCGGCCACCGCCTTTTTTATAGTCGGTTCGGTTTGATTTAGTTTCATCCTGACATCCGACGGGTCTAAATTATTCAAACGTTGCATGAATTCGGCGGTCGCCAACTCGTAATTAAAAATCTTTCCGCTTGATTCGTTAATAATTTTGACTTCGGGGCGGCCTTCACCGGATAAAATATAACCGGCGTCGGTGACGGGGCTTTCCCATTTAGAAAAATTCTCTTGCAAAAGACTGAGCACCTGACTTTCCCTAAACAAATGAACGAGCGAAACTTTTTGACCAAAAAGACGCAATCGCAATCTTTCCGCGAATATTTGCCAGCCAGGGCCGCTGTGACCCAAAGCAAAAGCGGCGCTCAGGCTCCCTTCCGCGTCATAATCATAAACAGTTACCGAAAGCTCCGCGTTAGCCAATGAATTATACACGGAACTGATATTAAAATTGATGTTTTTATAAATAAAATCAATGCCGCGATTTTCCATGGCGTTCGTCTGGCTGGAGATCAGTTGACGCGCCTCATCATAACTCATGCCGCCCACGTCAAAAGGGCCGATGCTCGCGCCATAAGCCACGGTTTGGGGGGGCAGCTTAACCAAGTAAGCGACAAAACCGGAGAGGATTACGATAAATAAAAAAAAGACACCCGAAACCAGCCAAAGATGTCTTTTAGCTTCTCCGCAAAAAGTTCTGATTAAAAAATTACGGATCATTTTTCTTTAAAATTTCGTTTAACACCGCTTTGGCTAAAGCGTTTTTGTCTTCGGTCGCGGCCGGCTCGGCGCTAAAAGAAAGATACAGGACTGTCCCCTCGCCCGTTTCATCGGGCAAGCTCTCCAGCGGCACGACCAGACTCTGACGGGCGATTTTTAAGACCGCCTTGTCTTCTTCCAAACGGTCAACAATGGCTTCTAACATATTTGGTGTAAATGGGGCTACGAATTACACATTTTTACAAATATACATATACAATTCGTATATTTGTATCCATTTGTAATTTGTAGACTATTGTGAATTATTCTTCAATTACTCTAATGGGCACGTCTTTTTTGCCGGATTCTTTGGGGATAACAATGGTGAGCAGGCCATTTTTAAAAGTCGCCCGCGCCTCGTCGGTTAAAACATCCACCGGCAAAACAATCGTGCGGGAAAACTTACCCCAATAACATTCGCGATAAAAATAATCATCTTTTTTAATTTCCACATCCGACTCGCGTTTGCCCCGAATAGTTAAGACATCGTTATTGATATTAACGGTTACGTCTTCCGGCTTGGCGCCGGCAATGGTGGCCACAATCACCAATTTATCTTCGGTTTGAGCCACATCCACCGCCAACTGACCCTCACTGGCGTCCAGCGAGCTTAAATCTTCAACTTTAGAAGCGGAAGAGTTTAATTTTTGCACCAAAGTGGAGAAAAAATCGCCTTTTCCCGCCACCGGCACAGCTTTGTCTGACATACCCCGTTAGAAGTTTATCTTAAATAAATTGACAAATCTCTTAAAACTTTGTTTCTTTATACTACTCCCCGTTTCTGTTCAACAGTAAAAAATTTTCATAAAAATTTTTTACTCAAGAACTTCTAACGGGGCATAAACCCATCTAATCCATTGTATCATTATATCAAATCGCAGCAAACCCAGCAATACAAAATCCCTCCGGAACTCAGAGGGATTTTTATCTACTCAATCTTCGCCCATTTTTCTTTGACCTCGCCCGTGGAAACCGGACTAAGAGAGGCTCCTGCCCTGCCGTCAACAACGTTCAAAATCAGCCTGGAATAACCTCCATCACCAAGATAAACTATCACTTCGGCGTCTTGGCCATGTTTTGTTTTTTTAAAAAACTCCTCCAAATCTTGCTTCAATCGTTCAAATCCGGCGTCAAACTCAAATTCGTCTTTAGGTTGGTCGGTCAATAATTCATTAACTTCTTCTAACAGGTTTATAAGACTATCCAAATTCCTGCTCTTCATAGCCTCGGATATTGTATTTTTAAAATTATTTCTGGTTTCAATTGGGAATTTTTCTTTGTCCATATAAATATTTAATTTAAAATGGTTTATCTCAAACTAACCATGGCAATAAAAGTAACCAAGGTCATTATAAAAAGCCCGCCGAGAGTAAAAAGAAACAATTTTACGGCTTCGGTTTTGCGGCCGTCAAGATACCAAAGAATCGCTCGGCCCAGGGTCAGGGTGCCGGTGATGGCGGCAGACAAAACAAACAACAGCAAAAATGCCACCGGCCCAAGAAAATTTTTCATCTGACCGAAGATTTTTTCGCCATTTTGCATAATCGTGGCTATAATCGTAACGTAAGCCGCCACGCCCACCGCTTGCAAAAATCCGGACAAAATTAATTTTGAATCTTTCATAGTTACAAAATAATAAATATCGCCTTTTATTCAACCTTACTCAGAGAACGGTTACTTTTTTTCTCCAAGAAATTCGTTCATCTCCTTCTCCGATCGAGGAATGTGTGCGCCAAAACCTTCAACTGCCTTTACGACTGAAATACCGGACTTGATTTTTGAAGAAATTTTCTTTATATCACTTAGCTTGAAACGAGAAGTAATCTTGTTTGCAACTCTGTATATTTTCGTAGTGTCATCGGAGAAAGCAACATCGGGTAGTAACTCTGAAAAAAGAAGCGCTCTTGCCGCGAGTTCATCGTTAACTTCTTTTCCAAAAAGATATCTTCTTGCTAACTCATGAAAAGAGCCGAACTCATATGGTAATTGATTGAACCTCCGCTCAACGTCTTTACCTTCTTTTTTCAAATTATGCGAAATTCTCGTGTGTACTGTTCCTAAACTTAGAAGGACATTTAACTTGCCTTCCTTTTTTGTTTTCTCTTTTAATAAAGGATGCGCCTCCAAAATACTCTGAATCTTCGATTGAATTTGCGCTTGAATATAGTCTTCTCGTTGTTTATTAAGTCGCGCATTGTTTTCCGCTATCCGTTTAATTTCTTGAATCGCTTTCACAAAATTGCCAGTCTCAAATTTCAAAAGTGCCTTTTCGCTTGATTCTGGGCGTTTAAGAAGAGAATGGCCTTCAGGCAAATCAACAAGCCCCACCACCACCTCCCTGCCCGCCTTGCCTAATCTACTTAGTGTCTCCAGTTCAAATTTCAATGCCGGCTCAAGGTTACCTGGAACTTCATATTTACCCGTTGCATATGCTTGATAAGCCCGCTCAGTTTCAATATTCCACCCCGCATTTTCGGGAAAATAAATATCGGCACGAGATAATTCTTCTTCCAAAGCTTTAAGATCTTCGGGGGAATTATGGGGCCCGTAAAGTATACGAAAATGAATCTTCGGCTCAGACTCTCTTGATGTTTCATTAAAAAATTTACTCTCTCTTTCCATATATAAAGTATGAAATTAACAAATTCTTATAGACTTAGTTTGGCTAAAAAATTAATAACAACTTCTGATAATTTTATTTCTTTTCCTTGAAAGTCATGATCACAATTTTTAAATAAATGAGTTTCGGTGTTTTTGTTTTCGCTTTTTAATAATTCCAGCGCCTCTTTTGTCGGTATCGCGGTATATTCTTCCCCATCGCCAATTACGGCAAGTATTGGAACACTTATTTGCCCATATATCTCTAATTTCTTTCTATGAAAAGACAGCGCTTCCGTTAATTTTGAATTTTCCCCAAGAAAATTTACAAAAGATTCGGCGCTTTTCGGCATTATTCCCTCATGACTCCCATACGCGTCTCTCGGCAAAAACTTATCCTTTTGTCCTTCTCTTATTAGTCTTTCCGCTTCTTCAAGCAAAACATCCACTCTGTGCGCTGTTTTAACATTTGGCTTTCCTTCATACAAACGATGCGAGCCGAAAGAATCGGCCGGAGCCAACAGTATAATCGCGGATACTTTGTCTTTATACTTTCCATGCCCCAGATAGTAAACAACTTTTTCTGTTCCAAGACTGTGGCCAGACAAAACAACATTTTTATATCCTCGGCGCATCACAAATTCAATCCACGAATCAATATCTTTTACGCAATCTTCAAATTTTTCAACGGCCGCGCCGCTTTTTTGATATGGATCATACACAGACGCTCCCCGATTATTGCTTGAAAGCAATGACGCCCCTTTTTCGATTAATTTTTCCGACAAAACTTCAATAAAATATTCTTCATAAAAATTACTGGCGGTGCCGTGAACATTAATAAGAACCGTCTCACTTTTTGGTGCTTCTAAAAACAGACCATAAAGCCATAAGTCATCTTTCGTTTTAACTTGCACAATTGGATATTTCATAAGCTTATCATAACAAATCTTAGCTTAAAATTCAATGCCGCCCGCCAAAAACCCCTTACCCCCCTTACTACATTCTCACATTCTCAAGAATGTTAGAATGTTTTTGTGAAGTCAATAAAACGTTTGCCATAAGGCGAAAGCGAGTGCGCGACTTCACGACCTCGGTAATTTTTGTTCAGCAAGCCCGCCTGTACGAGCCGCCGAGTATGTTCAGATACGGTCTTCATATTACAACTGAGGGCGTCGGTAATACCTTCAAGGCTTATCCCTTCGTTTTTGGCAATCAGCCGTAAGATATCCAACCGCCTGTGATTTGCCGCGCCCTTAAAATACCTTTCCAATTGTTTTGAGGTTTTCATATACTTTTCATTATATCACAACATTCCAACATTCTCAAGAATATCGTTGTAGATAAAAATAAATGTTACCGAAACCTATCGGGTAGATAATAAATCGGT
>CAZQSS010000019.1:639-16912 GCA_964596405.1 uncultured Gammaproteobacteria bacterium | reverse complement strand
GGGCAGAGAGTTTCAGGGGACAGTGATAATGGCACTCCCGCGAGAGGCCGAACCGCAGCCCGGATCGCCGTAGCGCACGTCGCCGGCACGGAAGTGCGGCTGATCGCTGCCAAACCAGCCGACGCAAGGCGCGCGCACCGACCCACAACGCGAGCCGGCGAGGTCTACCGCGTAATTACGCAGATAGTCCGCGTGCTGAACCGGCAGGTGCAAGCCTTCTACCGTAACCAGGCCGACCTCGTCCGAGGCAAAGGTCTTGGTGCAGTCCTCGACCGGGCGGCCGAGATTTTTCTTGCCCAGCTGGACGAAAGCGATGTACCGCGACGCGGCGACCACTGGTGCCAGGTTAGTGCAATCAGCGGGGTTGACCCAGGTGTAGATGTTACCGCGGTTCACGTGCTCGAACTTGGCGATGGTGCGGTCCACGAGGAGAACCTCATCAAACCGACCGAGATACTCCAACGGCTGGACCACGGTCTTGGGCCAGAGCTGGCGATAGGCCGAGGCGGACAGACCAGCGGCCTCGTGATAGCCGGCTTTGATGAGGAGTTCCACTTGGTCGGAGATGTCAATCAGACGACCGGGAGTGGCGGACGTGGCGACAATATCTTCCACCAAAATCCGTTTCTCGTCTTTGAGGACAGCATCCATCACCTTTGGACCGCCCGCCTTTCGAACAAAAGCAGCGAGCTGACCCAAAGTATAACCCTTCACATCTTCCAACGGATTGCTCATGACTTCCTCCTTTAGGCATTTTATCGCCCAAAAGTTTTGCCCTAACTCCGGGCCAGAGTTCCTCTCAAAATGAGAGGAGATTACTACAAATTAAGCTTAACTTGCAACAATTTCCTCTCATTAAAGATATTGTAAAGAACATCAAAATAGTATAGCACAAAATCACAGTTTTGTCAAGGTAGGCTGGCGCCAGCCTTTTTTAAAATCCTCGTACCGACCAACCACGTATTCGGTGATTCTTTTTTTGAAATTATCCACGCTAAATTGCCGGGCATATTCGCTAATCTTGTAGGGATCAAACTGCTGGGGTTCAAAATTTAAAACCGTATCCAGCAAGCTCTCCCAGGTCTGTTCGGTAAAAAATTTCCCGGTCACATCTTCAACCACCGTCTCAAGCGCGCCGCCGGCGGCATAGGCGATCACCGGCCGGCCGGCGGCCATGGATTCCACGGCCGTAATGCCAAAATCTTCAAACTGCGGATGAATAAAAGCGATTGCCCGGCTATACAAGTCCGCCTTGGCCTCATCGGCGACCGGCCCGACAAATTCAATGTTGGCTTTGGCCAGCGACCGCAAGCGCCCTTCGTCCGGCCCCGTGCCAAAAATTTTTAACGGATAACCCAGCCGATTAAAAACTTTAATTGTCAAATCAAACCTTTTGTACGGCACCAAGCGCCCGCCGGTTAAATAATAATCACTAATCTGACCTGCCTGTCCGGCAGGCAGGTCAGCCACTTTGAAAAGATGCGTATCCACCGGCGGCGGAATAACTTCGGAATCGCGGCGATAAAATTTTTGAATGCGACCGCGCACGTTTTCGGAATTGGCGATAAAATAATCCACGCGGTCGGCGCTCATTTTGTCCCACAGGCGCAAACGGGAAATCAGCGGCGGCAAAAATGATTTTATAAGTCGATTGGTATTTAATTCTTCAACATAACTGTGGGTGTCCGTCCAAAGATAGCGCGTGGGCGTGTGGCAATAAGAAAGGTGCAGGGCGGTGGGCGACGTGAGAACTCCTTTGGCAAAAGCGCTGGTGGAAGAGAGAACCAAATCAAACTCTCCCAGATCGTGGCGCTCGGTGGCAAACGGCATCAAAGACAGATACCAGCGATAATGACTGCGAATGCCGGGCAAAAAATGCAAAAAAGTCGGCCGCACTTCGCCTTTAAAAAAATGCGCCGGGATTTTATTTTTATCGTAAAATAAAACAAAGGTCGGGGCCGCCGGATATAGCTCCTGAAACGCTTTTAAAACTCTTTCGGCTCCCCCATCTTGGGATAAATAGTCGTGAACTAAAGCCACTTTCATAATTTAAACTCTAAATTCTAAATCCGAAATTCGAAACAATATCAAAATCCAAATTTCCTAAATTCTAAATCGTTTCGAATTTCGGATTTAGGATTTAATTTTTATAGCGCCTTACGCGGTTTGAACAGTATGAACGGTGTTTTAATCAAAATAATTAAATCAATGAGCGGCGACCAGTGTTCAATATAAAAAATATCCAAACGCGCCTCTTCGTCAAACTCCAAATCGCTCCGGCCGGAAATTTGCGCCAAGCCGGTCACCCCCGGCTTGATGTTCAATACCCGATGCTGGCGTTTGGCGTAATGGGCCACCTCGCGCGGCTGGTGCGGCCGCGGCCCCACCAAACTCATCTCGCCTTTTAAAACATTAAAAAATTGCGGCAACTCATCCAAACTTGCGCGACGAATTATTCGCCCCACTTTTGTTACCCGCGGGTCATCTTTTATTTTATAAACCGGACCCTGTTTAGAATTTTGCGTGGCAATCAGTTCATTTTCTTTTTCACTAGCTTGAACATTGTCGCCAAACTGCGGACCGGTACAAAACTCCCGCTTCATGGAACGAAACTTATAGACAAAAAAATGCTTATCTTTCACTCCCACCCGTTCGTTTTTATAAATTATCGGCCGGCCGCTTTCAAGCCAAACCGCCAAAGCGGTGATGAGCAGGAGAGGACCGGTTAAAATTATCAAAATAACAGCGCCCACCAAATCAACCAATCTTTTTATAACGCGGCCCCATGCTTGCAGGCGCGTTTTTTGCCATTCCACAATCGGAATGCCGGCAATGGCCGTCACTTCCATATTGGTGACATAAGTTGAGAAAAGATCGGCGGAAAATTTAAAATTCAAATGATTAGCCTCGCAAAAATCAATAATGGCCAGAGCTTCGGCTTCGTCGCTTTTGGGATTGGTCAGCAAAATCTGATCCGCGTTGCCAGCTTGAGCCAGCCGTTCAATTTGCTTTTTTGCTTCTTCATCAAAATGAGAAAATTGCCCCACCACCACATAACCAAAACCCCGCCGCTCGGTTAAAGTTTGACGCAAAATCTGCGCCACATGCCCCTCGCCCACAATCACAATTTTTCTGACCCCCGCGCCCGCGCGATACAAAACATTTTTGATAATTCTCAAAATAATTCTCTCCCCACTCACTAAAACCACGGCCAGCGCCCAACCGGCCAAAACAATAAAACGGGAATTAAACAGCTCGCCTCGGAAAAAAATAAAAATGGTTATAGCCGCCAAACCGGTAGAGCAGGCAAAAAAAACGCGGGCCAATTCGGCCAAAAGCCGGCGATTAGCGTTGACGCTGTAAAGACCGGAGACAATAAACAGGATTAGCCAGCCCACCGCGACTGCCACCATCAAGGGCCAGTAGACCTGAAATGAAAGATTAAAAATTACCGGCTTGATCCGGACAAAAAATGATGAAAAACGCAAAAAATAGGCCAAAAAACCGGCGAGTATCAGCATTAAAAAATCTAACGGCAAGGAGACGGTAGTTAAGATTATTTCAGACTTTTTCATAGGAATTTAACTTAATCTTACCCCAAATTCTTGACAAAAGCAATTATTTAGTATATACTAGCCTCATTGAGGCTGGTAAGCGATCGCCCGCTCAAAGCGCAAGCTTCTGAGCGGGAGGAAAGTCCGAACACCTCCTCCGACGTTACGTCGGAGGGACAAGGGTACCACCTAACGGGTGGGCAACCTGACGGGATAATCAATAAACCCGGCTGACGGAATACCCGCCAAAAGCCTTTGGGCAATTAGGCGGGCCCGCCATAATTCCGCTCACGCGGATTTGGGCGGGGTGTCACAGAGACTATACTAGCCCCGCAGACTGCGGGGTGAAAGGTGAAAAGTGGCGTCTAAGACGCCTCCGCTCCAAGTAATTGGAGCTTGTGAAAAACCCTACCTGGTGCAACTCTAAAATACGGAGGCTTGAGCTCAAAAGCGATTTTGGGCCCAGAGAGATGATCGCTGTCCGCCCTGTCTGCCGATAGGCAGGCGATGAGGCGGAAACAGAATTCGGCTTACTCCAGTCTTGAATACCAAAACCTCGGCTTAAAAGGCCGAGGTTTTGCTTTGATAAAAAATTGCCTGAAACGACCAATTTTGATATAATTTACACACTGGGGATTTACCCAACCTTATTTATTTTTATGTTCATAGACGAAGCTACACTTAAAAAAATAATCAAAGAAGAAAATTTGCTCAAACCGGAAGACCTTCACGCCGCCGTCAAGGCGGCCGGCAAAACCAAACTGGCTTTAGCGGCTTATTTGGTCAACAATAATTTAATTGCCGAGGACGCGCTTTACCAAAGCCTGGCTCGTTATTATAAAGTCCCGTTTATTGACCTCAAGGGGCGAGAAATCAAATCCAATTTAATATTTTTAATCCCGACTCCATTAGCGGTTTCCCGCCAGGTTATCGCTTTTGCCAAAGAAGGCAACGAATTAAAAGTGGCCATGATGGATCCGCTGGATTTACAGACTACGGAATTCATTCACCGTAAAACCAACCTGCAAATTAAAGCTTACCTTACCACGCCATCGGCCTTGCGGGAAATGCTGCAAAAATATCACGCCTCACTGGAAACGGAACTGCAAATCGTCACAACGACCGAAGAAAACGGCGAGGGTGAAGAAAAATTGAAAAAAATCGCCGAAGATTTGCCCATCATCAACATTGTCAACAGTATTCTTGATCACGCGGTTTTTGAAGGCGCCTCTGATGTCCACGTTGAACCGATGGAAAAAGAGGTTTTGGTGCGCTATCGCGTGGACGGCGTGCTCCGGCCGGTTATGACTCTACCCAAACAAGTCCAGCCGGGTATTATCGCGCGTATCAAAATTTTAGCCAACTTAAAAATTGATGAACACATGCAACCGCAAGACGGCCGCATTAAACTGGTGGTGCAAGACGAAAAATTTTCTCTGCGCGTTTCGGTTCTGCCCGTCTATGATGGTGAAAAAGTCGTCATCCGTTTATTAAAAGAGAGTACCAAACCGCTGACTTTGGATCAGTTGGGTTTTACCGACAGCGACCGGGCTAAAGTAGAAAAAGCGCTGGAACAGCCTCACGGCATTTTAATGGTCACCGGCCCCACCGGTTCGGGCAAATCCACCACTCTTTATTCTATCTTAAATATCTTGAATCAGCCCGGGGTGAATATTTCAACCATTGAAGACCCGATTGAATATCGCCTCAAGGGCGTCAATCAAAGCCAGATTAATCCGCGTGTCGGCTATACTTTTTCTTCCGGTCTGCGTTCTTTTTTGCGCCAGGATCCGGATATTATTATGGTCGGCGAAATCCGTGATTTGGAAACGGCCGAAATTTCCATGCACGCGGCTATGACTGGCCACTTAGTGCTCTCTACCCTCCATACCAATGACGCGCCGACCACCCTGCCGCGCTTGCTGGATATGGGTATTCCCTCGTTTTTAATCGCTTTTACCGCCAAACTGATTATTGCCCAACGTTTGGTCCGTAAAGTTTGTACTTTCTGTAAAACCGAATATACATTAACAGCGGAAAATATCACTGATTTGGAAAAGATGGTTTCCACCCAACGGATGTTGGAACTGTTCAAAAAAAACAACTGCTTGGAAAAGGGCGATGAAAAACTCAAGGCTTGGAAATTCTTTTATGGCAAAGGGTGCTCTCGCTGCAGCAATCAGGGTTACAAGGGGCGCGTGGGCATCTATGAAGTCATTGAAGTGGACAAAAACATGGCCGCTCTAATTAACAAGAAAGCGACCACTGAAGAAATTAAACAAGCGGCTTTGGCCGTAGGCTTTACCACTGTTCTTGAAGATGGTTTAATTAAAGCCAAAAAAGGCATTACCAGTCTGGAGGCTGTGCTGGAAGCGGCTAGAGACTAAATTTATGATCGACGAAAAACAAAAAGAATCATGGTTTAAAAAACTAAGTTTTAAACTGGAGCATATTAGTTTTTCCCAGAAGATTTTTTTGGTTGACAATTTACGCGTCATGCTTAAAGCCGGCCTCTCTATTATTGAATCGCTGGAAATTTTGGAAGCCCAAATGGAAAGCGCTAAACTTAAAAGACTGATTGGCCAAGCGCGGCAAGACGTGGAAAAAGGCAAAACTTTGGCCGAAGCGCTGGAAAAAATTCCCGAACTTTTCCCTTCCATCTATGTCAAAATGATTGCCGCCGGCGAAGTTTCCGGCAAACTTGATGAAAGTTTATCTGAAGCGGTCATTCAAATGAAAAAAACTTATGCCATGAATTCCAAAATTCGCGGCGCCATGGTCTACCCGCTGGTTATTCTGGTCGCGGTCGTCGGTATTGGCATTGAAATGATGGTGGTGGTGCTACCCAAACTTTTGACCATCTTCAGCGAGATGAACGTGCCCATGCCCTTGCCCACCCGCGTTTTAATTTTCTCCAGTAATTTTTTAATCAAATACGGCTTATTGGTGGTCATTGTCGTGGCGGCTCTCGTGGCCCTCTTTATCAAACTAAAAAGAAGACCGGATGTTCAATTTTTTCTTCATCGCGTCCTGTTAAAAATACCGGTTTTAGGTCACATTTCTTATCAAATAAACCTGGCTCGCTTTTCTCTCACTCTGGGGTCACTGCTTAAAAGCGCCATCCCGATTATTGACGCGGTCAACATTACCGCTGACGTGGTCAGCAATAGCCTTTACAAAAACGCCCTGCGAAATATCAGTCAAAAAATTAAAACCGGCGTTCCCCTTTCCGAATTGCTGGCCTCTTATCCTAAACTCTTCCCGCCGATAGTTTCACAAATGATCATGGTCGGCGAACATTCCGGCACACTGGAAAATCTTTTAAATGAATTGTCTAATTATTATAATGAGGAGGTGGACCAGCTGTTAAAAAATATTTCTACCGTTATTGAACCGATTATTATTATTATTTTGGGAGTGGTGGTGGGCGGACTGGCCGTAGCCGTAATCATGCCCATGTACTCTCTTACTCAGGCCATTTAAATTAACTTAAACTAAGAAAGACCCTCTAGCTAGAGGGTCTTTCTTAGTTTAATAATTTCTCTACCTACGTGTTGGTCGGGCCGGGCATAAACTAAAGTGCCCCGTGGCGTCAAAAGATTTTTATAGGCTTCCGGCAACGAGCTTTCTTTTTTAAAACCAAACTGTTCCAACTGATTGAGAATCAGTAAAAATTTATCGCCGCCGGTTGTTATTTTTCTAAAAACCGGCCAAACCATCAAGACCGTGCCGCCGATTTTGATAACTTTAGAAATTTCTTTAAGACCGGCCAAATATAACGCCGCCAATCCTTGGATATTTTTTTCTATTTTGACCGGCGTTTCTCGGCCACTAAGCGGCGGACCCAAATACGGTTCGGTCACGATGGCGTCAACTGAACCGACTTCATAACAACTGGATAATTTTCGGCAATCGCACTCCCTGATTCCTAATTCCTGATTCCTAATTCCTGATTTTTTCTGAGTCCACTCAAGATTCTCTCTTGTCTGCGCAACCGCATTTGTACTAATATCACTCCCCAACAAGTTCCGATAACCCATCAGCGCCGCCTCGGTCAAAATCGTGCCCGACCCGCAAAACGGATCCAGCAGAACGCTGTTTTTATCGGCTTGGGCCAAATTAACCATAATTTTAGCCAATTTGGGCGGTAGCATGCCGGAATAAGCGTCGCGTCCGGGCCGACCGTAATCCCGCGCCTCATACTCATCAAAAGGCTGAATGGCTAAAGTTTGAGCCAGCCACACCACCTGGCCATTGCCGGCCAGCAACACTTCCAGACCGCGGCCGGAGAGCAGTTTGTTGGTTTTGACCACGACCGAAGAAAGCGCTTCATCGCGCGAAGTCACGAGCCGCGCTTTTATTTTTAAACCCGACAACTGTTTTTTAATCTCCAGGCCCAAGGCCATTAAAGATTTCTTTTCAAAAATCTTGTAGCCGCTCAAACCGAAAAATAACTTTTTTTCTTCCTGGCCGCTCAATTTGGCTTCGGCCAACTCCAAAACCACTTCTTCAATCTTCTTTTTTAAATTTGCTTGGCTGACAATTTCAATAGTTCTTTCAACCCGGCCTATTTTGATTGTTCCACCCAATTCGGTTATCAAAAAATCGACATCAACCGCCTGATTGATGTCTACGATACAAACTGACGCGGAGTAATTTTCAATTTGGTGCTGATACCGGCCTTTTTCCAATACGGAGGTAATTTCGGCCAAAGAAATTTCCGGTTGACGGCCCAAAACAAAAAAGTATTTCATTGTTTATCTCTGTTCAAAATGATTATAAACTTTTGCCCAATTTATCTTTTCCCGGTTTACTAAACTTTCTTCTTTTTGTTCTATATTTTTAAACAAAACGATATTCAAATCGTTCACGGCCATTTGTGATTTCAAAATTATAATTTCTTCCGCTTGAGTCAAAGTTAAATAAAAACGTTGATATAAAAAAAATAAATATAAAATAAAGCTGGCCAAAATACCGGCCACCAAAAAATATAAACCCAGCCGCAAGATTAACTCAAAACGCGACAAATGGTCAAATGGCTCTTTAAACTTACTCTTTATCTTGAACATACACCTCGGCTTTTATAGTTAACGTAATTGGGCGCTGAACCCCCACCTCCGGCGCGACGGCTGACTTTTCTTCGGCGCCGGCAAAATTAAAATACAAGATTGTCAAAGGATACTGATTTTTTTCTAAAGCCTCCAGGTACTCCATTAAATTTGGAAAATTGCCGGCGGCCGAAATGTCCAGGCTGAAGGCAGCCAAATTTTTCTGAATATGCCGAGGCGCCGGACCCAAAACAAGAGATTGTTTTACCTGCAACTTTTCAGCTAAACCCTCCATGGCCAAAATAAATTGCAGCTCCTCACCCTTTTTTAACAAACGACCGTAAATTTCATCTACCAGCTTCTGGACGGTGGATAAACTAATTTGTGACCGGTGCAGCCGTTTGGTTTTTTCATACCTCAACTCTAATTGCATGCGCGCGTTGGTGATAGACTGATTAACCCGCACGATGGAATTGTATTTGGGATAAATCATCAGAACGGCGATCAGCAAAAGAAGCGAACCAATGGCGGCCGTAATATAGATAACTTTTTTTTCGTGCGTTTCTAGCATATGCTCAATAGCTCATTGTAATTCCGCTTTGATGCCAAAATCAATATTCTCCTTAATCGTGAGGGTGGAAACGGGCACCTCCAATTTTTTAATAAACGGCAAAGCCTCCAACGCTTTGCGATATTTCAAAAAATCTTCACGCGTTTTAGCCTTACCTTGAATGGCTAAAATATTTTCGGTTTTTCGCCAATCCAAACCAAACAAGGTCACGCCCCCCGGATTAATGCTGAATAAATTTTCAAACTTTTGCGACCACTGTGTTTGAGTTTTCTGAACATAATCAATATTATTCAATTTCTGGTTGATGCCGATAATCTGGATATTGATTTTTTGATACTCTTTATCAATTGAGGCGGTTTGGGCTTGAAAATTTTCCAAATTTTGGTTAATCATGTAGCTGGCTAAAAATAAAGTGCCGGCAACAAACAAACTATAGCCCAATAGTATTTCAAATAAAATTTTGAAATACAAGATCAGGTAAATATTCATTATTACCTTTTTTTTGAGTGGGGGCAATAAATTCAACTGACAGTTCATAAAAGTATCGGGTCTTCAAGGGCGCGCATGGCCAAACCAATAGAAGTGGCGTAACGCAACGACTCTTCCGGCGGCATGGGCGGTTTATCAACCGGAAAAAGATTAACCCAGGGGTTGGCCTTTCTGACTTTAATTTTTAATTTGGAAGAAAGATAACTCTCCAAGGCCGGCATATTGGCCCCGCCGCCGGTAGTTCTGATAACCGTGAGGGGATTTTTATCCGGAAAATGCAACTTATAAAAATTGATCGCCTGAAATATTTTATCGGTTAAGTCATCCAAAGTTTCGGTCAAAACTTTCTTTGTTTTGCCCTGGCACTTCTTGCTTTCCAAGCCGCATTCCCGCTTAATTTTTTCCGCCTCAACCGGATCAATCTTCAGTGAGCGACTGATGGATTCGGTAATTTTTTGGCCGGAAACCGGCAAAGACAATGAAAACTGAACCACGCCGTGATCGTAAATTATAAAACTGGAGCGGGCGGCGCCCAAATCCAAAATGCCGCGCGCCTCGCCTTTCAGACTTTTACCGCGATTTATGACCGCCCGAGCGATGGCTGTCGCCTCTACCTCCATGGAAAGAGGACTCAAGCCGGCCATGTTCAAAAGATAAGTATACGAATCGGCAATGGTTTTGGGCACGGCGGCCAGCAAAACCGATCTTTCTTTACCGCAAACCTCTTCGCAATCAACCGGTTGCCAATCCAGATAAACACTCTCTAAATCAAAAGGCAAATAAGACGGCACTTGGTCTATCACATCCTGCGGATCAATCTTTTCACCTTCTTCCAAATCAACTTTTACTTTAATCAGCTGAACATAGGTTTTAGTCTCGGGCAAAGAAGTCACCACCCACGGACTCTTCTCCAGGCCCTTGTGGCGCGACGTCAGATGATGACGCAACAAACGTAAAACTTCTTCCGGGCGCTGAATTTCGCCATCCACAATCAAACCCGGCGGTAAATCAAAACCAGAAGCGTGATTTAATTTATAACGCTTCTTGCCCAATCCCACCCCCCTTTTGCTGAGCTGGACGAGCTTAACCGAACGGTCGCCGAAGTCTAACCCAAAAGCATTTTTAAAGGGATTAATCAGCATATACTATATTATAGCATAATTTAACCCCTCTCACCAAGCCATGATTTGTTTATCAACATTTATAAAATTGATGCCATCGCGCGTTTCTTTGGGATTATTTTTTCTAATTATACCGTAAGTAAAGGTATCTATAATTAAAGATGAGAGGTTGGGCGCGCCGCCGTCTATCAAGATACCGACGCCGTAACTGGCGCTGGACGGATCAAAAAGAATTTTGGTTTCATTTTTAATCAACCCGCCGGTGATGATGGTGTTGGTATTCTTTAACTGCAGGGCAACGCTTGACGGTCGGGAATATCGGACCGTGAGATTGTTTAACAGGAGCGGCGTGTTATTTATAAAAATCGAACCAGCGGAATTAGTATCGCGCGGCGTGCCATTGGCAAAAGAAACGTTAAGATAACTTAACGTGGAGGTGGCAACGGATTCAAAAATAATCTGCCGCCATTCACCGCCCTCTTTGCCGGCCGGTTGGTTATTTAATAAATCCACGTCTGTGCCATCGCTATCATCGTGATAAGACGTAATGGAAACCGGCTGTCCATCAACACCCAAAACATTCAACGCGCCATTGACTGTAATGGTTGACCCAGCCAACATTTTTAGCTTACTGCCGGCCTTAATCTCTAAAGTACCGCTGGCAGTTACGGTTAAACCGCCACTGACCCACGGCCAATCACCCGCGTTATCAATCACGCCCAAATTATTTATCTGGCCGGTAACGGACATGGCGTTTATGATATTATTATCAAAAACATTATTTTTAGCTTGCGGGATAAAATTTTTAACCGCGGCCGGCGCCGGCAAGGAACTCGGTTGCTGCCAAAATGGCCGCGTCGGATAAACCCAGCCGTTATTTTTAAACGTGTTATTTTCTAAAACCAAACTGTTTAAACTGTCGGCCTCCAATGCCCACAAACCCAAATCTTCAAATTGAGAATTTTTAATTATGACCGCGCCGCCTTTCAAATACATGCCGGCGCTGCCTTGGTAAAATTTGGAACCGCTCAAAGTCGTTGTGCTGTTGATCAAAGTGGCCAGCCGATAATCGTTTACCAAATTACTCTGGCCGATCTCCAGGCCTTCAGCCACCACTGTCGCGCCATCAGCCTGTAAAATCCCCCCGCTAACACTGATGCCTTGGCTGGCATTATTACCATACAATAATTTTGTATTTTTAAAATCGCCCTTCGCTCCGTTAAAAAATTTAATATATTCCCAATGGGCCGCGCTGACCACCGCGTCGCCTTTATAATTTACGTCATTTAAAGACGTTACGACCACCGGCTTTTCCGTTGTCCCTTGTGTTTTTAATTCACCATAAACATTGACGCGGCCGCCCGAGCCGCCCAACATCACCACGCCTTCTTGAACGGTCAAAACCGTGCCGGAAGCCACAGTGAGCGCGCCCAAAAAATAAGGATTATAATCGGCCGACAAACTGCGGTTCGCGCTCATGATGCCGTTAAGATAATTGAAAGATGAGCCGAGGTGTTTAGGCGTGCCGTAGATAGAATTGCCTTTGGCATCGTAGCCGTTGCGCACCAAGGTCGGCGTGTTTTGCCAGTTGGCGGCCACGTTGCCGGAGGCCGTCGGACTGATTCTTTCCATACTGATCGGATCCTGACCGGTGGAACCGGCCGGCCAGCCACGCGCAAAATCCACCACATCAATCAGTTGACCGCCCCTGTGCCGCAATTCCAATTTTTCCCCGCTGTTTTTCAAAGATCCGGTATAAATCACATCCGCTTTTATATTGGCGATGGTGGTGTCGGCCGTTCTCTCCAACAGATAAAATCCGTGAGCGGCAATGGCCGAGCCGGTGGCAAACGTTATCCTGATTTTATCCTTCCCATTATCATTGTTAATCAAAGTCCAGCCGGTTAAATCTACCGGCGTGGATGAGGCGTTATAAAGTTCAATCCACTCATCATTGGCCTGCGCTTTGGTGCCGGCCCAAGCGATTTCATTGATGACCACGCGCGGCCAACCGATAGTTTGGTTGGCAGATTCAATCCAGTCGCTTGTATTGCCGAGCTTGTCCGAGGCGCGAACCCGGAAAAAATAATCATTGCCCTCTTCACCGATAAAAACAGCCGCGTTTAAAGTCACTGCCGTCTGCCAGCCAAGCCATTCTGTTGATGAAGATGAACCCAGCGGTTGTTTTTTGTATTCAACATCGTAATTGGCGACACCGTTGCCCGCGCCATCACTGGCTGACCAGGAAACATTGAGAGTTAGATGGCTTGACACGTCTGTTTGAGCATTAACGAACGCGATCGGCGCCGTAATGTCTTTATAAATTTTTACCGTAGTAGTAGCGCTTTGATTGCCGGCCAAATCTCTGGCAGAAAATCCAAAAATATTTTCGCCTTCGCTCAAATCCACAATTTTTGACCAGGCCGATGAAGACACTTGCTCGGCGACGCCGTTTATAACCAACTGAAAAGTATCCAGCGAAACCAAAACAGAAAGCGTGGTGGTGGCTGATTTTGTCCAAAGCGTAGATGAAGCCGGCTCTAAAATTGTTGGCGCCTCGGGTGGAGTGATATCGGGCGGAGGAGGGGGTGGGGGTGGTGGCGTGGTCTCAGATGTAGTCCCGACGCTTGCGGTCGGGACACTCTCTCTGGAGAGTGGTGCGGGAGCTGTGCCGGAATAAGATGAGCCGCCGGAGACAACGGGCGCTGGTTTGGATTCAACAGATGGTGAAACAAGGACTGTCCCTTTTGTCATTCCGAGCCCCGACGTTTCGGTCGGGGTAAACTCCGTCGAGGAATCTTGGCGGAAACCCAAGTTCGCCTCGTCTTCCCTCCTTGATAAGGAGGGATTAAGGGAGGTGTTCTCAATTGTCATTCCGAGCGAATCCGGTCGGATGACCGGAGGAGCCGAGGAATCTTTATTACTCGCGGGCGACGTTTTGACCACCACGGGTGGTGGGGACGAAACGACCGAAGTACTAGCCGCTATCGGCAAAAACACCTGCGCCGCCTGATTGACCAACTGAGTTTCCGGCAAAAATGACGCGGCGGTTTTGACCACCGGCATATCGTTCAAATCTTTGGCTAAGGCCACACTACTGCCAAGCAAATCAGACACAAAACTGACATAACCGGTGAAACTGCCCGGCTGGCTGACAATTTTTTTGGCGCTATTCATCGTTTCTTCCAGGAACGTAACCACCCGGCCAACCGGCTGTTGCAACCCGCCCCAAATATTAGTTTGTAAAGATGTTGGCTCGGCCACTTTTTCTTTCGCCGCCTCTTCAAAAAATAATTTAATCACCCCCGCCCCGGCGCCAACGGCCTTGGGAGCGAGGAGGGAGAAGTAGTCGGACAAGACCATCGGGTCGTCTATGTGATAAGCCTTCTTATTTAGACGAATATTATCCTCTATAGACAAAACCTTATACTTTTTATCTCCATTATTATTGTAAAGATATCCGTTTTCCTCCACCAAATCGCGCAATGTCGGTTGTGGATATTTTTGACTCCAAATAGTATCCTGACTGAAAAAACTTCCATTACTATAACCAGCCAGATAATCAAAGTATTTTTCCAAACTATCCAAATAAATCGGCTGACCGGAAACTGCCTGGAAATTATTTTTTACCCATTGCTCATACGGGTCGCCTTCCGGATGGGAGTCATCACGCGTATGGGCCGGAACAGTCATGTCCTCAAGCAAATGCAAAATATGGCCGAGCGCTAAAAACGCTTCTTTTTTATTGCCTTGCTGATACTCATAAATCGCTCTCTGCCAACTGTGGTCGCCTAAAGAAAAACCCGCTTGATTTTGAGCATTTTTGGCCCAAGTCTTGGCGGTGTCATAACTGCCTTTTAACCCTTTATTGTGAACGGGGTCATAAAAATGATTCATCCAACGAAAGGGGTAATCCTCGTCAATCGCGCCCTGCATTAACCAACCGATATCCTCTTGGGATAATTTTTTGACAGTCTTGTTATTATACAATTCGGCCGCCTGGCGGGTTAATCCCGGATGGGCCACATTTGTATCATAAACAAAAGCTCGGCTAACAAAAAAAGCCGAGCCTAATATTATTATCACAACAAATCCTCCTAATCTAACACAGCGCCGCCACACCATAAAAATTATAATGAGTCTATTTTCCAGACACCATTCGCATCTTTAACAAAGTGTATTTTATATTTCTTGTTCTCATTATTCTCTAATAAATAATTTGCCAACGTGTCTAATTTGAGTTCCAAACTTATTGGTCTGTCTAGTATCTTTACAAACTCGCCTAATTTGCCTTCTTTTTTATCACTAACAAAAGCTTTTCGATATTCCTCCCGATTTTTTTCTGTCATCAAATTAACCGCCACATCAATATCCCCCGCTTTGAGCGCCGCGATGAATTTGGCGTAAGTTTCCTCGGGTGTTTGACGAGTGGCAACATTTTCATTCGGATATTGCGGATACATTTTGTTCAGTTCGTCCAAACTATATTGACGATAAGGAAAACTCGGGCGGGCCATCCCAATCCGCACCGCGTCTTGCCTCAACATATACCAATTCACGCTCGCCAAAATCAAAAACATCCCGCCGACCAGCAAGATATAGTAACCAACAATTTTCAAAATCGTCTTTTTAGTCATAATACGCATTCTTCCCCTTATCAAGGGGAGGCTAGGTGGGGTTCCGCGTCAATTCCGCGCTGTGGAGGTTATCTTACTAAACCCGCTTATTTTTATCAATAATAGATTGTGGATAACCTGTGAACAAACAAACGCCCCTAAGTTTCGCGGCCGCGCATTTTAGGGACACGACTGATACTCAAACCTGCTTACTTATTATTTTAAACCAAATTTTTGCCGTAAAAATTTATCATTTTCCAAAGACTCAACCACCATATACAAAACCGCCGGCCGCACTTTATGATATGTCTTCAATAAATCCACCACTTCTTTGCAATCGTAAGGAAAGGCCCAAACGCTGTGTTGCAAGCGCACAAAACCCAGCTGATTCAAATATCTCCTCACCGCGTCGCGAACCAACCTGCGTTTTTCCCAAATATCAAACATCACAATCCGCCACTTGCCATCCCACTTTTTTGGTTTTTGAATCATTTTTCTTTTGGTTTCATAAAGCATTAATTCCTGCTCCCCTAATGAAGTCAGCCGGGCCTTGCCATTTTGAATGCATATCAATCCCCTCTTTTCAATTTGGCCGACAGCCCTCCTGACACGATAATTAAATTTATTCCTCCTGCAAGATTTAATCTGTTTGGCTATTTGAGCGTATGCCCCAAAAGCGTTTGGGGCTATCAATGCCACCGATAAGATGCCGGCGGCGCCAATTATTCCCAAAATAAACCTGGCCAACTCAATTTTTTCTTCTCTGTCCATAAAATATTTTTTTTAGTTTCGGGATTACCTTAGTGGCCCCCAAATTAGACGGCCCCACACAAAGGGGGCCGACGAAAATGGTAAAATATTAAAAATAACACCC
>CAZQSS010000019.1:0-629 GCA_964596405.1 uncultured Gammaproteobacteria bacterium | reverse complement strand
TTTTTTTTTTTTTTCCGTTATTACTTTCGCCCCCCCCTGTGCCGCGCCCCCTAATGTGGGGGCCACTACGAGATTGCTAAATTTTAACATTTCCCGCCACCACTTGTCCAGTCGCGATTATGAACAGTCACGATTATGAATGAATCTCTCGCGCTGTCTGTAGGCTCGGCCGCGGAGCGGCTTACTTCCCCGCGAGGATGACCACAACAATAGCGTGTCCCCAAAATGCGCGGCCGCGCATTTTGGGGACACCGTTAACCAGAAAACTGAAAAATATTTACAAAACCAGAAGCAGGATGCCCCTATTTTGCGCGGTCACGAAATTTAGGGACATCTTTCAAAAAAAACGAGACGCTGAAAGATGCCAAAAATACGGCCGACCGATGACATCTGGGCGGGGGCGTGGACGCGCCCCCGCATATAAATTAAAATCTTTTACAGATACACTATCGTCATGATAAAGTGTCCCCAAGTTTCGCGGCCGCGAAACTTGGGGACAGCTGTTAAAACTAAAGAACGGCCGAAAAAACGAACTCGACCCCACGGCAGAGACTGCGGGGTATTCGGGCTCCCATAATAAAAAGCAAGAGGAAGACGATTACTTCCCTATCTGATAAATGAGAAAGGCC
>CAZQSS010000018.1:0-17299 GCA_964596405.1 uncultured Gammaproteobacteria bacterium | reverse complement strand
ACCGATTTATTATCTACCCGATAGGTTTCGGTAACCGTTATTTTTATCTACAACGACAGGGTTTCCCATTGGTTTGATTTATGGTATAATACCCACAACCCTTAATTAGGGCAAAAGGTCAAAATATTTAATTTATTAGGCTTACTTTTTAAAAATAGTCTATGATATAATAACAATAACCCTGAATAAGGGCAAAAGGTCAAAATATTTAATTTATTAATTTATTTAATTTCTTTAAAATATGCGTAAAAAGTCATATTTTAGCAAGTTCTTTGTGGGGGCGGTCGCCTTAACCTTTGTTTTGGCGCCCCTTATGCCGGCCAAAGCCTTCTTTTTGGTTTATGACGGGCAGACCTGCAATATCAATGGCGTAGAAATGCCCGGGCCGTGTCCGGCATCACAGATGGATCCTCAACAGGGTGGCAATTATAATTCTGGCCAACAACAGATGGGTCCTTCATCAGGCGGTCAGTTTGGCTCCAATCAGACGGGTCAGAGTCCCAATAATTTTGGATCCGGTTCTCAACAGGGCGGTAATTTTGGTCCCGGCCAGCAACAGATGGGTCCGGGCGATCAGGGTGGTCAAAACTTTGGTCCTGACAACCAAGGCGGTATGATGGGCCCGGGCGGCAATTATGGTCCTGGCCCTGGCGACCAAGGCGGTATGATGGGCCCGGGCGGCCAAGAAGGACAACAAGGTCCTTCGGACGAACAACAACAGCAAAGGCAGAAACAACAGGAAGCAAGACAACTTAAAGACATGAAACGCAATGTGCGCCAGATGGAAAGCGGTATAAAACAATTTGAAAAAATGGTGCAAAAAGCCGAAAAGAGCGGCACAGCTGTTCCAGCGGAGATAAAAGAAAAATTGGAAAAAGCCAAAAATATCATTGCCGCCATCAAGAGCGCTACCACCATGGAAGAGATCCAGGCCGCGGGCATGGAAGATTTTGGAAATCTCATGCAAGAGTTAGATCAGGCGCGCCAGGATTTATTTGAAAAGGCGCAGAGATTGCAGGACGTGAAACGCGGCGTTAAGGGCATGGAACAAGGCATGCGGATGTTTGAAAAGCAGTTGGCGATGTTTGCTAAACAAAAAGTGGCCGTGCCTCAAGAAGTCACAGATACTTTAGCCAAGATTAAAGAGATGATTGGCAAGATTAAAAACGCCCAGACTTGGGACGAAGTTGAAGCGGCTGGATTGGAAGATATGCAGGATATGTTTCAGAAACTGGATGAAAGCCGCCAACAGCTTGAGGTTTTAGCGCGTTGGCCGCAGACCTTAAAGCAGGTGGATCGGGAGCTCAAGCGGCTGACCACGGAATTAAAAAAGACCAAAACGTTAGCCGTTCGTTTAGTTAAAAAGGGCGTGGATGTGAGCGGTTTGGCCGCGGAATTTGAAGCGGCGGTTGGCAAACTAAAATCAGTCCGCGATGACGCGGTAGCCAAAATCGGCGCCGGCCAGTCAGAAGAGGCTTTTGACTTGCTGGAAAATGAATTTTTCGGTCAGATGGAAGACGTCTGGGAATTTCAGCAGGTGATTATGATGATGAGCAACCTCGGCCGTTTTGCTTCTGATTTCAAGCGCGGCATCAATGACGCGCAGAATCAAATCAAGAGACTGCAGAGGCAAAAACTTGATGTTACAGAATTGCAGGATCTACTCAATCAAGGCAAGGCCAAAGGCAATGAAGTGCTGGCTTTGATGAAGGTTAAGCCGATTGACCAGGATGCGGTGATGGCGGGGATTCAGGAACTGGAAAATTTGATGCAGGAATTTGAGGGTAAGATGGAAGAGCTAACCGGCGAAGAACGCGGCGGTCCGATGCCTTGGGAACAGGGTAAAGATCAGTTCCAGCGTATGGAGATGCCGTCTGGCGTACAAAAGTTTATACCGCAACGCGAATCGGGCAATCAGGGTGGCGGCCCTGGTGGTATGGGCTCCGGACCCCAAATGAGCCCCGAAGATTTTGGGCCGCAGACCGGCCCGGGTACAGCTGGCGGCGGCCCCAGTTTCTAAATGCAGTTAATAAAAAACAACCCTCGTCCGCCGGCTGGCGGAGGGGGTTGTTTTGTTTTCGTGGTTCAAACTTCAATGATCACGGGCAAGACCATGGGCCGTTTTTTTGTTTGAGAGTATAAAAATTGGCCGATGTCGTTGCGGATTTTGTTTTTGATGTAATCTTCAAACGCCGGCGAGCGCGGGTCGCCGTCTTTAAGGATTTTTTTGGCCCGCTGGCGGGTTTTTTCAATCAGTTCTTTGTTTTCTTTTAAGTAGACAAATCCGCGGGAAATAATATCCGGATTACCCACTAAATGACCAGTTTTCTTTTCAATAGTGGCAATGACCACAAACATACCTTCTTCGGCCATCATACGGCGATCGCGCAGGACGACATTGGAAAAGTCGCCTTCGCCCAAGCCGTCAATCATGACATAATCGGTATTCACGCGTTGTTCGGTCAGGTGGCCGCCGGTTTTATCAAATTCAATCACTTGGCCGTTGTCGGCCACAAAGATATTTTCTTTGGGAATACCGACTGAGGCGGCTAAATCAGCATGGGCCTGGAGCAAGAAGCGGTTAGCATAAATCGGCATGAAAAAGCGGGGCTTGGTTAAGCGCATCATTAATTTTAAATCTTCCTGTTTGGCGTGGCCGCCGGCGTGGACGTCCATCATTTGGTAATGAACCACCCGGGCGCCGCAACGCACTAAAGAATCTTTCAAGCTTTGCACCGTGCGTTCATTGCCCGGCACGACTGAAGAAGAAAAGATAATAGTATCTTTGGGTTTAATTTGAATCAGGCGATGTTCATTGTTGGCAATGCGCATTAAAATGGCATTTTTTTCGCCTTGGGCGCCGGTGCAGATGATAATCATCTTTTCGGGCGGATATTTATGGAAATCGGATTCTTCAATCATGGTGGTGGGTTTGAATTTGATATAACCAAGTTGATGAGCAATGTCTATATTGGTTTTCATGCTCCGGCCTTGGATCAAAATTTTGCGGTCGTATTTTTCCGCCAAAGTGATTAACTGTTGGGCGCGAGTCAACAAAGACGAAAATGAGCCGGCAATAATGCGGCCGGGCGCGTTTTTAACGATTTTTTCCAGTTCTTCGCCCACGGTTTTCTCAGAAATTTGGTAACCCGGGCTTTCGGCGTTGGTAGAATCAGATAGCAAAACCAAAACACCTTGACTGCCGTAAGAAGCGATTTTGTTGATATCAGCCGGCTCTTCATTAATGGGGGTGAAATCAAATTTAAAGTCGCCTGTGTGTATAATCATGCCGTAAGGGGTGGTTAAAGCCACGCCAAAAGAATCAAAAATATTGTGATTGACCTTGAAAGGTTCAAAAATAAAATTTTTGCCCAGCGGCAGGCGGGTTTTACCATTGACCAGAATAATGCGGGGCGGCGGCGCGTCGCGGAATTCCTCCTGGCGCTTGCGGATCATGCCGGCCGTCATGGGCGAGGTGTAAATTATCGGGTTGCCCAACTTGGCCAAAAGATGGGGGATGCCGCCAATGTGGTCGTAATGGCCATGAGTGATAATAATGCCGCGGATATTTTTTTCTTTGCCTTTGAGGTAAGAGATGTTGGGGATAATATAATCAATGCCCGGCATGTCTTCTTCCGGAAATTGCAGACCCATGTCCACAATGACAATATCCTCACCACACTCAAAGAGGATCATGTTGCGGCCGACTTCTTCCAGGCCGCCTAAGGCAATAATTTTTAATTTTGGCCCTTCTTCGCCAATGCGAAGAGGAGCGATCGGCCGAGGCGCCGACGTTTGAGGCTGTGTCCGCCTATGGCGGGCACGAGAAAAAACCATCATAATGATAACTAAATATGATTCCCCCCTTAAATAGGGGGTGAATCAGAGATTAAATAGAGATTAAGCCCGGACAGGCACAATCTTCATTCAGTCTCACATATAGTATAGCACAGATTGGAAGTTTTGTCAACCCCAGCCACCTTCAAAAGTTCTTTGTCAGTAAAATCCTGAATTATTCTTTCGTCTTTGTGGCGTGGCGTGGAACCGACAATTGTGCCTAAAAAGGCGGCGGGGTCAAGTTTTGTGCTGTCAAGGCAGGGTCGTTTCAAATAATTCGCCGATTGTTTCTTTTTTATCCGCGATCAATCGGACTGAGTTGAGCGGGTCCAGCTCAATGTCGCCCTGGAGTTTAATCAGAGTTAATTTAAGTTGACCGTTTTGAGCGGGAGGACCCGCCTCATTAGCGGGCAAGATAAAAGATTGGGCGGTCATAATAGTTTTTCCGGCAGGCCCGCCTGCCGATGAGGCAGGCCAGTCGTGGGTGGGCAGGAGGCCAAAAGCCGGCGGATAGATTTTATTCCAAGTTTTTCCGGCCGAGTCGGTAAACAAAACTTCCAGAAAGTAATCATCTTTAATCGGCTGTTTGACTTGCCACCACAGTTCGGTTAATCCTGCCTCACCCGGCCGCCAGCCCAAAAATTCCACTTCACCCAAATCTTTTTTTTCGCCTTTTAAATCAATGGGAATTTTTTCATCAAAACTGTAAAGAGGAAGGCTGTTGGGGGCGTCGCGATAAAAGAGAACTAAATTATCAGCCATAAAGACCGGATTGAAATCGCGCTCTTCAAAAAGCGCGCGAAGCCGGCCGGCCCCGCCCCAGTAAAGAGGATTTTGGAGCAAGCGATTTTTAAAGTGGAGGTAATATTCAACCATATCGGTAGTATCCAGCAGAAAATAATCGACATTGGCCGGCAGAGTGAAATCAGCGGCCGAAAGATGGCCTTTGCCCAAAAAAGTCAGCTTGTTGACATAAACATCTTTTCGGTTTGAAAGTTGGGGCATTAACCGATAGGGCGCGGACAGACCGGCTTGAGGTGGAATCAGTTCTATCATCCGGCGATTGATTTCTTGATTTTCCAAATTGGGCAAAGTTTTTGTCGCTTTGGTGTCAGTAACAAATTGCAGGGGGCCAAAATAAAACGAGGTATAAATTTGGGCCACTGCCAAGAGCGCCAGCGCCAATGTTTTTTGTTTGGCAGAAAGTTTTTGCAAAGCGGCGGCCAGGGCTAAAAATAATCCCACTAAAATAAAAATTTGGTAGCGGGTATTAAAAAGTAAATTGGATCCGCCGGCATCCATCAAAAAGACTTGTAAAATGGTCGGTAGTGTCAGAATGAGATATTTGGGGCGAAGGAGGGGAAGAAAAAGAAAGGGCAAAAGATAACCGATAATAATTGAGAGATTTTTACCGGTGAAAAGGTGAAAATACAGATAGAGCGGACGCGACCAGTTGTCAACCAATCCTTGGTAGAGCAGGAGATATTTGTAATTATTCTCCGGCCCAAAAAAAGCAATGATTTTGAGCGCCAGGAAGAACCAAAGAACAGCGCCCAGCAGAGGATAAAGCCACCACTTTCTGTTTGCCCAAAGGGCATGACGGTGATCCCAGGCGATAATGACCGTGAGCGCGCCTAAAGTGAGGGCGGCATCTTCGCGCGAAAGCAGGGTCAAAACAAAGAAGAGCAGAAAGGGGCGATATTTTTTTTGAAAATAAAAATAAACAGTCCAGAGAAAGAAAAAAAGAACCAGCGGGGCGGCGTGGAATTCTTCCAGGGCGAGATTTTGAACGAAGGGGGAAAGCAGGAAGATGACGGCGAGGACAACAGATATAATTTTTTTGTTGCGCAACTCGTCCGTGAATGGGTCGGGTATTTTTTGTTTGTCATTCTGAGTCCGCCGGCTGGCGGACGAAGAATCCGGATCCTTCACCGCCAACTGGCGGTTCAGGATGACATCCGTGATTAAATATAGCGGCCAGGCGGCGAGAGCGTAGAGAAAAATCTGAAAAAATAAAAGAGCGAGCGGGGATTGAAAAAAATAATAAAGTGGAATCAATAACAGTAAAGTTAATTCCAAGTGATCGCCGAGGTAAGAGTAGCCGCCATGGATGGTGAACCAAAAAGGCCGGCCGTGGACGGTATTATAAAAAGTATTGTTAAATATGGCCAAATCTTCCTGGTCAAACCGAAAATTTTGATATTTATAAACCGCCAAAGAAAAAAAGACAGCTGTAAATATAATTATGGCTAAAGACAAAATAATAACCGGTTTAGATAAGCGTAGTCTCATAATTAGAGTGTATCATTTTTTAAGGAATTAAAAAACCAGCCGTTGGGGGCTGGTTTGGGGTTTAAAGAAAGAACTGCGGAAAAAATAAAAGAGAAAGATTGTACCCGGCGTGAACGGCGGCGGCGATAAACCAAGCGCGTAAGGTACTCAGACCTAAGTTCAGGCCGCCGGTCTTTATAAAAACAAGACTAAAGATCAAGCCGTGGAAGCCTTGCAGTATAATGTGATAGGCACTGCCGTGGCATAAACCAAAAATCGCGGAGAAAATGACCAGGAAAACGATGAAAACCTTCGGATTATTCCGGTGGATGGTAAAAAGGAAGACTAAGGGCACTCGGAAAAAAAGTTCCTCCCAAAGAGCGGAGAGAAAAAAATGGAGAGCAAGAGCGATAATAAGAGCGATGGTGAAGGTTGGGAGGTCCGGAATCTCCGGAATCTGAAAGAAGCTGATTCCCGAGAACATGATTAATTTGAGATAGGCTAGTGAAATCAGCAGACACAGAATCGGGCCAAAAAGCAGTTTTCAGCCGATCCATTCTTTCTCCAACCAATCTAGAAGCCGATTCAATGTTCACCTCCGAGTTTTGGGTTTTAAAATGAGCTATTCTTAATAGTAGATAAATGATTTGAGAAAGTCAAATTATTATACGCGGGATTAGTGTTGCCCGGGTCGAGGGAAACTTTCTTTAAGCCCGGCTTCGGTCATCCGGATAAATTGAGCTTTTCTCCAGAATTCTTTGATATTTTTGGCGCCGGTGTAACTCATGCCGGACTGCAAGCCGTCAACCAGAGGACGCAAAATTTTTGAAACCTCGCCTTTATAAGTGACGCGGAAGCTGATGCCTTCGGGGGCGCGGGAATCGCGGTCCGAACCGCTTTCGTTTTGCGGCCGATCGCTTGAGGCATCGCGGGAAGCCATACCGCGGAAAACTTTAAAAGCCACCCCTTCTTCTATGTAATATTCACCCGGCGATTCCAAACTGCCGGAAAAAAGATTGCCGATCATAACAGTGGAAGCGCCGGCGGCCAAAGCTTTGGCCACATCGCCCGGATTTTTAATGCCGCCGTCGGCAATCAGCGGAATGTTGAGTTTGTGGGTTAGGGGCGCGATTTCGCGAATAGCGGAAAATTGCGGCACGCCGGCTCCGGCCACCACCCGGGTGGAGCAAGCCGCGCCCGGCCCGATGCCGACTTTAATAGAATCAGCGCCGGCTTTGATCAGATCCTGGGCGCCGGCGGCTGTGGCCACATTGCCGGCCACCACATCAATATCTTTAAAGTTTTTCTTCAGCAGTTTTACCAAATCAATACAGCGGGCATGGTGACCGTGGGCGATATCAATAACCAAAACATCACAACCGGCCTTAACTAGAGCCGCGGCCCTTTCCACTCCGTCTTTAACGCCGACGGCCGCACCCACCATTAAACGTCCTTCAGCATCTTTGGTGGCTTGGGTGTGCTCGTGTGTTTTTTTAAAATCCGAAGCGGTAATCAACCCGGCCAGCCGATTTTTTCGATCAACTATCGGGAGTTTTTCTATTTTATGTTTATCTAAAAGTTTAATGGCGTTTGTCGGCGATATGCCCACCGGGGCCGTAATTAGTGAACGTTGTGGGGTCATCAGTTCCTTAACTTTCAGAGTCGGATCGATTTTAAAACAAATGTCGCGCCGAGTTAAAATCCCTTCCACCACTTTATTTTTGTCGCAAACCACCAAACCGCTGACATTGTTTTCTTTCATCAGACGTAAAGCGTCTGCCAGGGTGGCTTCTTTGGTAATGGTAAAGGGATCTTCAATAATCAAATTTTCAGCGCGTTTAACTTTTTTTACTTCGCGTGTCTGTTCCTCTATGGTTAAAAAACGGTGGATGATGCCAATCCCGCCCCGGAGGGCCATAACGATAGCCATTTGCGATTCGGTCACCGTATCCATATTAGCGCTGACAATCGGGGTTTTAAGCAGGATGTGGCGGGAAAAATGAGATGATAAGTCAATTAATCGCCTGGAAGTGATATCGGAATACTGAGGGATCAGTAAGATATCATCGTAAGACAAGCCAATGGGAAAAGTTTCTTTTGTT
Source organism: uncultured Gammaproteobacteria bacterium (assembly GCA_964596405.1). Taxonomy (GTDB): domain Bacteria; phylum Patescibacteriota; class Patescibacteriia; order Magasanikbacterales; family UBA10003; genus CAZQSS01. The sequence continues at coordinate 9,089 of CAZQSS010000018.1, read as the reverse complement.
TGCATACCCAGTATATCAACCCCGTATAATCACCCTCTTGGGGGAGCTATACGGGGTCAACCCCGCATGATTTCATCACTTGGGGATTTAAGTTAGTTGACTATTTAATCCTGACAACCCAGCAAAAAACGATTATCCCCTTATGTTTCGTGGAGCGAAACTTGCGGGGTTGTATTACTGGGCATAGGAGTATGTTTAAAACACAACCTTACTATTTTAGCACATCTCGGGTTTTATGACAAAACAAAAAACACCCTTTGGGTGTTTTTCAAAATGCCGCGAGAGACCTATTTGCCCCCTCATCAATGCCGCGAGAGAGACTCGAACTCTCATGACCTTGCGGTCGCAGCGTCCTGCCTGCCCCGTAGTGAGCTTTGCTCTACTACTGGGGAACGCTGTGCGCCCCCTCACCAATGCCGCGAGAGAGACTCGAACTCTCATGACCTTGCGGTCGCAGCGTCCTGAACGCTGTGCGTCTACCAATTCCGCCATCGCGGCATTGGTGAGGGGGTGAATCTACCAACGGCATAAAAAACTATTTCCATCCACCCTGGGTGCGCAGATACCATTTACTGATACCGGCAAAACGGTCAGCCGGTTGATAAATACGATATTGGTGAAAACCCTGAACGGACATATCCATCGGATAAAGATAGGTGGTCGTGTATAAAAAGATGGCGGGCAGATCGGCGGCTAATATTTTTTGGAAATTATAATAAAGTTTGGTTCGTTCCGTCAAACTAAAGTTGGCGCGAGCTTTTTCCAGCTGGTCGTCGGCCGTGCGGTTGATGAAGCCGGCTAAATTAAGACCCGGGCTGGTAGTTTGGGAGGAGTGCCAAAACGGGAAGGGGTCGGAATCAGTGCCCAAAAGCACGCCGTAGATCAAAACTTCGTAATTCCGATTTTTAATTGCCTCTTTTAATTGATTGAGTTCCAGTAATTCCAAATTGACCTGAATGCCCAAATCTTGCCACGTATCTTTAATTAAAGCGGCTGTTTGTAAAAATTCCGGTTGATTGAGAGTGGTAATTTTAATGGTTAAACCAAAATTATTTTTATGCCGGAAGACATTTTGGCGGCTGTTAATTTCGTTGGTGAGCTGTTCGGCGGTTTGAGTCAAAAATTCCTGGGCGGCTTTATTTTGGGCGGCAATTTCTTCAGCCGTGGGCTTGGGCGCTTTTTGACCGGCCGCTACCGTGACGGTTTTGGCCTTTCTAGCGTCTAACCAGGCTTGGTATAATTCTTGTTTTCGTTTGGCAATAAAATCTTCGCGACTGATTTTATTCCAGCCGTCTTTGTCTAAAAGTTGTTGGGCCTGAATCGGATCATACTTTAGTTTGAAATCCTGAGTAAAACCCACCTGGCCCGGCAAAATAGGGCCATTGATGACCATGCCTTCGCCCTTGAGGGCGTTCGCCACAATTTGATTGCGGTCTAAACTGTAAGCTAAGGCCTGGCGCAGGGGTAAACTTTTTAATAATAAATTTTTCTTTTGGTTGAAGAAGGCGGCTGTATAATAAGGCAGGCGCAGGGGGTAAACTTTTACGCCTTTGCGATTAATTTTATCTTTTTGGTCTTTGGGCAAAAAATTTAAGGCATGAATTTGGCGATTGCGCAAAGCCTCCAAACCGCTTTCAAAATCGTTGAAAAATCTGAAGGTGATGTTTTTAATATAAGGCTGGCCGAGGTGATAGCTGGGATTGGTTTTAAGAGTATAAGATTTTATATTGCCGCGATTATCTTTGCTAAAGGCTGAAAACATAAAAGGGCCGGCGCCCGTGGGTTTTAAATTGAGCGAACTGAGTTTCATGTTGGCCGGACTGATTTCTTGCCACTGGTGTTCCGGCAAAATACCAACAGTCAGCAAATTGAGAAACGGTGAAAACGCCTCGGGCAATATCAAACTGAAATTTAATTCGTCGGTTTGTTCAAAAGCCACTCCCTGAAAGCTGACCCAAAGCGGTGATTGTGTTTCCGGATCCTGAATACGGCTGATGGTAAACCCCACGTCTTCCGCCGTTAGCGGTTCACTGTCCTGCCAGGTCAGATCTTTTTTCAGTTTGATAGAAATAGTTCTGCCGTCCTGGCTGATAGTGTAGCTTTCGGCCAGGTCGGGTACCAGTTTCATGGCCTCGTCATATTTAAAAAGACCGGCGTAGATTAGGCGCGAGAGATCGGCATCGGCGGTGTTTAAAAGACTAAAAAGCGGGTTGATGGTTTGAGGCGCGCCCACTACTCCTTCAATGTATTCACCGCCCGGAGCCGGCAGAGAAACATAGTGCTTGAGAACAAGTTCCGCCCCCAGTGAAATTAAACCCGCCACGATGACTAAAAAAAGCAGGGTAATAGTTTTCTTTTCGCCCGGCTTTAAGAACTTACCCAAGAATTTTAATTGTTGCCACGTGGGGAATCCTTTTTTGGAAGAGAGACCTAAAACCAGCCGTTCATCCAGACGTTCGTGCAACGGAATGGTTTGTTTTTTGAAAGATAATTTTAACCAGACCGCGGCTTGAGCCGCCAGTTTTCTTATCTTATTTGAAAAAAAAGCGAGTGATTGACTTATTTTTTGGATAAAGTTTTTCACGAGGTTTGCTTTTACTGATCCTTCGGTCGCTTCAGGCGACCTCAGGATGAGAGCGTCTCTTGATTATTCAACGCTCTCATTTTGATAAATAAACGTTGAGAAGGGCGGTGGCCAAAAATCCCGTTGCCAAGGCAACGGTGATATAGAAAAGGATTTTTTCAAAACCGCGTTTGGTTCTGAAAACATTTCCTTCGCCGCCAAAAACCGAACCCAAGCCCGTGCCTTTGGCTTGAATCAGAATTACCACGATAAGAAGAATGGCTAAAACGATTTGGACGATAGTGATGTAAGGCATAGTAAATAATTAATGTGTTAAAGTAGCTGGGGCCGGAATCGCCCGGTCATCCGACCGGGCGTCCGGTCGTATGACCGGACGAATCCCGCCTAAATGGCCTTCGGCCTTTTGGCGGGTAACTTTTATTGGATTATACCAGGGGTGGGGATCGAACCCACGACCTTGGGCTTATGAGTCCCACGCTCTAACCAACTGAGCTACCCTGGCCTGTTTTAATTAATGGGCAAATTATTGAATTTTTAAAATAGCGATTTCCGGCGGATTGAAAAAGCGGAGATGCGGCCCGGATTCGCCCACGCCAATCGTATTGAAAATTTTTGGCTGGTGATCGGGCAAGTAGCGGCCATAGTCTTTTTTTAGCAAGGGGGTGTCAGCGTCGCCCAGCGCGCCGAGCCACGGCAGTCTGATTTGACCGCCATGGGTGTGACCGGAAAGAACTAAATCCAAAATTTTTGCCCGCGGATCAAAAGCGATATCAGGGTGGTGGCTTAATCCTATTTTTAACAAATTATCGTTTAATCCCGCGAGGGCTTTTTCCGGCCGATTGCCCAAAAACCAAGCTTCGTCAAAACCCACCAGCCACAATTCTTCATTTTTTATTTTTATTTTAACGTTCTCATCTCTTAAAACGGTAATGCCCAGGTCATCTAATTTTTTTTCAATATTTTGATGTTGGTCATTATACAGAAAAGTTAATTCACGGTTGCCAATGCCGTAATCGTGATTGCCTAAAACGGCGAAGGTCGGGGCGATTTTAGTCAAGGCGCCCAGTTCATTTAATTTGTCTCCGAATTTTTCAAAATCATCAAAATAAAGAAAGTCGCCGGCCATTAAAATCAAATCAGGTTTTTCCGCGCGTAATTTAGAGGCAATTTTTTTAAGCCAGCCGGCATTTTTGGTGGCGCGTAAGTGCGTGTCGCTGAAAAGCGCGATTTTGATGGGCTCCCGAAGTTTATCAACTTGGATATCGGTGGAGCGTATTTTGAGCCAGTAAGGTTCAATATAAGCGCTTTCAATTACGCCTAAGGCTGAAAGAATAAGTAAACCGGGCAGGATGACGCCTAAAAATTTTTGTCCGGTATATTTTTTAATCAGAATCCAGCCCAGCCCGGCGGCGGCAATTACGTAACTGATAAAAATAGTTTCAAAGGCGTAATCCAACATCTCTTTTGTTATAATGCCGCGGGAGAGACTCGAACTCTCATGAGGGTGACCTCGCACGATTTTGAGTCGTGTGCGTCTACCGGTTCCGCCACCGCGGCACGATTTCTTGCTTTAATCGGCTTTAATTAGTATAATTAGAATGATTGTATTATGCCAAAAATCATTTCACTTGTCAATCAAAAGGGCGGGGTGGGCAAAACCACCACCTCCGTTAACTTGGGGGCTTATTTGGCTCACTTCGGTAAATTTGTGCTTCTGGTGGATATTGACCCTCAAGCCAACGCCACCTCCGGCTTGGGTGTGGATCACCGCCAGCTGGATAAGGGCATTTATGATTCTTTAGTCAACAATGTTCCTCTCCGCGATATTATTCGCAATACCAATCATGAGGGCTACCGCATCGCGCCGGCTACGCTTTCACTGGCCGGAGCTAACGTGGAGTTGGTTAATATGCCCGGCCGCGAGTTTAAATTGGCCCAGGTGCTGGAAGAAGCCAAGCACGCCTATGATTATATTTTGATTGATTGTCCGCCATCGCTGGGCATGCTCACTATCAACGGTTTGGTGGCTTCGGATCAGGTTTTGATTCCGGTGCAGGCGGAATATTATGCCCTAGAGGGTTTAGGTCAGCTTTTAGAAACGGTTAAATTGGTAAAAGAAAATCTTAAACCGGAACTGGAAGTTTTGGGCGCGGCCTTAACCATGTTTGATGGGCGCAATCGTTTGTCCGGCGAGGTCATGCAGGAGTTGTATAAATTTTTTCCCAATAAAATTTTTCGATCCGTTATCCCGCGCAGTGTCCGTTTGGCCGAAGCGCCCTCTTTTGGCAAAACAATTTTACATTATGATCCGTCGTCTAAAGGCGGCCGCGCTTACGAGCGGCTGGCGCGGGAAATCTTGGAAATGCCGTAAATTAAAATAGTAGACTGGCAGCCTAAGGCTACCAGTTTTTAAATTATAACGGCCTTGACATTTCCAATCTTTTTTGGTAGGTTAGATAGATATAGGTCTTTGACACCCAAAATAACAAAAGGAGACGTGCCATGAGAAAAATATTGATTTTGGCGGCAATCTTTGCGCTCTTTTGCAGCCAGGAGGTAAGAGCGGTGGAATTTACACCCAAAGAACGGCAGTCTCTGGAGCTAATTCAGAAAGTTAAGGCTTTCGCGCCCACGCTCAACCTTGGTCCCACGAAAAACTTTGAAAAGTTTGAAGAGGGCGGAAAGAAGTACAATTTTCTTTATTATCATCTTAAGGAAAATATTCCCTTTTCGTATTTGGACACGACCATGAAGTTTGCCAAGTGTCCGTATGATAACTTGGCGGACAACTGGCTTTGTTTGGTAATCAATGGCGTCAACACCGATGATTACGATGTTTTTCTCTATCCCGCGATCGCGGCCGCGGGCGGTACGATTATCACCCGAAGGTTGCTTGATGCCGATTCAATGTATTTGGCGTCAGCTGTTATTCACGAGGATTTTCACGACAACATCCATCTGCCTCGGCATATGGATGAGGCGGCGGCCACCTTGGTCGGCATCGTGGGAGCGGGATTATCTTTTGGGCTCGGTGAAGCCCGGACCCGTCAGATAATAAATAATGAGTTGGATGACAGTAATGACGTCATTTACTGTCATCAGCGTCTGGTTGATTTAGCCCAGCTTTACGCTTCGGGCAAAATCAATTTTCAGAGTTATGAATCAGAAAAACGGCGATTAGGGACGCTTTTTAGATTTGACCATCCTAACGCCGCTAAAGTGGCTTTTCTCCACAGTTACAGGTATTATTTCCCGTTGATGTGCCGCCTTTTCTACGCGCTTAACGGCGATTTGGCTCGGTTTGTTCAAGTAATGAAACAGGCGCCGGCTTTGCCCTTGAGTCTGGATGTGCCAATATCGGAGACGGGCGAGACCAGGGAAATAACGGGTTTTGAACTGCATCGTTATTTTGAAATTAATGTTTTGGAACCACACTTTGAGGCGCTGATCAAAAATCAGCCCGCAAAATGAATCTTAAAAACCGGCTATTAACTAGTCGGTTTTTTCTTTGAGTTTGATGTTGGATGTGGTATAATTTATATTGCTTAATTCTTAATTTACTTGGTTCTTAATCCTTTACTATGGCCTTAGGACGTGGTTTGGGCGCTTTAATTCCCAATTTCAAAGCCCAGTTGAATGACGGGGCGTCCACAATTCAACCCCCGCAAAGCGGGGTCAGCCGGTCCGGTGAAATCAAGTCTCAAAGTAAAGAGGGCAGTGTTTGGTATGTGCCGGTTTCTTTGATTAGAGCCAATGCCTATCAGCCGCGCCAGCGGTTTGATCACGCTGATTTGGAAGATCTAATCAACTCCATTAAAGAGCATGGAGTGATTCAGCCTCTGCTTTTAAACGAACAAAAAGATGGTAATTATGAATTGATCGCCGGCGAGCGGCGTTTGCGCGCGGCCAAAATCGCCGGCCTCGCCACCGTGCCGGCCATTGTTAAAGAAGTCAAAGGCTCGCAAAAATTGGAACTGGCTTTGATTGAAAACATTCAACGGCAAAATTTAAATTCATTGGAAGAAGCTTTTGCCTTTGAACGGCTGATTAAAGAATTCGGTTTGACCCAAGAAGAAGTTTCCAAGCGGGTAGGCAAGAGTCGGCCGTATGTGGCCAACACTTTGAGATTGTTGAATCTGCCGGAAGAAATAAAATCAGCGATTATGAAAGGCAGTTTGAGCGTAACGGCGGCGCGCGCCATTTTGGGATTAGAGAACGCCAAAGAGCAACTCAAGTTGTATAATCAGTTGATGAAAGAAAAAACCAGCGTGCGCGAAGTGGAAGATAAAGTCTCAGCCGCGCGGCTCCAGTCCAATTTGCCCGGTCGCCGCGACCCATTGGTGCTGGATTATGAAGCCAGATTGCGCGATGCCCTGGGCACTAAAGTCAAAATTACCAAAACCGGCGGCAAGGGCTCAATAATTGTGGATTATTATTCGGACGAAGAACTGGCCAGAATTGTAAAGAAGATCAGTGAATAAAAAATCCTCCGCAATGCGGAGGATTTTTTATTCATCTTCGTCATTATCACGTGGCCAAATTTTTTCTTTGACCCAGCCGGCGATGGAGTGTTTGGCAAAACTGCGAATGCGGCCGCGGGCGCTCGAGGTTTTGGCGAACTTGAGCCAGCCCGGGTTTGGCCCTTTGCGTTTTTTATCAATAATAATTTCTACCACATCGCCGTTTTTGAGGGATTTATCCAAACTGCTCATTTGGTCATTAACGCGGCAACCGGCGCAATGGTCGCCCACATCCGAGTGAATGGCATAGGCAAAATCAATAGCGGTGGAATTTTCCGGCAGGTCAATAATGTCGCCTTTGGGAGTAAAAACAAAAATCCGGTTTTGCAAAAAATCCACTTTAAGATTTTCCAAATCTTTGATTTTGGTCAACAGATTTTTTTGCATGACCGAGAGTTCTTTGATCCAGGCCAGTTGTTTATTCATTGATTTGGCATCGTTTTCTTTGTAATTCCAAAAGGCGGCAATACCGTACTCGGCTTCTTCGTGCATTTTTTGCGTCCGGATTTGGAATTCCACGATATAACCGTTTTCGCCAAAAACGGCGGTATGGAGCGACTGATAACCGTTGGGTTTGGGTTGGGCGATATAATCCTTAATGCGATGCGGTACCGGCCGCCAAAGTTTATGAACAATCCCCAAGGCGGCGTAACAGCTGGCCAAATCTTCCACAATCAGGCGCAAAGCGACGACATCATAGATTTTTGTCGGGTCATTATCGTAGCGTACCAGTTTGCGGTAAAGACTATAGACGTGTTTGACCCGGCCGTGAAAAGAGAGAATTTTAATGTTTGCCGTTTTTAATTCTTTTTGAGTAGTTTCCTGGGTTTTTTCCAAAAATTTTTCTTTTTGTTTGACGCGTTCGGCAATTAATTTAGCCGTGGATTCGTATTCTTTGGGGTTAAGATATTTAAAAGCCAAATCTTCCAGCTGGCCTTTGATTTCACCCATGCCCAGCCGGCCGGCCAAAGGCGCGAAAATTTCCATGCTCTCCATGGCAATGCGTTGGCGTTTTTCTTCGGGCAGGGCGCCCAAGGTTTGCAGGTTGTGCAGGCGGTCGGCGAATTTAATCACGATGACGCGGATATCCTGGGCCATGGCCACGAACATTTTGCGCAGGTTTTCAATGTAGCGTTCCATACCGCGGTATTTGATTTTGCCCAATTTGGTAATGCCAGCCACCATTTGGGCCACATCCGCGCCAAAGTTTTTTTCAATTTCGGCCATGGTCACGGCCGTGTCTTCGGGCACATCGTGGAGGAGGGCGGCGACAATAATCGGCACATCCAGTTTCATCTCCGCGAGCGTCTGGGCGGTGGCCACACAATGATTGATGTAGGGTTCGTCCGAAGCGCGCTTTTGGCCTTCGTGGGCTTTGTCGGCAAATTCAAAAGCCAACCGCACCATATCCAAGTCGGCCTGGGGGTCATTTTTTTTGAGAGTGGTCAGGAGTTTGTCCAGCTTTGGCATAAACACAGATAACACAGATTGCGATACAGATTCGCACAGATCACAGATCTGTGATCTGTGTATTCGTGTTAATCTGTGTATCTGTGTTTTAAGTATATGCCCCTTGACAAAAGTCGTAAAGTGTGCTATACTAAGTTGTTCTTTACAATAAGGTAAGATAAGGCAGTTTTCCCGGCTTTCTTTTGGTTGTTTACTGTCATCCCCGACCTGATCGGGGATCCAGTGTCTGGATTCCCGCTTTCGCGGGAATGACAACGGTATAAGATCAAAAGAAGGCTGGGAATAAACACCCGGCACTTTCTTCTGGCCGATTACCGGTTGGAAGTACTCTCCGATAAGGAGAGAAAGGAACTAGCCATGGGAAACAAGGCAACAGCCCAGGCGATCGGGGGCTTGATCAACGACCTGAACGACGACGAGCTTTTGAAACTCACCGATTCAAACAACCGACCGGCTCTCAAGGAGTTCCTCAAGAATCCCGGAAAGGTTCTCGTCGCCGCCATCACCGCCACTTT
>CAZQSS010000017.1:8800-17713 GCA_964596405.1 uncultured Gammaproteobacteria bacterium | reverse complement strand
AGTAAAGATTATTTATTTTTTGATAACTTAGTTTTTAAATCCGCCGCTTCTTTTTAGTTCTGCTCGAGCAGAACTTGCGGGGTTGTATTACTGGGCTTATCCGAATCTTATCTTTTGGCAGTCATTTTGTCAACCTTAAGAAAATGGTATAATGGAACTAAGAATAAGGAATGGGGAATTATGAATTAGGGATGGTGAATTACCAAGATTAAGAATATTGAGAATATGCCAATAGACAAAAGAGTTTTAAGCAAGGCTTTAGAAATAGGGGCGGTTAGGGGCGGTAAAATGATCGGCGCGCTTAAACAGAAGGTTGTGACGAGCGCAAAAACAATGGAGCAGGGCAGAAAAGATTATAAGACGGTTGAACGCACTCTGATTAAGCCCGCCACAGGCAATGTGACCATAGATAGATTTGGGAAAGTTTTTAATATTTTGAAAGAAGCCGGAGTTCTCAAGGCTAGTGTTAGCGGTCCACGGACATTGCTTCAAAAAGCCACCGCCAATATTGCCAAAGTTAAAGCCGCTGAAGATTTGGCTAAAAAAGAAAAAATGCAAAGGAGAACAATGAAGGGCCGGTTGGAAGAAGAAGGGGTAACCGGTATTGGCGGTCGTGGCCTGTTGGAAAAAATTGAAAAAGAAGAAAATACATCTAAGACAGCCGAAGGTGTCCTAAAAGATGTTAAAGGCGCTAAAGACACAGGTCACAGCGTTTCTGTGTTTGAGAATGTCAGTCAGTCAAAAGAAAGGCCACCCGCCGAACCGGTTATTAACCAGTCTCCCACGCCACCCATGGATTTTTAAATTTAAAACCCTTCGCCAAGCGAGGGGTTTTGTGTCAAAGGATCCTTCAGCCGCTTTGGGTGGCTTCAGGATGACATAAAGAGCCAATCTTTATGTCAATTTTTTTTCTAGTATTTTTTTGGCTACTTGCGGGTCAATCTTGCCTTCGGTTTCTTTCATCATTTTGCCGATGAGGAACTGAAGAATTGGAATTTTGCCGGATTTATACTGAGCCACTTGGTCCGGGTTCATCCGAATTACTTCCTCGGCGGCGCGATTTATCATATCCGGATCATCAACTTGCCCCAGTTTTTTTTCTTCCATAATCTGGGATGGATCTTCGCCGGCTTGCATCATTTCGCGCAAAAGCAGCAGGGCATTAGCGCTGTTAATTTTGTTGGTGTAGATAAGGCTGATAAATTCGGCAAAATTTTCCGGCGTGATTTTCAGAATACGGATATCAATTTTATTTTCGGCCATGAGCCCCGTCAACTTGGAAGTCAGCCAGCCGCCCACCAGGCGACCCACTTTGGCGGCATTTTTTTTAATGATTTCGTCTTCGGTGCCTTCACCCGCCAGTTCGGGCATGCTTACCAGCCATTCCCAGCACTCGCTAAAGGCTTCTTCGGTAAATTGCGCCCAGCGCGGATCAACGGTTAAGATTTTAGCATCGGCCAGAGACAGGCCGAATTCATTGACAAAACGGTAACGGCGGGTGATCGGCAGTTCGGGCAAAAGATTTTTTATTTTTTCAACTATTTTTGTTAAAGCAAAAGACGGAATATCCGGTTCGGGGAAGTAGCGGTAATCCTGAGCTTCTTCTTTAACGCGTTGTTCCTCGGTTATCTGTTTAGTGTCATCCCAGCCGCGCGTGGCCAAAATTTTTGGTGGGTTGCCCTCTTCCCAAAGTTTGGTTTGGCGTTTAATTTCGTATTCCAGGGCACGCTCAACCGCTTTAAAGGAATTAAGATTTTTAATTTCAGTTTTGGAATAAAGTTTTTTGTCGCCCACCGGCCGCAGAGAGATATTAACATCGCAGCGCAGATGGCCTTTTTCCATCTCGGCGTGAGAGATATCAAGGTAGCGGGCTAAAACTTGGAGTTCCTGCAGGAAATTTTTGGCTTCGGCCGGGGTGGCAATACTCGGCTCAGTGACAATTTCAATAAGCGGCGTGCCGGCGCGGTTGAAGTCCACATACGTGCTGCCGTCTTGACCGTGGATGTTCTTGGCCGCGTCTTCTTCCAAATGCAAACGGATTAATTGGATTTTTTTAAGAATCGCCTGGTGATTTTCATCCAGTGTTTCAATTTCTAAAAAACCGCCCTCGGCAATCGGCAGGTCGTATTGGGATATCTGATAGCCCTTGGGCAGATCCGGATAAAAATAGTGTTTGCGGTCAAATTTGGTCGTCGGATTAATTCGGCCATTCAAAAGCAGGGCGGTTTTGACCGCCGCGAGAATGGCCTCGTCATTGGGGACGGGCAGAGTGCCGGGTTGGCCGGTGCAAACCGGGCAGATAGTGGTATTAGGGGGCAGATTTTCACCGGCATTATTGCAGGCGCAAAACATCTTGGATTTTGTTTTGAGCTGAATGTGAATTTCTAACCCAATCAACGGTTCCAGTTGCATAGTCTTTAAGCCTTGGGGTTTTCTTTAAGATTTTTATAAATGATGATGCCAAAGCCATGGTAAAGTGGCAGGCTGATGACACCGATTAAAGAAACCCAGAAACTAAACCACCAGGGTTGGTTTTGCCAATCAAATATATTAGCCTGAACCAAAAGGCTGATGGGGTAAGCGACAATCATAACCACCACCGCCAGAATCAGATAAAGCAAAAAGAAAGGGACAGTCCAGCGCCAAACGACCGACCAAAAGCGACCTTCCACCAGGGCGCGGCTTTTTTTCAGCGCGTCATAGCCGCGAGTGCCTTCCAAAACAAAAATATAGCCGGCCAAAGCAAACCAGACTCGAAAAATCACGCCCGGCACAACAAAAATAACCAAACCGAGGATAACAATCAAACCGACCAGAACTCGGATCCAAAGATAAGAGGTGGTATCGCGCCAGGCTTCGGTCTGTAACACTTTAATTTCCAGCGGTTTTTGTTCCAGGGCGTGCCAGATCATTTTGATCAAAACAATGTCAACCCACAAGCTGATAATAAAACTTAAAGTGGTCAGCGCCAGGTAAACGGCCACCGAGCGGTTGATAAAAGCTAGGTCGGTTTTTTGGTCAAAAAAGTTTAAAAGACCCAAAAGTACCGCCGGCAAAATAAGCCAAAGGGTGATTTTAGAAAAGGCCAGCCAGTTGGTTTTGAAGATATTCCACGACTTTCGAAAGATTTCCACGGGTTGAATAAGCATACCCAGTATATCAACCCCGCATGATTTCATCACTTGGGGATATAAATTAAATTATTTTTTAGCCTCGATAGCCCTAGAAACATCAACCTGTATTTTGTGGTCGCCTAGGGCGACCTTGCGGGGTTGTATTACTGGGCATATTAGAGCTTGGTTATTTTTTTAAATAAATTAAGAGCCTTCTCTCTCATTATATCAATTTTGTCCGAAGTATCAAAATAGATGATTTGGACGCCCTTTTGTTCCAGCCGGCGGCAAAAATCGGGATTGTGAAAAGCCCGCATGTTTTTTTTGATGATTTCCGGATGTTCAAAGATGGCATTGTCTTTTTTAGTGTCGCGCCCCTGGAGTCTTTCCATGGCTTTTTCAACCGGCAACTCCAAAACGATCAAATAATCGGGCGCGTGTTCCAGTGCCAGTTGGTTGCCGGGTAAACCGGCCAGCCGATCAAGAGTCAGAGCCGCGCTTTGGACCGCCTGGTAAACCAAAGAAGTGGTGACGCTGCGGTCCTGGATAATTATTTTTTTGGCTTTGAGCGCCGGCAAGATAACTTTGTGATAGAGGATAAGCCGATCCAATGAAAATGCCTGGGCAATCGCCTCGGGTGGATAAGCAACATCGCTTTCTCGGATCAGTTCTTCGCGGATAATCCGGCCCATGGGAGCATAGGTCGGTTCGGCCGAAATAATAACGTCGGATTTTTCCCATTCAGCTTCATCGGGGTGAGCGTTGTTTTCTTTCCAAAAGTTTTTTAATGAAAAAAGAGAGTAGCCTTCTTGTTTAAGAAAATCTTCCCAAGTATTGAGGACTGTGCTTTTGCCGGTTCCGTCGGCGCCATCAATAACGATAAACATACCCAGTATATCAACCCCGCATGATTTTATCGCTCGGGGACGTAAATTAAATTATTTAATCTTGTTAATTTTGATAACCCAGCAAAAGCAATCAACCCTTGTGTTTCGCGAAGCGAAACTTGCGGGGTTGTATTACTGGGCATAAAATCATTTTTTAACTTTATATCTTAATTGGAGGACGTTTTTGTCCAGTTGTTTGGTTTCCAGTAGTTCCAAATCCAGGTTAACGTCGGCGCCGTGGAAAAGAGACAACCCTTCGCCAAAAATTTTTGGTTCCACGGTCAGCCAGATTTCATCAATTAAAGATTCTTTTAAGAAAAGGCCGTTGATAGTGGCGCCGCCGCCCAAAATCACCGTAGCGTAGCCGCGTTTTTCTAAATCTTTAAGTAATTCTTGGGGGGGCTTATTGGTATATTCCAAAACACCCGGCACATTTTTGCGTTTGTCCGGCTCCAGGCTCATGACAATATTAAGCCGCTCGGAGAGAGCCTTGCCGATGGTGTTATAAGTTGTCTCGCCCATCACAATCACGCCGGCTTTTTTTGTCTCTGCCACAAAGATTTTTTTGTCGGCCGCGCTTGTCCAGGTAGCCGGTTGGTCGGCAGTCTTGGCAATTTTGCCGTCGGCCGTGATGGCCATGAGTAGGATTATTTTCATATTTTAAACTGCGATTTCAAAATTAATTTTCGGATGGCTTTGATAGTTTAACAGTTGAGTGTCGCCGGCTGTCCAGTCAAAGATAGAAGTAAAGTTGTCGGTTTTAATTTGCGGTAATGGATAGAGTTTTGGATCACGCGAGAGTTGTTCTTTGGCGCCGTCAACATGATTGACGTAAATATGGGTGTCGGCTAAAAAACCAATCAGGCGGCCTTCTGCCAGGTCGGCTTCTTTGGCCAGCAAGTGTAAAAGCAAAGCGTAGCTGGCGATGTTAAACGGTAGGCCGAGCATGGTATCAACCGAGCGTTGGTTCCAAAGTAGGTTTAGTTTGTTATTGATGACCGTAATTTGAAAACTATAATGGCATGGCGGTAGGGCCATTTCGTGGAGTTTGCCTGGATTCCAGGCGGTGACAATCAGACGCCGATCGTAAGGATTAGTTTTGAGTTTTTCAACCAGTTGTTTAAGCTGGTCAATCCCTTCATCGGTGTGGTCGGCATCGTGGCCGCGATAATCGGCGTTAAAATGCCGCCATTGAAAACCGTAAATCGGCCCCAAATCACGCTCGGCTTTCATTTTTGATTTTGTTTCTTCATCCGTGCCATATTTTACTTTGCTCGGCGATGCCCATTCGTTCCAAATATGATTATTATGTTCTTGGAGCCATTGTTTATCGGTCAGACCTTGGATAAAGAATTCCAATTCGGAGGCCACGCACTTGAACGGGCATTTTTTAGTGGTCAAAAGCGGAAAGCCCTCAGCCATATCATGGGTAAACATGGCGCCGGCCACGGCTAAAGTATCCACGCCGGTGCGGTTGGGTTTGCGAAAACCGTTTTCCAAAATATTTTTTACAATTTCCAAGTAAGCCTTCATGTCAATGATTTAAAAAGTTTTTTGTATTCTTGAGCGGAAATTTTAATCCCCAAATGCCGGCCGTTGTGGCTATCTGAGCCGTAGGTGAGAACCAGGCCAAGCTGGCGGGCCAGGCGGCGGAAGAACGGGCGTTGGCTGATCATAATGTGGGGGAGTTCCAGCCCCCAAAGACCTTCTTTTTTAAAATGAGTGATAATTTCGGTGGCGGATTTTTCATTGGGAAAATCCAGATCCGGATGGGCGAGTACGCTTTTGGCGCCGGTTTTTTTGATGAGGTGAATAACATCAACGCTTTCGGGTTTGGGTTTGAGCACGTGGCCAAGAGCGCCCGGTTTTTCAAAAAAAGTTTTTATGAAACGGGAAAGATTGCGGCCCTCAAAGTTAAATAATTTTTTTAAGAGTTTTTTATTTTGTTCAACCGCCATAATGGCGCGGGCCAGTTGAGGCTTGCCGACGCTCGGCTGGCCGAACAATTTATTTTTTGTGGTCGCGGAAAAAAAGAAACCGGCGCCTTCAAAATTTTTGATGATTTGTCTGGCTCTTGATTGCCTTTTGTCCTGCTCCAGTTTTAAAAATTTTTTGAGAAGCAAGAGGTGGTGGCGAGGATTAAGGGCGAGAATATGAAAATCATTGTTTTGGTGGCTAGTGCTCATTTCCACGCCGGTCACGCCCTGAATTTTGTTTTGCCGACAAATTTTTTTGAAAAGCCCGGCTCCCTCAATGGTGTCGTGGTCGCAGAGGGCCAATAGACCAATACCGCGCAGTTTGGCTTTGGCCACCAACTCGGGCACGGGCATCCGGCCGTCGGAAAAAGTGGAATGTAAGTGCAAATCAACCAACATATTTTTTTAAAAGCGCGTCCAGCTGTTTGTGCAAATTTTTTAAATTGTCGTTATTGTCAATTTTTTCTTTGGCGTGTTTGATAACATCCAAAATGGATAATTCGGTGGAACGTTGATGGTCGGCCAAAAACTGCTCGTAAGTTTTGCTGGTGTCATCGGTATTTTCCCCGCGTTTAACCAGCCGGGCATGGCGAATTTTTGGATCGGCAAAAATTTCTACCAAGACAAAATTGGGCATTTTGGCCAGATAGGCAATATCGGCTAGGCGGCGAATACCCTCCACCACGATAACTTTGTTTTTATCATTTTTAACGTCTTGAGCCATGGTTTTGGCCAAAACATCTTCACCAAAAGTGGCGCGCAGAATTTCGGACAGTTTAACCAGATTATCGCGCGTCTCGGGAATATAGATTCGTTTGGCCATATCGCGCAGCATGGTAGAAAAGCGGTAGTGGCTGGCCTGATAGTTTGATTTTAGATATTCGGCCGCCGTACCCTTGCCACTGGCAATAAGTCCGGTAAAACCCAAAATAACTTTTTTGTTAGCGGCCATAGTTTTCTATTTCATCGTTAAAAAATTCTACTTCAACGCAGGCTTTTTTAAACATGGCTTCGCTTTCCTGGCCGGTTTGATAATGTTTTTCGCAAACTATGCGCTTGATGCCGGCATTGATAATCATTTTGGCGCAGATGGCGCAGGGCGTCATTTTGGTATACAAGGTGCCGCCGTCAATACTCACGCCCAGCTTGGCGGCCTGGCAGATGGCATTTTGTTCGGCGTGGGCGCTCCGGACGCAGTGTTCGCTTTTGTGTCCGTCTTCATGAATCGTGGTTTTCATTTGGTGACCGGCCTCATCGCAATGGGGCATGCCTGAAGGGGTGCCCACATAGCCGGTAACGAGCAAATGCTTGTCGCGGGCGATTACACAACCGGCGCGTCCGCGGTCGCAGGTGGCGCGTTTGGCCACGGTTTTGGTTATCTCCATAAAGTATTCATCCCAAGACGGACGAATAAATTTTTCGATTTTTTTGACTTTTTTGGGCATAATTTTGAGGTTAATTGTTTCTTTCTATTTTAACACAGCCTCTTGAAAATCCCAAATCCAGGGATTTTAACAAAATTCGAAATTCTAAATCCGAAATTCGAAACAATATCAAAATTCAAATTTTCTAAACTCTAAATTGTTTTGAATTTAAAATTTTGGTCATTAGGATTTGTTTAGGATTTCGTGCTTCGTGTTTAGGGTTTATTAAAAAAACCGCCCCACCATTTAAGTGAGGCGATTTTGGAAATCTAATATATAGGATTTGATTAAGCCGTCTGCAATTTAATGCTTGGCCCCATGGTGGCATTAAAACCCAAGGTTTTAATATAAGTGCCTTTAGAAGAAGCCGGTTTGCTTTTTTTGATGGCATCAATAGCTGTTTGGGCATTGGCCATTAGTTTACCGCTTTCAAAAGAAATTTTGCCCACAGCCAAATGGATATTGCCGCCGTCGTCATTTTTGTAGGCGATTTTACCCCTCTTTAATTCTTCAATAATTTTTTTGATGTTGGCCGAAACTGTTTCGGTTTTTGGGTTAGGCATTAAACCTTTGGGTCCCAAAATTCTGGCCACTTTGGCCAGCTTGGGCATCATTGAGGGGGTAGCGACCGCCACTTCAAAATTAATTTTTCCGGATTTGGCAATCTCGGCAATCAATTCTTCGCCGCCCACAATGTCCGCGCCGGCGTCTTTTGCCTCTTTTTCCTGGTTGGAATCAACGAAGGCGATGATTTTTTTGCTTTTGCCAAAAGCGTTCGGCAAAACCAAAGTGCCGCGCACCTGTTCCTCGCCCTTTTTCGGATCAATACCCAATTTGAAATGTAATTCCACCGTGGCGTCGAATTTTACATTGGCGGTTTTTTTAACGAGTTCCACCGCCTCGGCCAGAGAATAGGTCTTTTTAGGATCGATCTCGGCTTTGCTTTTATTGTAGCGTTTGCCGTGCATATTAAATGAGTTTTGTGGTCATAACGGTTAACTGACTAAGTTAGCCTCCCACAATTGAAGAATTAAGAACTAAGTAAATTAAGAATTAAGCATTTGAGTTTCGGATTTCGGATTTATTCAGTGACAACGAGCCCCATCTGTTTGGCCGTGCCCTCAATCATGCTCATGGCCGCTTCCACGGTGTAGCAGTTTAAATCCGGCAGTTTCTTTTCGGCAATTTCGCGGATTTGGGCGCGGGTGACTTTGCCCACTTTTTCTTGCAATGGTTTGCCCGAACCTTTGGCAATGCCAGCCGCTTTCTTTAGAAATTCCGCCACTGGCGGGGTCTTCATTATAAAGGTATAGGTGCGGTCATCAAAGACGGTAATTTCCACCGGAATGATGTCACCCATTTTGTCGCGGGTTTTATCATTGAATTTTGAGCAGAACTCGGCGATGTTTAAACCGTGTTGGCCCAAAGCCGGACCGATCGGCGGCGCCGGATTGGCTTTGCCGCCGGGAATCTGCAGTTTGATCATTGTTTTTATTTTTTTTGCCATATATTT
>CAZQSS010000017.1:3788-8700 GCA_964596405.1 uncultured Gammaproteobacteria bacterium | reverse complement strand
GTTGATTTGCCGCCAGCCACTGCCCGGATTTTCGGTTTATTATCTTCGGGATGGGTTTTGGCTTTTTCCGCCACGGCGACCGTCTTGCCCTCGCTCACCGCTTCAGCCATTATTTGCAACATCAGATCAATCGTGCGGGTGGCGTCGTCATTAGAAGGAATAGGATAAGTAACGTCGTCCGGATTGATGTTGGTGTCGCAGAGAGCGATAATCGGCGTGTTAGTTTTTAAAGCTTCGCGGAAAGCGGTTTTTTCTGTTTTCAGATCAATGATAAAAACCACATCCGGTTTGCGTTCCAATTTTTCAATACCGGTTAAGTATTTTTCCTGCTTGGTCAACTCTTTAATGATGTGAGTTTGTTCTTTTTTGGTGTACTTGCCCAAATCGTTATTATCTCTTTGAGTTTTTAGCGCGCGATATTTCCGAAGCATAATTTGGATTTCCGCGAAGTTGGTCAAAAGTCCGCCCAACCAACGTTCAGAAACATAAGAAACACCGGCCATCTCCGCGTATTTTTTTATCAGCGGTTTAGCTTGCTCTTTGGTGCCGACAAACAAAAAAGTTTTGTTCTTGCTGGCCGCCTCTTTGATAAAGTCCAAAGCCGGCGCGAGCATTTCCTGGGTTTTTTCCAGGTTAATGATGTGCACCCCGTTTCTTTCGCCAAAAATAAAAGGCGCCATTTTGGGGTGCCACTTGTTGGCCTGATGTCCAAAGTGGACTCCGGCCTTAAGCATGTCTAAAAGTGATGGTATGTTTGCCATAAGATTCTCCTTTTTTGCGCCTCATCGGCGCATCCGCCGTAGAGGCGGAATCCATCTTTTCCATTCTTCCCTATCCCCGCGAACGGGGAGGAGAGAGAAGAAAGAAGCAGGAAAAGATTGAGATAATTAGATAAGTTAGCTTAAATTTAAATTATGTTGAAAGTATAACACAATCGGTTGAAAAATGTCAACCCCCATCTAGTGGATTTATAAGTTTTCCAAGAATTTTTTTATCAATTCGTCGCCGCCCATTTTTCTTAGCTCTTTTTAAATTGCTTGTTGGCAATGTAATTCTTTATGGCGGGGAATCATAATAAATGGCGGATTGGCTGGAAATGGCGCGACAAGCTTGTCGTGGATACCAAAACGTTTATTAGATAAAGTAAAACCGAGCTTGATTAGGGCTCGGATACATTGGCGGCGATTAAAATTAGCATCACCCATATTTAGGCGGTCTGCAGTTGTTCTTTCAAGCTAACGGTTCCATATCCATCAATTGTCATTTTATTATGGACGATGTCGCCTACTTTTTTGGGTACATTAAAATAGGTCAGGATACCGTCGTTTATCATTTGTAAGAGTTCCTGCGGATTGCGGGCTTCAGTAATAAAACCCGGCAAATCTTCGGAAGTAGCAATAATCCAGCCGTCTTTGGATGACTCAAAATTAAAACGGATTTTAGTTGGGATATTATATTCCCTGGCAATATCCGAGGAGTTTTTTGCGGGAAAAATAAAACGAAATAATTTATTAAGCATATTGGTATAAACTAAATTATCATCTTTTAATATCTAAGTCAAGTATAGCACGTTGAATTGTTAAGGTCAACCCCGTTAGAGTTTTAAGTTTATCAATGCTTATAGTCAGTCCAAGCCGATAGGCGCTTTCGCTTGACTATTTTTAATTAAAGATAGATTTTTAATGAAACTCTAACGGGGTCAAGATTTGGGTTTAAAATCATTAAAAATAAGCTTATTTTTAGATTTTTTGGCTTAAGTTAGCCACTTTATGCCCCTGCCTGCCGGTAGGCAGGTCTTGACAAGAATCCGGTTTTGTGCTATACTAAATTGTTCTTTGAAAATGGCAAGCCGTAGGTCTGGCCATAGTGGCGCAGACAAGTGGCTACCTAAAAGAAAAATGGAGGCGGGCAAATGCACAAGAAAGATCTGATCAACAGTTTGAGGCGTTTCGTTATCGATTACGGAACGACGGATCAGGTTCGTTGGCGGGGGCAGAAAACGTTCGCGGAATTTCTCATCATGTATCTGACGGGGTTAAATATTCCCCATGATGAAAAGTACGATTTTTGGGAGATAGAACCCTACCTTCCACAGCTGATGGTCGGAGCTTTCGAACATTTGCGAACCGGGACCGATCAGGCGACTGTCCGTTTTCGCCAGCTGTATGAGGTGGAGACGGGACACGAAGTGCCAAACATCACAGACCTCGGAGTAAGTAGTCTTCTTGACCAGGGTTCTGCTGTTCAGACCACTCTCGGTTTTGTACTGAAAGACATCACCGGCCGGGAAGGGATTGGACAGGAGATCGACGCCTAGTGTAACGCCCAAAAGCACGTTCTCCAGCAGACGTTCGACAAGTTTTTGCGGCTGGTCTACTGCCGGGGACTGTTTGAAATAGTAGATAAGTGTAAGGAATCCGGAATGACCGGCAGGTTCGGCAAGACAGAGATGCGGACATTTATATCGGCCGGTCGGGTCATGTTCACTTTTGCCCGCCGGAAGAAGGGCAAAACAGTCTATCAGGGGTTTCACGGCGAAGAGATTGCAAGGCTTCCGTATCGGGAGGATTCTGTCTCCTTCGTCGGTGAAGACGGAGATCCGCTCTGTTTGAGCGCGGGCATCCAGTCGGTTCACGCCGACCTGAAGACGGCACTTGATATAATCGAGGACGTGATCAAGCATTGGCCAGCCGACGCCCAAAAACAGGCCAAGCTCTACAAAGCCTCTTCCGACGTCTCTATTCTCTAAACAGGGATTGAGAACACACGCCGGTGTTTAACAAACACCGGCGTTTTTTATTTATTAAAAAATATCCCCCGAAATGGGGGATATTTAGAGAATTATTAAATATCCAAATTCCTTACGCTCTTCGCGTGAGTTTGGATAAACCGTTTGCGGGGTTCCACTTCGTCGCCCATCAAGATGTCAAAAATTTCATCGGCTTTTTCGGCATCCGCCACTTCCACCTTTTTCATAATGCGGGTGGCCGGATCCATAGTGGTTTCCCACAACTGTTGCGGATTCATTTCGCCCAAACCTTTGTAGCGCTGAATGTTCACTTTTTGGCCATTGACCAGCATCGCCGCCACCGGTTCTTCGCTCTCGTCGGTTTTTGTTTCTCCGCCCGCCTCGGCCACCTCTTTCGTCTTGGCTGCCTTATTCCTAATTCCTAATTCCTGATTCTTGGCCTTGGTTAGTTCTTTAATAATCTTTTCTCTATCCTCTTCATTAAACGCGTAGCGGAATTCTTTGCCCACCTGCACGCGGAAAAGCGGCGGCTGGGCGATAAAGATGTGGCCGTGATTGATTAAATCCGGAAAGTAGCGATAAAAGAAAGTTAAAAGCAGGGTGCGGATATGGGCGCCATCCACATCGGCATCAGTCATAATAATGACGCGATGGTAACGAAGTTTGGTAATATCAAACATTTCACCGATATTGGTGCCCAAGGCGATAATCAAAGATTTGAGTTCATTATTGGCCAGGATTTTGTCCAGGCGGGCGCGTTCCACGTTGAGGATTTTGCCGCGCAGAGGCAGAATGGCCTGGAATTCGCGGTCGCGACCTTGTTTGGCTGAACCGCCGGCGCTGTCGCCTTCCACAATATATAATTCGGAGTTGGTGGCGTCGCGGCTGGAACAGTCCGAGAGTTTGCCCGGCAAAGTAAAGCCTTCCAACGCGCCTTTGCGCAGCACATTGTCGCGAGCCACGCGGGCGGCGGCGCGGGCTTTAGCCGCAAGAACGCACTTGCCGATAATCGCTTCGGCATCGCGTGGATGTTCTTCCAGCCAAATGGTAAAGGTTTCGCCAAAAATAGTTTCCACGGCTGATTTGATTTCGGGATTGCCGAGTTTGGCTTTGGTCTGGCCTTCAAATTGAGGATTTTTTAATTTGACGGAGATGACGGCGGTCAAACCTTCGCGCACATCTTCACCGGTCAGGTTTTCATCTTTCTCTTTTAAATAGCCTTGGCCGCGGGCGTAGGCATTGAGAGTCCTCGTGAGTGAGGTGCGGAAACCCACCAAATGCATGCCGCCTTCCGGATTGTAGATGTTGTTGGCAAAGGCAAAAATCAGTTCTTTATAATCTTCCACATAACGCACGCCCAATTCCACCACCACATCATCATCCAGTTTTTTCTCAATGTAAAAAATGTTGTCGTGCTTGGGTTCTTGCAAACGATTTAAAAAACGCACGTAAGAAGCCACGCCGCCCTCAAAAAAGAAAATATAAGATTGTTTGTCTTTGGGGTCGCGTTCATCCGTAACAATAATTTTGACGCCTTTGGTCAGATAGGCCTGCTGGCGCAAGTGATCCAAAATTATTTCCCAATCAAATTCCAAAGTTTCGGTAAAGATGGTGGGGTCGGGTTCAAAAATAACCGTGGTGCCGTGGTCTTTGGCTTTGCCGGTTTGTTTGACTTTTTTATCCGGCTTGCCGCGATAATATTCTTGGACAAAAGCGCCGCCGTCGCGATGCACTTCTACTTTAAGATGTGTAGAGAGGGCGTTGACTACCGAAACACCCACGCCGTGCAAACCGCCGGAAATTTTATAGCCGCCGCCGCCGAATTTGCCGCCGGCATGCAGTTTAGTCATCACCAATTCCAAAGCCGAGACTTTGTATTGCTTGTGCAAATCAACCGGAATGCCGCGGCCGTTGTCGCTCACTTTTACTTTGTGGTCGGGGAGCAAGCTGACTTCAATTTCATTGGCGTGGCCGGCCATGGCTTCATCCAACGAGTTATCAACCACCTCCCAAATTAAATGATGCAAGCCGGTTTTGCCGGTGGATCCGATATACATGCCCGGCCGTTGGCGCACCGGTTCCAAGCCTTCCAAGACCTGAATATTACTGGCGGTATAGCCGTCTTCTTTTGGAGATTTTTTGACGAGTTTGTCTTTAGTCATA
>CAZQSS010000017.1:0-3688 GCA_964596405.1 uncultured Gammaproteobacteria bacterium | reverse complement strand
GCGCTTATTAGCAATACCAAAATGGGGATAAAGATAGAGTATTGAAAAACTTTTTTCTGTCATTCCCGACCACGATCGGGAATCCAGCTTTGGTAAAATTAAGCGTATTTCTAGATTCCCGCTTTCGCGGGAATGACATTGTGGTGGTCGTTGGTTCATCCCAGCCCCAAACTCAAAGTAACTGTCATTCTGATCCGCCGGCTGGCGGAGAAGAATCTAGATCCTTCGTTGTGGCACTCAGAGCCTGCCCTGAGCCTGACGAAGGGATGACAACACTGTTGTCATTTTAGTCGTTAACAAAAAAAACAGGTCGTTTGAGGCGACCTGTTCGTGGTTCGTTACGAAGTTGTTAGGTTTTTTTGCGGGAGTTATCCCGAAGGCAGAAACTGGCGCATGAAGATGCAGAAGAGAAAGAAGAGAGCGAAAGCCAGTAAAGTCAGTCGCCAGAAACTTTTACTTCTGACGGGGTATTTGTACCAGGCGTAGCAAAAGAGAGCAGACGCGGCGGCTAAAAAGATCATGATGATAATGCCCACCGCGACAACAGACACCTTGATGCCGAAGAAAGAAATGGTTGGGCCGGCTTCGTTAGACGGCTCGGCGGGGGTCGGATTTTTGACGCATTGCTTTTCCTCGCACTGGTAGTCGGCCGGGTGTTCCGGCTTGCTCTGGGCCCAGTCGGTAATGTAGCAGAGCGCTACGCCGGCGACTATCGCCAAACCCACCATCACAATCAGCATTTTCTTCTTTTTGAGCTTGTCCATTATGAACCTCCATGCGGTGTTAGGTTTTAAAGATCGTTAAGATTACAGTAGTATGTTTTGAGGAAAATGTCAACCCCGTTTAGAGTTTTAAATTAATTACTGCTTGTAGTCAGCCCGAGCCGTTAGGTGCCCGCCTGCCAAAGCCAATTGAGCGAGTACTGCCAGTCAACAATACTTTCATAGTTAATAATCTTGGAAATAAAATTAAGAAGGTTGGCAATTGGCGGGCAGGCTTTCGCTTGGGTTCTTTCTATTTTAGATGGACCCCCAATGAAACTCTAACGGGGTCAAGGCCGTTCTGGCGTGTTTTGTCAAAAATTGGTATAATAAAAATGATACGAATCAACGAATGTGGTATACAAATCTACAAATACGATTCGTAGATTCGTCCGTGAGATTTGTAGATTAGTATCTTTAATTTATGTCCGGCTCAATAGATGAATTTACCAACGGCGACAATCATCTGACCGAAAAACAGCTGAAGATGGGTTATTGGCTGACGGTCAATCGCCCCAAACTCTATCAGGCTCTGATAATTTTCCTGATAGTTTTTAACGTGGCCTTTGGCGGCTACAGTTTATATAAATGGGGGGATTATCTGGTGAATGGTTATCTGGCCGATCAGGCGATGTTAAAAGAGATAAGCCGGCCGCTCACGAATTTTAAAAATCTTAAAGAACATTTTGCCGCCAAGCAGATTGTGATAGAGGGCGTAAATACTTTTGTCAGTGGCGCCAAGGTTGACGCGGTGGCTTTACTCAATAATCCCAATAATGATTTTATCGTGCGATTTGATTATGATTTTGTTTTTGGGGGCGGGAAAACCGAATTGCGCCGCGCGTTTTTGTTACCCAATGAATCCCGGCCGGTCACCGAGCTGGGCATAAAAGATTTAAACGGCGAGGCCAATATTGAAATTAAAAACATTGATTGGGAAAGAATTTCCAATCACAAAATAAAAAACCCCCGGGATTATATCAGCCAGAGAAAAAATTTTGAAACCGGTAATTTTAAATTTACGCCGGCCGTCGCTTTGGGGTTGACGGAAAATCGCATTAGCTTTAATGTGTTTAATAATTCCCTTTTCAGTTATTGGCAGGTGGATTTGGTGGTTTTGTTGAAGAACGGCGAAAGTGTGATTGGCGCCGAAGTGGTGGGTGTTGATAATTTTAAATCCGAAGAAAAGCGGCTGGTGGAACTGGCAATCGATCCGCGGCTTTATCCTACATCCATAGAGGTTTATCCAAGCATCAATGTGTTTGATGAAAAAGTATATAGTAAATAAATTTCAAAATCCAAATTTCAAATGTCAAATCAATCCGCCCGTGGGCGGAGAGAAAGCTCTAATGTCAAAATTGGACATTTGAATTTTGGATTTGATTTGAACTTTGGCATTTGAACTTTGAACTTAAAAAATGATTTGTAAAGAGTTTCAAATTTATGATTTAAATCTTTATGCCCAAGGGGTTGAAAAGCATCACGTCCGCTTTTGCGGGCATGGATTGGTGGCTTTTGGCCGCCGTTTTTTTATTGACTCTTTTTGGTTTGGCCGCGCTCTACAGCATCGGGTTGGGCCGGCCGGACAGTCTTTTTTTGGAATTTAAAAAACAGATTATTTTTTTGATTGTCGGGTTGGGCTTGATGTTTTTGGCCGCCAGTTTTAATTATAATTTTTATCGGCTCAACAGCCGACTGTTTTACGTCATCCCACTGCTTTTGATAATCGGAGTTTTATTTTTTGGCGTGACGGTGCGCGGCACGCGCGGCTGGTTTTCTTTGCTCGGATTTTCTTTTCAGCCGGTGGAATTAATGAAATTGGGAGTGATTTTGGGTCTGGCGGTTTTAGCCGCCCGCGAAGCGCGCAGTTTTAAAACTCTGGGATTTTTTGTCTCCAGCTTGTTTTTAGTTGTCTTGCCGTCGGTTTTTGTCATCTTTCAGCCGGATTTGGGTTCGGCCTTATTACTTTGTTCAATTTGGCTGGCCGTTCTTTTGGTGGCGGGCACACAAAAAAAATATTTATTGGCCCTGGTTTTATTTTTAGCCGGCGCGATATTATTTTCTTGGCTTTTTCTTTTTAAAGATTATCAAAAGGAAAGATTTTTAACTTTTGTTGATCCGGCGCGCGATCCGTTGGACCGCGGTTATAATGTTACCCAGGCGGTGATTGCGGTCGGTTCCGGCCAGGTTTTTGGCCGCGGCTTGGGTTATGGCTCGCAAAGCCAGTTGCGTTTTTTGCCGGAAACACAGACGGATTTTATCTTTGCCGTTATAGCCGAAGAGCTGGGTTTGGTGGGCTCCAGTTTTGTGCTTTTGGTTTTTCTTTTTTTATTTTATCGGTTGATTAAAATCGCCCTGACCGCGCGTGACGATTTCGCTTTGTTTACCGCGATGGGTATTTTAGGATTATTTTTCAGTCAGTTTATTATCAATGTGGGCATGAATATCGGTTTGTTGCCGGTCACCGGCATTACTTTGCCGTTTATGAGCGCCGGCGGCTCCTCGCTGACGGTGAACTTTGTTTTGATCGGCATCGCCCAATCTATCGCTAAAAATAGGCAAAAAGGCTAGGGGGGCTTGACAAAAGTCGTAAAGTGTGCTATACTAAATTGTTCTTTACAATAAGGCAAGATTAGGCGGTAATTTCCCGGCTTTCTTTTGACTCGTTCGTTTAAGCGATTCAAAAGAAGGCTGGGAATAAATCCCAGTTTCAAACGTGTCCGACTGGCTTACCATGATATGTTCGGCATAGTGCCGGATGTATTGATGGAAGTGTCAGCGGATGCAAGGAGCAGGACAATGAAACCCACGTTCGAACAGACAGAGGAGTTTTACAGGCAGGTAGAGAGCGGGCGCATCACGCGCGAGAATCTGCAGGAGTTCCTCAAGAATCCCGGAAAGGTTCTCGTCGCCGCCATCACCGCCAC
>CAZQSS010000016.1:0-20546 GCA_964596405.1 uncultured Gammaproteobacteria bacterium | reverse complement strand
TGGGATGTAAAGCGCGTTTTTCAAATTGTCCCCCACGAAAAAAGAGCGTTTGAAAGTAAGTTGCTTATCGCACAAGTACTCGGGCGCGGCTTACGTGTGCCGGACGGCTGGAAAGGCACACAACCGGAGGTAACTGTTTTCAATCATGACCGATGGGCGGACGATATACGACAGCTTGTTCATGAAGTTTTGGAATTTGAAAAACGCATACCAACATTTCCGGTTGCATCGTCTGAATTGAATTTTGAACTCCTGAACATTGAATACGATCCGAAGCCGCACACCGAAACCTACAAAATGGAAAAGCCGTATCAGCTTTTCAAAAAGGGATATGTTGATCTTTCGAAGGAATTTCCGGAAGAAGACATGACAGTTGAGTTTGAGGAGGCAGACACCGGCGTGCGGACACAATGGAAAACGAAAATCAGACATAAAACCTATACTCTGCGCGAAGTTGCCGAGGTTATGTTCCAGCGATTTGAGGATTTATTGGACAACGAAGACCGCAAATTTTACATAAAGCAATTTCCGGTTGAAAAACTGGAGGAAATAGTAAAAAAATCGCTGAAGGAAACCGGCAACAAGGTTATTACTGAAAATATGCGACAGAAGTTTTTACAGTCGCTCGGCACGCTTCAAAGGAAAGCGGCGCAGGTTGTCCGCTATGATTTTGAGCCAACAGAGTATTATCCGGTATCAACAGCCGAACGACCGCAAGAAAGCGCGAGCGCGTCAGATTTGAAGAACGGTAAGACGATTTTTTACACGACCAAGACGAAAGAGAATATGCCGGACGAATACAAGGAATTTTATGAAGAAGCGATTGAGGACGGAAGCGGGTTTAAGTGTGCAAAAGTGGCAAATTATTATGATTTCAAATCGCCGCTCAATGCTGTGGTTGCGGATCATGACAACGAACGCAGGTTTGTTAAGGAATTGGTAAAATCTGAAAATGCGGAGCGTATTGACGCATGGATAAAATCAACGCCGATGAGTTTTTATGAAATTGATTATTTTTGGAAGAAAAGCGGAAATCCAAAACGCGGGAAATTCAGCCCTGACTTTTTCATCAAAATTGATGGCTTGATTTTGGTAGTTGAGATTAAGGACGACGATGAGATTAGCGAACCGTCCGTGGAAAACAAAAAGAAAAATGAATATGCGCTCGCCCATTTTGAAAGGATAAACGCTTATTTACAAAAGAATAAAAAGCGCGTACAATACAAATTTAACTTTCTTACTCCGGCAGATTTCAATGGATATTTCCAAAATATCAGAGATGATAACACAGATGGTTTTAGATCGGAGTTGGACGTGGAGTTAGGGAAATAGAGTTGGTATAATGGTTTAATGGAACTTTTGGTGGGGCTGAAAAATTAACTTCTTCGCTTGGTTGAGAGTAAAACTATTCACAAATTAGGTTTGGGATGTAATTTGTAAGCGTTTTTTGTTTAAATTTAGATGTTAATTGTCAGTTATAGCCCCACCAAAAGTTCCATTAACTCGACTTTTGAATCATTTGAATCAAATGAATGAGATTTTTTGAGCCTTTAGGTTTTGACCGAGAAATTTTGAACCCAACCTTTCAAATTCTTCCGGCCGGTCGGTGGTCAGGATCCGGAGTTGGCCGGATTTTTTTAATTTTGTTTCTATTTCCGGATGGCGTTTAAGATAATCAGCGAGCGACAAGGCGACGGTTTTACCGGTGTCAATGATTTTAATTTGTTTGCCCACGGCTTCGGTGATTTGGCGTTTGAGCAAGGGGTAGTGTGTGCAGGCCAGAAGCAGTGTGTCAATCTTTTTTTCTTTGAGCGGCCGCAAGTAATAGCGCACAATCCGTTTGGTTTCGGGCCGGTTTTGCCAGCCTTCTTCAATCAAGGGGACCAAAAGCGGCGCGGCCTGCGAGTAGATTTCTAAATCGGCGCGGCCTGCCCGCCGAGTTTGCGGGTGCCCCAGAACCGAATGGCGGGGCGGCGAACCGAGAGGCGGGCGTTTTTTGAGTTCGGTGGTCAGGGCGCCGGAATTGATAGTAGCGCGCGTGCCCAGAATGCCAATATGGCCTTTGGATATTTTAGCCGCTTCTTCGGCCAGCGGAATTAAAACTCCTAAAATTCGTTTGTCGGGATAATGTTTGGGCAACCATTCTTGTTGCAGACGGCGCAAGGCATTGGCCGAAGCGGTAAAGCACGCCAAAATAATTATTTCGCAGCCTTGTTTGAAAAGATAATCGGCCGCTTCGCGGGTCCAATTATAAATTACTTCGGGCGAACGGTTGCCGTAAGGGGCGCGCGCCGAATCACCCAGATACAAATAATCATATTGGGGCAGTCGTGCCAAAAATTCTTTTAGAATTGAGAGTCCGCCAAAACCGGAGTCAAAAACGCCAATCATATGTGAGGACTAAGAATTAAGCAAGCCTGCCTGCCGGTAGGCAGGATAAGGATTAAGTAAGATAAGAATTGATAAGTTTTTTGAAGATTTTACCGCGTTCAAATTCGTTCATCAGCGGGAGCCAGGTGAGGCCGGGGGAGAGAAGTAGGGTTTCTCCATTACGCGCGTTTTTACAAGCAGTTTCGGTGGCTTCTTTTAGATTATTAACTTGAAAGATTAAAAGATTAGAAGATTGGCGATTGAGATATTTAAGCAGTTCTTGATTGGCATTGCCCGGGACCAAAATTAAGATTCTGGCCAGTTTGGAAATCGCGCGCGCCATTTCACCCAAATCCGAGCCCTTGCTGTTGCCACCGGAAATTAAAACAATTTTTTTAGCCGGCAAAGATTTGAGCGCGGCGATGGTGGCTTGCGGGGAAGTGGCCGTGCAGTCGTTGATGAAAGTCAAATCTTTTAATCTTTTAATCTTTAAATCTTTAAATCTTAATACTTCCAGCCGATTGGGTATGCCGGCAAATCCACGGATGGCTTTTCTGATGGCTGGCCAGCCGGCGCCGTAGGCGTGAGCCGCGCAAATCGCCGCCAGCGTGTTCATTTGGTTGTGTTCACCCAGCAAATGGCTGTCAGTCAGTTTGGCCACTTTTATTTCTTGGCTGTTTTCCACAAACACAAACCAGCCGTTTTTGGTGTAAGCGCCGTGACGTTGTTTTTTTGTTAAAGAAAAAAAGAAGATCTCAATCCCTAATTCATAATCCCTAATTCTTAATTCCTGCCCGATTTTGCGGGTGACGTTATTATCAAAATTAAACACGACTGTGTCACCGGCTTTTTGAAACCGGAAGATATTCTTTTTGTCCTCAATATATTCTTTAATCGAAGGATATTTATTCAAGTGGTCGGGATAAAGATTTGTCCAAACGGCCACGCGCGGGCTCATTTTAATCGTCGATAAATCCGAAAGTTGAAAGTTAGATAATTCTAACACGACTGGAAGTTTGTTTTGCTTTATGTTCCATGTTCCATGTTTCATGAAAAGGAGTGGCGATTGACCGATGTTACCGCCGAGTTTGGCGGTCGGGTACTGATTTTTGAGCATCGCGTGAGTGAGGGCGGTGGTGGTGGATTTGCCGCGGGTGCCGGTGATGCCCACAACTTTATCTGCGCCGTAAGCTCTGAAAAAAAGAGTGATATCGTTGTCAATCGGGATTTTTCTTTGGCGGGCGATGGTTAAAAATAACGAAGACGGCGGCACGTCCGGATTCCTCACTACCCAATCGGCCGTTTCAAAATCTTCTTTCTGGTGGCCGCCCAAGCGCCAAGTAACTTTGGTTGATGACTTTTTTGCCAGCTGATTGATTGTCGCGACGTGTTTTTTGAGTTGGGCCGCCGGCTTTAGGTCGGTGATAACCAATTCAGACGCGTGCCCTAATAAAAATTTGGCGGAAGCAATACCGCTGCCGTGGGCAAATCCACCCAAGCCCATGAGGACTATTTTTTTTGCTTTTGGGATCATCACAATTTATTTTTCTAACTGTTTTTTATTCTCCGGCTTTTGCAGAAAATTTTTCTTTGACACGATTGAACGGCCAAGCCGTTTTTCCAACTTCTTCCTTGCTCCGCCGGCAATATCGCCGCCGGCTTTGGCATCGGCCTTTAATTTCGACACGCCTTTTGAGTTTTCGGTTCGGTGGATTTCAGTCGTAGCGCGTTCACCGAGCATATTGAAAATCAACTCAAAGTCATCCATGTGATCACGCAAATTTTCTCGTTTTAATCCTTTCAGTTTTTTGTATTCGCCGGGAGTAACGCCAAAAGTCGCTTGGGAAATTTCCGCCGTTAAAATCTCATAATCTTTCTGGTCTTTTGCGCCTCGGTTTTTCCACTCGTCAGTTAACTCCTCCCGAATGGCAATACCGCGCAGCCGCTTTTCTATCCAATCATCGCCGTAGCCCTTGAGTTTATAAAGCATTCGGGTGCGTTTGGTGGCCAGTTCCGGATTTTCAATCTCTTGTACTCGCTCATAGCCCACTTTCGCCAGCCAACGTTTAAACGGCTCGGCCTTGGGCGATGGGACAGACTGAATAATGCGGAAAATCCCTTCTGTGTTGGCGCAATCGGTTTCGTACTTTTTGCCATCAGAGGCCTCTAATTTCAGTTGTTTACAAATTGTAGATAACTGAATTTCATCCTCGTCGTTTACTCGAGCTTTCATTGCGCTCCAATAAACACTTGGTTTGGCGCTATCCGTAAGAGCTTCAATGACGTCCACAACCGAAAACCACCATTCGCCACTATAAAGTGTTTTTCTTATTTGTGTGCCTTTAAACAAAGCGATTTTTGTTGTCTCTATGATGGTGTCATTATCCATAAAATCACGAATTTATCATTTTTTTTATCTCTTCAATTTTCTCTTTCATCTCTTCTGCCGTTTTTGCCTCCAGATTTAAACGTAATAATGGTTCGGTGTTGGAAGAGCGGAGAGAAAACCACCAGGCATCAAATTCCAAACGGATGCCGTCAATATCTATCACCGCTTTGGCTTGGGGCAAGTATTTATTTTTGATAGTTTGGATGATTTTATCTTTATCAGTGACGGTAAAATTGATTTCACCGGAATGATGATAGCGGCGCAGAGGTTTGGCCAGTTCCGAAAGTTTTTTGTTGTCCGACAGCATTTCCAAAAGATAAAGCATGGTCAAATCGCCGGATTCGGAGTTATACAAATCCTGATGATAAAAGTGTAAAGATAGTTCGCCGGCAAAAGCCGCGTCTTTTTCGCGCATCAATTTTTTCATTAAAGCGTGACCCACCGGCCCCCATTCAAACCGCCCGCCCAATTCTTTAATGTATTCCGGCACGGCCCAGGAGAAACGGGTATCGCCCAAAATTAAACTGCCGGGTTGGCGAGTCAGTACGCGGCCGCCCAAAAGCGCGGTTAAAAAATCGCCGGCCACCACCTCGCCATTTTCGTCCGTAAAACCAATGCGGTCGGCATCGCCATCGTAGGCTACACCCAAATCCGCTCCATTTTCCCGCACGGCTTTTTGCAGAGCCGAGAGGGTTTCGTGTTTGAGTGGATTGGCCTCGTGGTTGGGGAAACGGCCATCCAATTTTTTGTAAAGATAAATCGGTTTGATCTGGGGCAGACGGGCAAAAATTTTATCTAAAAGCAAACCGCCCATAGCATTAGCCGTATCAATAACCACTTTGAGCGGCTGGATTTTTTCCGTATCCACCAAAGAAAAAATTTTATCCAAATAACTTTGGGTAAAATCTTGGTTCAAAACTTTTGCCTGCCATTCCGGGTCAATCGGCAACGGATTTTTTTGTTGTAAAACCAGTTCTTTAATTTTATCCATGCCCGTATCGCGCCCCACGGGCAGGCCGGTGGTGTCGGTCATTTTAAAACCATTGTATTGCGATGGATTGTGCGAAGCGGAAACCATCACGCCAAAATCATGATTAGCCTCTGAGGCAACGGTAAAATTAAAAAGCGGCGTGGAAGTCAAACCGATATCAATCACCGTGGCGCCGGCGCTAATCAACCCTTGAATCAAATTTTCGGACAAAGACGGCGAAGATAGGCGGCAATCATGGCCCACCACCACGTTTTTGGCGCTGGAAAATTCCACCACGGCTTGGCCTAAGGCTAGAGCGGTTTTTTCGTCTAAATCAGCGGGATAAACGCCGCGAATATCGTAGGCTTTGAAGATAGAAGGGTTCATAATTTTATCCACAGCCACAATTTTATCCCCCTTGACAGGTTATAAGAATTGTGGTATAATATATTTAGAAAAAGGCTTTCGGCCGTGGTTTATATACCACACTTAGCGGAAGGTCTTTTTCTTTTTTAAGTATATTCAGGGAATGTTGACATTAACCATTTTTGATTATTACGTTTATCTTCTTTGACTTGGACATAAAATAAATGATTGTCAGCGGTGATTCCCGCAAAGCGGTGTAATATTTCCGATGGTTTGTTGGGATTTTCTTTTGAAACAGGCTCAAACCGGCTATGTTGTAAAAGCTCTGCGGCCGCCGGAAAGTATTGCGTTCGTCGCTTTCTATCGCGCCAGTTTTTCTTTTGGAATAGATGTGTCCAGAATAATTCTAAAAATACTTTGTCTTTGTTAAAATACGCTGACCGTATATATGGTCGGCGTTTTGTTTTACGACAAAATTGTTTGTAGACACCAAAAGCCTTTTTGTGGACTTCTTGGAAGTCAGAACCGGCTAATTTTTTCGTTTTGGTTTTGTATGCTTGCATGATTTTTATTTTTACCAGCTATATCTTAAACATATCCCCTAAACTTCAGTCTATCACCGCTCTTGACAAAAAGCCAGTTTTGTGCTATACTATTTTGATGTTCTTTGAAACATATTTATGAGAGGATATTAGTGTAAATTAAGCGTGTTTATACTAATTTCCTCTCATTTTGGGAGGATACTCTTGCCTCTGGGGTTCAGAGGTAAAACTTTTTAGGCGAAAAGCCTGAAAGGAGGGTGATGACGATGAAAACATCGATCACGCCAGGACAGAAAAAGCAGATAGTGAGGGTCTGTGAGGATGCTGCCAGAAAAGCAGCTGAATCTGCCGTGGAAGATGCAATGTTGACACGCGATATCGCTCAAGACATTCTTGTGTCTGGCAACCGTCTTCAAGAAGAACTGAAGTTGGTTGTGGGCAGGTTCATTTGCAGAACGTCCATTGTTTTGCGCGAACGTGAAGATGCGGAATTCACCTCCGGTCGTCTGATTGACATCTCCGACAAAGTGGAGTTGCTCATCAAAGCCGGCTATCACGAGGCCGCTGGTCTGTCCGCCTCGGCCTATCGCCAGCTCTGGCCCAAGACCGTGGTCCAGCCGTTGGAGTACGCCGGCCGGTTTGACGCGGTGCTCCTCGTGGATACCACCATCAAGACCTCCGAGCTCGTTTCGCGCGGCAACATCTACACCTACGTTCAGCCGTCGGCTTGCCGCGACTTGGTCAAAGCGCCCACTGCTTCGCGGTACATCGCCTTTGTCCAGCTGGGCCAGAAGAACCTGGGCCGGAAGGTGGAGGACTGTTCCAACACATTCGCCCAGGATGAAGTCGGCCTCACCACCGTAGAAGGTCTGCACCTGCCGGTTCAGCACAAGGCCTATCTGCGCCAATACGGGGTGGACATGGCCGGCTCGCGTTTTGAGTCGGTGTGCGCGCCTTACGTCTGCTGGTTTGACTACGATCAGCCGCACTTCGATGCCGGCGACGTGCGCTGCAGCAATCCGAACTGCGGTTCGGCCTCTCGCGGGAGTACAGTCATCACTGTCCCCTGAAACTCTCTGCTCTTTTGCCCCATTTCGACCAACGTCGGAATGGGGCCTTTTTTATCTCTGAATTCGCTCTCTTGATTTTACAGCAAAATTGATGATATAATCTAAGTATCAATTTTGCTATTAAGATGAAACCTTCAATTCTCCAAAAATTTACCACCAATCTGCGGGAGAGTTTAAAAAGCAGTCTTAAACTGGCTTTAGAATTGGGCCAGCCGGAAATCACCCCCTTGCATTTGCTCTACGGGCTGACGGCCCAGAAAGGCTCGGTGGCCAGCGAGATTTTGGAAAAGACCGCCACAGCCAAAGACAAAATTTTGTCTTTTTTGGCCGATTTGCCGCGCGACGAGGTCAAAATTACTCCGGTTCTTTCCGATGAAGCCACTAAAACTCTGGAGCGGGCGGCGATTTTGGCCGCTTCCAGCGCCCATCGTTATATCGGCACCGAGCACCTCCTTTCCGCCCTGTTAAAAAGTCAAGATACTGATTTGGAAGTTTTTTTTAATCAGGATGCCAAAACCAAAGAACACATTAAAAAACACTTGAGCGATGTCATCAAAAGCGTCAATCAGTTTCCCGAGATGGTTTCTATGATGGGCAACAACCAGTGTCAGGATGACGGCGGCCTGGGGCAGATGGCGGCCGTGGCCATGCCCGCGGGCAAATCCAAAAAAAATTCCGCGTTGGATTTTTTTACTTATGATTTAACCGCCCAAGCGGCCACGCGTAAAATGGATCCGGTCATCGGCCGCGCCAGAGAAACTCAGCGGATCATTCAGATTCTCTGCCGCCGGCACAAAAATAATCCGGTGCTTTTGGGCGAACCGGGCGTGGGCAAAACCGCCATTGTGGAAGGCTTGGCCCAACGCATTACGGCCGGTGATGTGCCCGACGATCTGCAGGGCAAGAAAATTTTACAACTGGACTTGGGGCTTCTCATCGCCGGCACAATTTATCGCGGCGAGTTTGAAGCGCGTTTAAAACAATTGCTGGAAGAGGTAACCAAAGATGAAAATATTATTTTATTTATTGATGAAATCCATATCATTGTGGGCGCCGGTTCGGCTCCGGGCACGCTTGATGCCGCCAACATTTTAAAACCGGCTTTGGCTCGCGGCCAAATTCATTGCATTGGCGCCACCACTTATGAAGAATACAAAAAATCCATTGAGACTGACGCGGCTCTGGAGCGTCGGCTGGAACCGGTCATTGTCAACGAACCTTCAACCGAAGAAACCGTGATGATTTTGGCCGGTCTGGTAAAAAATTATGAAAAGTATCATCATTTAAAAATTTCTCATGACGCCATTGTGGCCGCCGTCAGTTTGGCCGGCCGGTATCTGCCGCAAAAATTTTTTCCGGATAAAGCCATTGATTTGCTTGATGAAGCGGCTTCGGCTAAAAAACTCATTGCCAAGGCCAGTAAAGACTTGCGTTTGTTAAAATCAAAAGAGCGCGAACTCGGTCTATTGGAAGATAAAAAACGCGACGCG
Organism: uncultured Gammaproteobacteria bacterium; assembly: GCA_964596405.1. Lineage (GTDB taxonomy): Bacteria > Patescibacteriota > Patescibacteriia > Magasanikbacterales > UBA10003 > CAZQSS01. Next base: position 11,349 of record CAZQSS010000016.1, on the reverse strand, counting down.
GTTTTATCCGAAGAATTTGAAAAAGCCATCAAATTGAAAGATGACGAAACCAAGCTTTTGGAAGAGGTGGCGGAATTAAAAAATAAATTGGATAAAAAAAATTATCGCGCGGCTTTGGGTGAGGTGGGTCAGGCTGATGTGGCTAAAATAGTTTCGCAAATTAACGGTTTGCCGTTTGAAAGCGTGTTAAATTCGCTTTTGACCGTCAATTTAAGCTTGAAAGGTGGGGAAAAAGAGCGTTTGTTGAGTTTAGAAGCGGAGCTGGAAAAGCATATTGTGGGGCAAAGTGAGGCGATTGGAACAGTCGCTCAGACTCTGCGCCGGGCCCGGCTGGGTTTGAGTTCGCCGCGCCGCCCGCTGGCGTCTTTTATTTTTGTGGGCCCGACGGGCGTGGGCAAAACCGAACTGGCCAAAGTTTTGGCCGAATTGCTTTTCCCGGCCGGTCGGGGCATGGAAGGCGAAAATTTTATCCGCATTGACATGTCGGAGTTCAGCGAAAGTTTCCACGCCACCAAATTGGTGGGCGCGCCGGCCGGATATATCGGTTATAAAGAGGGGAACAAATTGGCGGATAAGATTAAGCATCACCCCTACTCGGTTGTTCTGTTTGATGAAATTGACAAAGCTCATCCGGACATTTTTAATCTTTTTTTACAGATTTTAGATGAGGGGCATTTGACCGACGCGGCCGGCAAGAAAATTAATTTTAAAAATACGGTGATAATTTTGACTACCAATTTAGGTGAAGAAATTTTTAATAAAAAAAGTTTTGGATTTGGTGAAGTCGGAGTCAGTGGGGCGGAAGCCGACAAAGTTTCGGTTGAGACAAAAAAGAATGTCATGAACGAATTGAAAGTTCGTTTTCGCGCCGAATTTTTAAATCGTTTGGATCAGGTCTTGATTTTTAAACCGCTGAATTTATTTGATTTGGAAAAAATCATCGGGTTCAAAATGGAAGAACTTAACGCCCGCCTGAACGGCAAAGGGGTAGAGTTGTCGGTTGGCGGCCCAGCCCGTCAATTTTTGGCTCAAGAAGCCAAAAAACTGGATCAGGGCGCGCGGGCGATTGATAAAGTGATTCGGGATTTTGTTGAAGAACCGCTGGTCAAGTTGCTTTTAGAGCGCGTCGGTGAAGACGAAAAACAAAAAATAGAAATCAGTATAATCAAGAATCAAATCAGATTTACCCCCACACCCAGTAGCCGGCGTATTTCAGGCGCGGGGACAGAATAAGTAATGTTATTGATTTAAATAAAAAAGTCTCACATCTTGAGATGGGTGTGGGGGTTTAACTGATATGGCAGACGTCGCGGACAAATTAACCGACGCGGCCGATCCGACGAGCGCGGCCATTGAAACGCTCAAGCCCTTTGTTTTCCCGATGGTAACGGCGTTGATCGTTCTGGGCGCTTTGGTGAACGCGGCCGCGCCTTGGTTTTTCCCTTTTGGCGTGATATTGGGGGCATTTGGTTTGTTTTTGTTAATTTTTAAATTTTTTGTCGGCCAGGTTGTTTCCAAAATTCCCGGGGCCGACACGTTGGTTGATACCAAACAAGAAGGTTTTGCGGAAAAACTAAAAGGTTTGGTCGGCGGAGAAAAAAAAGGCGTGGCCGGCGAGGCGGCGCAAAAGGCTTTAAAAAAAGCGACAAAAAAAGCCGTTTCCAGCGCCAAGTCCAAAGCCGGAGGCGTGGGAACACTGATTTTATTGGTTATTGAATACTTGGTTACGCCGATGAACCAGTTTGAGCAGGTTGCGTTAATTTTTGGTTTGGCGCTTTTTTTGCCGGCGGCCGCGGTAACGCCCGGGCTGATTTTGGGATTGATCCATTACGGCTGTACGGCCGGGGGCAATACTCCTGATATTTGTTCCGCCTTGCCGGCGGGCGCGCTGGACGCCGCTATTAAATTTTTGAGCACATAGATTTGAATTTTTAATTTTGTAATTTTTAATTTTTAAATAAATTCCAATTTCTAATGTCCAAAACTGTTTAAAAATTCGGGCATTAAAAATTCTTTAAAAATTAGAAATTAAAAAATTAAAAATTTTAATTATGGACAGACGCAAAATTTTATTTATCACCATATTTAGTCTGGCAATTTTAGTAATTATTTACGGGCTTTATTATTTTTTCTATCGTCAGCCGGTAACGGCGCCAATGGGCGTGGCGCCGGAAGAGGCCATGGTGAACGCGCCGGCGGGCGGTTTGCCTACCGCTGGAATCGGGGCGCCGCCTGGAATTGTTACCGGTGCGCCATCGGCAGGCCCGGCAATCCTCCCGCCATCGGCCATTGCCAAGGGCGGCGTCACTCTCGCGCCTCTTTTGGTTCAAGGTCCTGTTTTCAAGCCGTTTTTAGGCGCGACGGGTAAATTGAATTATTATGATCCGGCCCAGGGTAAATTTTACCGGGTGGGAACGGATGGCCAGCCAAAATTAATGTCCAACCAGACTTTTTATAATGTCCAAAACGTGACCTGGTCGCCGCAAAGCGATAAGGGTATAATAGAATATCCGGATAAGTCCAAGATTTTTTATGATTTTACCACCGGTCGACAAACGACTTTGCCCAAACATTGGGAAGGTTTTGATTTCGCGCCGCAAGGGGATAAGGTGGTGGCCAAGAGTATTGGTTTGGATTCGGAAAATCGGTGGCTTTTAGTTTCTAATCCGGACGGTTCAGAGGCAAAAACAGTGCGGCCTTTAGGCGATAATGCCGACAAGGTGCAAGTCGCTTGGTCGCCGGCGGGCGGGGTTTTGGCTTTTTCCGACACCGGCAAACCGAGAGGCGGGAGCAAAGAGATTATTCCCCTGGGTGAAAATAATGAAAGGTTTAATCCGTTGGTGGTTGAGGGATATGGCTTCCAGCCTAAGTGGTCAACGGGCGGCGACAAATTAGTCTACAGCGTTTATAATAACGCGTCGGATTATAAACCGGAATTGTGGATTACTAACGCGCAAGGCGCTCAAATGGGCACCGGGCGGCGCAAACTGGACGTGGTGACTTGGGCGGAAAAATGCGTTTTTCAGGATAACGACACAATGATTTGCGCGGTGCCGCAGGATTTACCCACGGGCGCGGGCCTCCAGCCGGAATTGGGCAAAGAATACGCGGATTCAATTTATAAAATTGATTTAAAAACAGGCTTGAAAAATTTGCTCGCCACGCCGGACAAAAGAATGTCGCTGAATAATTTAATGGTTTCGCCAGATAAAGGGACATTATATTTTACCAACACCAACAGCGGCGAATTGCATACGATGAAATTACAGTAAAAAATAAATTTAGAATATGTCCAAAACCGCAAAAATAACCCTTATCGTTTTGACTGTTTTTGGTGTCTTTATCCTTGTCATTTTTTATCTCAGTTTGCAAAAAAATCGGCCGTTGAGCGAGCAAAATCAGCCCGTTGAGCAAGTTAAAAGAACCTTGACGACCAAACCATTGATAACTTTTCTTGATCCAATTATCGGGCCGGCTGACGCCAAAGTGACGATTGTGGAATTTGCTGATTTTCGCTGTCCGCACTGCGTCAAGGCCGGTGAGGAATTAAAAAAAATCTTAAAGGCTTATCCCAATGAAGTGCGGCTGGTTTGGAAAGATTTTCCTTTTTTGCCGCCGATGGATTTGAGCTTTCAGGCGCACGAAGCCGCCCGTTGCGCCAGCGAGCAAAAAAAGTTTTGGGAATATAATGATGCTCTTTTTGCCGAACAAAATTATTATAGCGCTCTGCATTTTTTGGAATTGGCGGAATCGCTCAAGCTGGATAAAACCGCCTTTACCGCTTGTCTGCAGAGCGGTAAAATGAAACCAATCGTTCAGCGCTTGTTTGATGAGGGCGTCGCTTTGGGAATAGACGGCGCGCCGTACTTTTTTGTCAATGGCGAGCGTTGGATCGGCGAGATGACCAAAGAAAGAATTGGGGAATTGTTAAAATAAGGGATATGAAGAAAAATATTTTGAAAGTTTGTCTGCTGGCCATAATGATCAATTTTTGGGTTTTTGGTTTGGCCGGGACAGCTCTGGCGGCCTGCGCCGGTGATAACGAGTGTACTCCGCCGGCGACTTGCCAATCTAAGACGGAAATAACCGAACAGCAATGCGACTATGATGGCGTCTGTAACCGAACCGGGCAAGGCAGTTGTGTTGGGGTTCAGAACGTGGCCCAAGAAGGCGGCGGTTATAATCAGATTTTGGGCCATTGCGAATATACTACAAAGGAATGTGTTGGCGGGAACGAACTCCTTCCCGAAATGTTTGACACCGCGGAAAAATGTTTTATGGATGAAACGTGTAAAAGCACGCCCGGCGGCAAATGTGAAAACGTCGGTATGCAAAAGAACGATGTGGCCGGCTGGACGGCGGTGCCCGGCGCGCCCGGCTATTGCGTTTATCCGTATAAAGGAGCAGAAATCAAATTTCAACCCATCGTTCCCTCACTGTTGATTAATATCCCCACTTTCAAGGGTTTTAGCAATGCCGGTGTCAGCGCGGCTGATGAAGAGGGTTATGTTTACCCGCCTTTTATCGGGCAATACTTTGGCGCGATTTACAAATGGGCCATTTTGGTTGGGGCTCTCATCGCCACCATTATGATTATGTTTGGCGGCATGATGTATCTTTTATCCGCCGGTAATCCCACCAAAATTGAAGAAGCCAAGTCGCGCATTACGAACGCTCTTTTGGGACTATTTTTAATTTTGGGTTCATATACTCTGTTGTATTTAATCAATCCGGATTTGGTCAAGTTTAAGAGTTTAAAGATTTTAGCCATTCAACCGGAATACTCCGGCGAAGATGATCCGGGGGCGGAAGACGACGCCTCTAGCGGTAGCACTTCGTCCGTAGCGGGTTTGACCGCTATCCCCACAACCAACTATATTAAAAACTCCCAGCAAAAACAAGCCCGTCCTGATGTGGTAGCCGCTCTGCAGAAAGCCATTGAAAAATATGCCGGGGATGTTAGCGTCAATGACGGATATCGCGATGCCGCCACCCAGTGGCAGAAAGTAAAGAAAAATTGCGTTTGCAAAAATGAAAGTGAAATACCCAACGACGTGGCCCCGGGTCAGTGGCAACCTTATTGTACCGCTCTCAAAGGTTGTCGAGCGGCCTACAAAAAGTTAGGGCGTCAAGGCGGTGTTTTTACTTATAGTTCCACCGCCGGGCATGTCGTTGGTAATGCTATTGACATGAATGCCACCGGAGGCTCTTACGTTGATTGTCAGTTCGCCAGTAATGAAGTCAGACAAAGCCGGGGAATTGTTAAGGTTAGTGATATTAAATATATTCCTTGTATTCCCAAGAATCAGCAATTGTTAATCAAGGCGATGATTAATGCCGGCTTTTGCGTCGGCCTTAAGAGCAGCGCCAGTATTCGTGAATCTTGGCATTTTGAGCTGACCGGCAATGGCGTGCCGCTTGGTGATTTTTGTACCAAAGATTTAAGCGATTCCAATTTACAAAAATTGTATTATTTGCAGAATGAAGAGTAGTAATTTATTTATTTGTAGTAAATGCGACCCCGTCATTCGACGGGGCAGGCTCCCAATAGTATGAAGCAGGGCAATCTATTTATTTGCAGTAAATGCGACGCTCAGTTTTCGAAGTGGACTGGGCGTTGTTTAGAATGCGGGGGATGGGGAACAATAGGCGAAGTTCAAATTTCAAATTTCAAAGTTCAAAGTTTGAAAAAGAAAGATAGCGGTGTGGCGGCGGGGAAGACGACGAGTTTTGATAAAATCATCGGCGCCGAGGTGACGCGCGTTAAAACCGATCTGGGTGAATTTGACCGTGTTTTGGGTGGTGGCATAGCCCCGGGCAGTTTGATACTTTTGGGTGGCGAGCCCGGCATTGGCAAATCCACTTTGGTTTTGCAAATAGCCACCCAGATTACCAAAGGCAAGCTGCCGGTTTTGTATGTGTCGGGCGAGGAATCGGCCGAACAGATTAAATTGCGTTTTGACCGGCTGGGTTTGCAACCGCAAGGTTTGGAGTTTTTGGGCGAAACTAACGTGGAAACGATTGCCGCCACTATTGAAGAATTAAAGCCGGCGCTGGCGATTGTGGATTCACTCCAAACGGTTACTTCGGTCGAAGTCTCGGGCGCGCCCGGCAATCCCAATCAACTCAAAGCCTCGTGCGCTAAATTAATGGAGGCGGCCAAAAATTCCCAGGTGCCGGTAATTTTAATCGGCCATGTGACAAAAGAAGGCGGGCTCTCCGGCCCCAAGACTTTGGAGCACTTGGTAGATGTGGTGCTGTATTTGGAAGGGGATAAATTTCATCAATTCAGAATTTTGCGTTCCATTAAAAATCGTTTTGGTTCCACCGATGAGGTGGGTGTGTTTGAAATGACCCAAGGCGGTCTTAAAGAAGTTAAAAATCCTTCGGCGGCGTTTCTCTCCGGCCGCGGCGAGCCGGTGGCCGGTTCGGTCATCACTTGCTTGGCTCAGGGCTCGCGGCCCATGCTCGTGGAAATTCAGGCCTTGGTCAGCCGCACCAACTTTGGTTATCCGCAACGCCGCGCCTCGGGTTTTGATCTCAATCGTTTGCAGGTTTTAATCGCGGTTTTAGCCAAGCGCACGGGTTTGCCGTTGGATACTCACGATATATTTTTAAATGTGGTCGGCGGTTTGCGGGCCGATGAACCGGCTGCGGATTTGGCGGTGGTGCTGGCCATTGCCTCGGCTTTGAAAAATAAACCCCTGCCGCAAAATTTGGCGGCTTTTGGCGAAGTAGGTTTGGGCGGCGAAGCGCGGGCCGTATCGCAGACAGAAAAGCGTTTGCAAGAGATAAAAAAATTAGGCCTGGATATCGCCGTTGTCCCGCCGCTCAAAGAACCCAGCAAAACCGGTGGCCTCAAAATCGCCCAAATAAAAAATGTTAAAGAAGTGGTGGAGAAAATCATCAGATAAAATAAATAAAAAACTCACTCTGTTTAGAGTGAGTTTTGAGTTAAAAACTGGCACATTTGGCAAAGGCGTTATTCCAGATTTGCGTGCAGCCGGTCATAATGCTCACCAGTTCCCACAGGTATGGGGCGGGTGGCGATGTTGGTTCAGCCCCGGGGCCTTGGTCGGGCGGCGGCGTCACAAGGATGTTTTCATCCACCGTGAGAACGCGGTAGCGACAGGGATTTTTGGCGTCGGGCGACAACCCTTTTTGTTTGCAAAGAACTTGCGGGGCGGTGGCATCAAGCAATTGCCATTGGCCGTCTTCGCTGTAAGCGATGGGCGGGACAAGCTTGATAACGAGACAGTCGCGTTTGAGCTTCTGCCGGTCATTAAAATTGTCGGTCCAACAGCCCCAAGCCATCTGCGTGTCAATATCCAAATCCTTGGCGTATTCGTTGCGCATCACGCTCAAGACGCATTCTTCAATCTTGGCAACGCGACGGTCCAATTCTGCCAAGTCCACCGCAAAACCGCCGGTATCAACTTGAATGCCGCTGGGTGTTTTAGCATCCACATTTACATCATGGTAACTGTCAGGATATTCGGAATAATCGGGAAAGTAGTTGTGGTAGCAATTATCGCGGTCGCAGGCCGTAGTTTGCGCTCCCAAAACACAAATCCACAGGATAGCCAGAATGGTGTTGATTGTCCAAAAAGCCATCTTTTTTTTCATTTTTGGTCACTCCTTCGGGCCAAGGTGTTAAAGAACCTAGAGTTATTGTGGCACAGTAATTTCAGATAGTCAAAAAATAGTCAAGGGTTTTATTCCAAATGTGCTTCGCGTTGCCAGAGGTCTAGTCGTTCTTTAATTGCTGGATGCCGAGTAAGTTTTGGGTCGGCCGACAAGATTTCTTTAGCCGCTTCGCGGGCTTTTTTAATGGTTTCCAAATCCTTGAGGTCGGCCATTTTCAGTTCGGGAAAGCCGTGCTGAATAGCGCCAAACAATTCGCCCGGGCCGCGCAGTGCCAAATCTTTTTCCGCCAAAATAAACCCGTCGTTCGTAGTCACAAAATAATTCAGCCGTTCTTTGGTGGCGGCGCCGGCAGAAGAGGAAAAAAGCAGGCAGTATGATTGGTGAGTTCCTCGGCCGACGCGCCCGCGGAACTGATGCAACTGGGCCAGGCCAAACCGGTCGGCGCCTTCAATCATCATAATCGTGGCGTTGGGGATATCCACGCCGACTTCCACCACCGAAGTGGAAACCAAAACATCATATTTTTTATCCAAAAAATCTTTCATCACAGCGTCTTTGTCTTTACTTTTTAGTTTGCCGTGGAGCATGGCGATATTTAATTCAGGAAAGATTTTTGTTTTTAATTTTTCATATTCTTCTTTAACCGACCGGCGGTCGTCAAAAGAAAAAACACCCGGTTCGCCGCTGGGTTCAATGAGGGGGCAGACCACAAAAGCCTGGCGGTCGGATTTAATTTGCTGCCGGATAAAATCATAAGCCTTGGAGCGATTGGTTTCGTCTACAAGTTTGGTGATAATTTTTTGCCGACCGACCGGCATTTGTTTGATAAGAGAGATGTCCAAATCGCCATAGAGGGTTAAGGCGAATGAGCGGGGGATGGGCGTGGCCGTCATGGAAAGAAAGTGCGGCGAGCCGCCATCTTCGGCTTTGTGGCGCAAATTTTTGCGTTGTTCCACGCCAAAGCGATGTTGTTCGTCCACAATCGTCAAACCCAAATTGGCAAAAGACACACTTTCTTGAATCAAGGCGTGCGTGCCAACAACAATATTAATTTCACCGTTTCTAATTTTTTTAAGCATCTCTTTTTTTGGCAACTCCTGATTCTTGATTCCTGATTCCTGATTCCAATTACAGACTTTGGTTTGCCCGCCGGTGATGAGAGCGATGACTAATTTTTGTTTGATAAAGAGCTTTGACAAAGTATCAAAGTGCTGACTGGCCAGAATTTCGGTTGGCGCCATTATGGCCGCCTGGTAACCGTTCAAAACGGCATTATACATGGCCATGGCCGCCACCACAGTTTTGCCCGAGCCCACGTCGCCGTCCAAAAGACGGTTCATGGGTTGCGGTCGGCCGCAATCTTGTAGAATTTCCCAGGCGGCGCGTTTTTGGTCGTCGGTCAGCTTGAAGGGCAGGGAGCCGACAAATTCTTTGATTTCTTTTTCTTTAAAACCGATTGGCGGCGCGTTGTTTTGTTTCAATTCGGCGCGGAGTGATTCGTTGCGCAGTTGAATCAAAAATAATTCTTCAAATTTAAAACGGGCGCGGGCGGCCGTAAAATTTTTCTCATCAGCCGGAAAATGAATTTCATTGAGCGCGGTTCGGATATCCAAAAAAGAAAATTTTTCCACAATCTCGGGCGGTAGCCATTCTTTAACTTGGGGGATCAGCGGCAAAGTTTTTTTAATTAAAAAACGCAGATGTTTTTGCGTCAGGCCGGCAGTCAGCGGGTAGATGGGCACGAGCCGCGCCGTGTGTACGGTCTCTTCGCCCGCCCGTTCTTTTTCATAAACCGGGTTGGTCATCTGCAGGCCGTAGCGGTCAAAAGTTACTTTGCCGGCCAGATAAATTTTATCGCCGATTTTCAGATTTTTTACCAGATACGGCTGGTTAAACCAAACCACTTTGAGTTGGCCGGTGGCATCAGTCACCATCGCCTCGGTCATCATCCGTCTTTGCCGAAAACTGCGGCGGTTGGCCAGCAGTTCCAGTTTGCCGCGCACGGTCACGCGCGTGTCCGCCTGGAGCTGGGCAATCGGCACGGTCTGGCGCAGGTCATCGTAACGGAAGGGGAAATAAAAAAGCAGATCCTCGGCGGTTTTGAGCCCCAGATTTTTAAGTCGCTTCAAAATCGTTTTCCCGACGGTGGGAAATTCAGCGAGTGTGGTATTAAGTCGCAATAGCATGAGTATATTTTATCTGACACAGGACAAAATAGCAAAAATTTTTATTCTCTATCTTCTCTAATTCCCTCCTTCGCTGAAGCTACGGCGGGCAGGCGCTCGAATAGGAGCAGATAACCATTCTACCATTCGGGCGAAAGGTAGAATGAATTTGAAGAGGTCGTCGGATGGAAAAAACAAAAATCCGTCCACTTTTGATGAACGGATTTTTGATTTTATTTTTTGGAATCAATATGGACGATGACTTTTTTATATTCTTTTTCTTCACTTGGAAATCTGTGTCCTCTTTGTATTTCAGCGCCTCTTTGAGCGGATTGTCTGAGCTCTTGGAGGTCTTCTGGCGATAGTTCAGTGCGATCGATTATTGAATTTACGACACCAGCATTAATGGCCGCTCCATAAGCATAATCTCGCAGGGTTTCTTTTAATTCTTCGGCGGTAACGTTCTCTTTATTTTCTAGATCAGCGAAACTTGTCGGTTTCATTTGTTCGGGATTTTGTATCCCTTCAAATTTTTCTGACATAGTTTTTATGTTAATTAAGTTAAAGAAATTTTAAAATTCCGCGTGTTTGCGTTGTTCCGGAGTGCCGCGGTGGCCTTCGGCTGCTAAGACATCTTTAACTCTCGCGTCTTCCGCTTCTTTATCCATTTTAGTTCTTAATTCTTCACGGCCTTTTTTGCCCAAAGCCTTCATCTCATTGAGTTCAGCCTGTTGTTCCATTTTAGCGCCTTTTTCTAAATTTCTCATTGTTGTTGTCTCGGCCTCATCTTGTTCTAAAGTTTTTCGGCTGCGTAATTCTGATTTACGCAAATCAGCGTCCTCGTGTTTGTCCATAAATTTTTCACCGAACATTTTCTCCGCCTTTTTTTGTTTGGCGGCCTCTTGTTCCGCGACAGTTGATTGTTTGATACCCACTTTTTCTAACATGCGCGCAAAAAATCCTTTAGATTCTTTTATAACAGTGGCATCAGGTTTTAAAGCGCTCATCGCTTTTCTATCAGCCATAAGCGCCGAAGAAGGATGACCTTCTTTGTGTTTGGGAGGATTGATTTTAGTGCGGACATCTTCTAAACTGGCGGCCGTTTCTTGATCTGATTTAATCGCCGCGTTAAGAATATCGCCCGCCTCAAAAAAAGCCTCTTCCACTTCTTTTTGGCTGTGGGTTGGTTTTTCGGCTTTTTTGGCTTCAGCCGGTTTTTCATCCCCTTCGGGATGTTCGGCGTTCCATTCAGACATAAATTGTTTAAAATTTGGGCCGTTTTCTAAACCTGGCATAAAATTTTGGTTACTCAAGCTTATTAGCTTGATTACTTTTAAGTATAGCACATTTTTGGCATTTTGTCAAGAGGGTCGCTAGTTTTAGCCTATATTTAGCCTAAAAATTGACTTGATGTCTACAAATTACAAATAGATACAAATACACCAATTCAATTTGTATATTTGTATCTATTTGTAATTTGTAGACGGCTTGAATTCCAACCCAAAGCGCAACCCCCAGCAACCTAAACAAAAAGACA
>CAZQSS010000015.1:0-23169 GCA_964596405.1 uncultured Gammaproteobacteria bacterium | reverse complement strand
AAAGATGTCTTTTTGTTTAGGTTGCTGGGGGTTGCGCTTTGGGTTGGAATTCAAGTAAGTTCATTTGACATAGGCGCCACGGTTATGGTTAAACCCGTATTTTACCATTTAGGTGGTGCTTCTAGTTTAGAATGTACCTTTTATTACAGACCCCTTGACTTATTCGCGTAATTTTGATAGGTTAAAATCAGACCTTTAACAGCCCAAAACGAAAGGAGATGCCCATGGAAAAGACAGGGAAATCGTTCTGGATCTACAAGCACACCGAGCATGGCCAGCGGATCGAGGCCGGCCCATACGCCACACGGGAGGATGCCGACAAAGCCAGCCAGGCCCATGCCCAGGCGTGCAAACACACCAACGTCTCAACGCCCATCGAGGTGCCCGCCGACCACATCGTCGACCGTGGCTAATTATTCTTTTTTATAATCCTTGAACCACAAAAGACGCGAAAACTCGCGTCTTTTTTCTTTATATCCAATGCCACTAAGTTTCACGGCCGTGAAACTTAGTGGCATTACTTGTTTAAAAATTTTCTGACTAATTTACCGGCCTCTTTTGAAGTCTTAATCCACTTAATCTTTTTATCTTTTCTAAACCAAGTCAGCTGGCGGCGGGCGTAATCGTGGGTGCGGAATTTAATCAACTCTTTGGCCCGCTCTAAACCGATCTCACCGCGCAAATACTGTCCCGCCTCTTTATAACCGATACCGCTCATTGATGGTAGATTCCACTTGTATTTTCTTCGGCTAACCAATTTTTTAGCTTCTTCAACCAAGCCGTCTTTAAACTGTTGCTCCACTCTTTTATCAATCCGCTCATAAAGTTTAGCCCGGTCTATTTCCAAGCCAATCTCCAGCGCATCAAACAATTTTGGGCCTTTTTTTTGCTGTTGGGTAAAAGACTGGCCGGTCAAAATCGCCACCTCCAGCGCCCGCAACACCCGGCGCTTATTTTTTAAATCCACTTTTTTGGCTGACCGGGGGTCAACGTCTTTCAGCAACTTAACCAACTCTTCCAGGCTTTTTTCTTCAAACGATTTACGCAACTTTTTATTGGGCGCGACTTTGGGAATATCTAAATTTTCAACAATCGCCCGAATATAAAAACCCGTGCCACCGACCAGCATGGGCAAATGCCGGCGTTTTAAAATCTCTTTAATCACATCCAAGGCATATTGTTTAAATTCGGCCACAGTATAAGTTTGGCCCGGATCCACCAAATCAATACCGTAATGTCTTATGCCGCCGGCCAAAAGATAAGGCCGGCCATTCTCGTCTTTTTTCATTTCGCCCGGTTCTTTGGCCGTGCCGATATCCATATATTTATAAATCTGGCGTGAATCAGCAGAAATGATTTCGCCTTGAAATTTTTTGGCCAATTCAATGCCCATGGCCGTCTTGCCCGAGGCCGTCGGCCCTAAAACCGCGATAAGTTTAGGTAATTTTAGCTTTTTCACAAATTTGGTTTCATTATAATCATTTTTCACCATTGCCTCAAATTAAGCGATCGCTTAATTTGAGGCAATGCATATTTGTTCAATTCTGGACTATTTGGCCGATTAGCCGCCACATTTCGGCTTTTTCTATTTTAACTTTCACAATCTTGCCGACCCAGCCGACCTGGCCGGCGAATTCCACCATTTTCATCTCGCTGGAATTGCCGATACAAATACATTTACCTTTTGACTGGGCGGAGTTTCTGAAACGAGAAACTAAAACTTCCAATGTCTGACCAACAAACTTTTGATTTTTTTGCAAAGTCGTTTCTTCCATCAAACGCTGGAGCGCCCACCAACGTCTTTCTTTTTCTTCGGCCGTCACATCATCAATCATCTTATAGGCCGCTGTACCCGATCGCGGAGAGTATTTGGCTAAAAAGGCAATATCAAAGTCTGCCTCTTTGTACAATTTAACCGTCTCTTCAAAATCCTCTTTAGTTTCACCCGGAAAACCCACAATTATGTCCGTGCCCAAAGCCATCCCCGGCCTGACGGCGCGGATCTTTTTAATAATCTTTAAATAATCAACAGCCGTATAGTGCCGGTTCATCTTCGCCAAAACATTGTCACTGCCAGATTGCACCGGCAAATGAAGATAATTAATTTGTTTAGGCAGAGTTAACGCCTTGATCACCTCGTCTGACATGTGATCCGGATGCGGCGCGGTAAAATTAATTCTTTTGAGGCCATCAATCTGATTGACTTCCCATAACAATGCCGCAAAGTGACTTCGGTCGCCTGTGGCGACCGAAGTCATCCCCGACCTGATCGGGGATCCAGTCGCTGGATTCCCGCTTTCGCGGGAATGACAACTAAAAAACGGATTCTTATCTGAAAAGTTTTCCGGATCCGGCGCCTCATAACTGTTAACGGTCTGCCCCAAAAGGGTTATCTCCACAAATCCCTTAGCCGCCAGATAACAAACCTCATCCAAAATTGCCCGGAGCGATCGGCTGATCTCTTGCCCGCGAGCATGCGGCACCACGCAATAAGTGCAGAACTTGTTGCAACTGGTTTGTATCGGCACAAAAGCCGAAAAATTATTTTGATAAGACGGTTTAGTGTCTAAATAATCCAACCCATCATTCTGAGGCCGAGGACCGAAGAACCTAGATCCTTCGCTTCGCTCAGGATGACATTGAGCCAACATCTCCGGCAGACGCGGCAAATCATTGATGGGAAAATATAAATCCACTGCCGGCATTTTCTTTTTAAACTTGCCTTCTTTGTCGCGACCGGGCATACAGCCGGTTACCGCCACCATCAAAGCGGGATTTTTTTTCTTTAGTTTGGCCAGTTCATCCACCTCGCCATAAACCCGATCTTCAGCGCTCTGGCGCACACTGCAGGAATTTAAAATTACCAAATCCGCCTGGTTGAATTTGTCGACTGCTTGCCAGCCGCAATCATTAAGAACGCCGGCGATTCTTTCCGAATCGCTCTTATTCATCTGACACCCATAAGTTATAATATGATACTTCATGGCTTGACGCATTTTCAAATTAGGACTAATCTTAAGATAACAAAAGCACCTTAAAAACGCAAACCCAGATTCAAAGGAGAACGCGATGCGCATCACGACTTTAGTGTGTTTCCTGTTCATTTTTTTATTCACTGGAGCGGCCATAGCAGACGACCTTGAAAACGAAATCATCATTGCCGGCGGCGGAGCGCCCCTCCTGCCCATCTTGACGGACTGGGACAAACAACATACTGCTCCGATTTCCGGTTTTGTGGCCTATCGTTTGCGCGCGCCCGACTATACCCCGCTAGGTCTGGAAGCTAATGTGGTGGCGCCCTATGGTCTTGGTCTTAATGCTCTTATCGACATCCTCCGTCTAAAAAAAACACGAACTCACATCAGTTTTGGCGTCTTTGCCAATCTGATTGATTCGGTTTCCGTCATGCAGATTGATCGTCGGCTGGATATCACCACCGGTGTCGGCACTGAAATAGAACTTGCGCCCAAAACCCGCCTGACGATTGATTGGCGAGTCTTCCTGCCCTGGCCTTGGGAAATTATTCCCGCCTACGGCGATTTTTTCCGGCCTTTCTACGAAGAAGCGGCTAAAGGAGGGCAGATATGGATCGGCATAGCGCAAGAGTGGTAATTCTCGTTCTGCTTTTGTCTGTGTTCGGCTGTTACCGGGTTGATCTGCCCAAAACTCTCTGGATTGAAGATAGCTGGAACGACGAAGAAACGACTCAAATCCACCGAGCCATTGATGAATGGAACCGTTTCAGCCGCGAATACTGCGGCGAAGATATTATTATCTACGGCGGCCGCTTGATTGATCCGAATGGCTTTCAATCGGAGATAGACCCCGGCGATGAATATAACATAATCTATAAAACAGCCGAGCCTGATGAAAGCTATGAGTTTTTGGTCGATGTAACCGACCAGCCAAACATTGGCGGTTACGCCACTAAAACCGATATTCTCATCTTCACATTCCATGACTATATCAGCGCGCACCTCTATATCGTCGCTCTCCATGAATTAGGCCACTGGGTTGGGTTAATCCATATTGGCAACGACCCTAACGTGATAATGTACCCGGCGGCCGAGGCTGGCAAATTCTCCGGTCTGACCAAAAAGGACAAACAAGCTTTCTGCCTGGTGCACGGCTGTTGCGCCAAAGAACCATAACAAAACCCCTCCGACGTCACATCGGAGGGGTTTATTTTTTTATTATTCTTTTTTCCCTTGATGAGCCTGTTCCATCGTTTCACCCCAAATATCTTTCTGTAACACACCCAGGAGCCTCTCCGCCGCTAAATCCTGTTTTTTGTTTTCTTCTTGCATCGCCGTCCTCTTCCCCAATTGGTTCATCATTATTTCAACCATCTTCAATGTGTTTTTCACCTCCTCGGGCGCGCTCTTGGCAAGAGCAGTCAGGCGTAGCCGCGTTTCCTGAACTAAAGCGTCTATTCGCGACTCCCGCCCTTTTAAAGCCTCGGCGGCCGGCGGCATCCTTTCCATCATCACTTTAAAACCAACGCGCAAGTAGTTCTCCAACATCTTTGGATCTTTTAAAAGCATCTGCGCGCGCATTTCGTCCTCAATACCGGCCGCGAGATCAGCATCGTTCTCTGGTGTCGGCGGCTTCATTTTTGTTAGTTCTTCTGGCATAGAACATCCTTCGCGCATATACTTAAAGTTTAAAATTTAAAGTCATTTTTAGTATAGCACAAAAATAACTTTTTGTCAAGAGGGTTCAAGCTAAATTTGGCTTAAACTAGCTCCGATTGGCAATTTCTCCCTTTATTTTTTCTATGAATTTTTTCGTCGGAATTTTAAGCAGACCTTCTTTGCCCCGCACCCGCACCATCAATGTTTTTATTTCTTTAGATTTGCCCACCTCTTTATCGCCGAGGACCAGCATATACGGCACTTTTTGTTTCTCCGCCTTGCGGATTTTATAACCGACCGTTTCATTGAGATTATAAACTTCCACCCGAATACCGGCCTCGCCTAAAATTTTGGCCAATTTTTCTGCCGGTTTGATATGGCCTTGACCCACCGGAATCAGCGCCACCTGCACCGGCGCGAGCCATACCGGCCAGATACCGGCATAGTATTCAATCAGAAAAGCCGTGAATCTTTCATGAGTGGAGAGCGGGGCGCGATGAATCACAAACACTTCATTATTTTCTTTGCCTGTTTCATCAATATATTTCAAATTAAAACGTTGTTTGGCGGCAAAATCCAGCTGAATGGTGGACATGGTCTCTTCGCGGCCAATCACCGATTTAAATTGCACGTCCACTTTGGGGCCATAGAAGGCGGCCTCGTCAACCACTTCCACAAATTTTACTTTCATTTCTTTCAACACCTCGCGAATTACGCCTTCGGCATAATCCCAATTTTTTGGCTCATTGATATATTTTTCCAAATGCTCCGGGCTCCAGCGCGACAACCTGAACCAAAAATCTTTCAAACCAAAAATCTTGAAAAGCTCCATGGTCAGTTTCATTACCCGTTTAAATTCATCTTTAATCTGATCCTTGCGGCAATACATATGCGCGTCATTCATGGCCAGACAACGGACGCGCAAAAGCCCGGCCAAAGTGCCGGAAAGTTCATTGCGATAAACCGTGCCATATTCAGCGATGCGAATGGGCAGTTCGCGGTAACTGTGCAAACCATGGTTATAAATAACATGATGATGCGGACAATTCATGGCTTTCATATAATAAGTGCCGTCGTCCATCACCATGGCCGGATACATACTGTCTTTGTAGTACGGCAAATGACCGGAGGTCAGATAAAGCTGTTCTTTGGCCAAATGCGGCGTTACCACCCGCACATAACCATATTCTTTTTCTTTTTCAACCGCTAACTTTTCAATTTCATCGCGGATAATCGTGCCATTGGGTTGCCATAAAATCAATCCCTTGCCCACCATATCGTCAATAAAAAATAATTCCTGTTCCGCTCCGATTTTACGATGATCGCGTTTTTCCGCTTCTTCCAATAATTTTAAATAATCTTCCAATTCTTTCTGGGTGGCAAAAGCCAAACCATAAACGCGCTGTAATTGCTCGCGCTCTTGATCGCCACGCCAATACGCGCCGGCCAATTTATGCAATTTGAAAACACCAACATCTCTAGCGGTGGCGACGTGGGGCCCGCGGCACAAATCAACAAACTTGCCGGTTTTGTAAATCGTGGCCTTACTACCTTCGGCGCCTACCGATTCTGATTCCTTAATGTCCTTAATTTTGGTGGTGCCGAATTTTTTCAAATCATTCAGGAGTTCCACTTTATACTTCTGCCCCATTGATTCAAAAAGCTTAATCGCCTCATCAATTGACATTTCTTCACGGACGAAAGGAATTTTTTGCTGTTGGAAATCCTTCATTCTCTTTTCAATTTTTTGAAGGTCAAGCGGAGTAAGCGAGCGTGGCAGTTCCATATCATAATAAAAACCGTTTTCTACCACCGGCCCCACGCCGAATTTAGCCTCGGGAAAAAGGCTTTGGACGGCCGTGGCCATTAGGTGAGCGGTTGAGTGCCTCATCGTTTCTAATTGTTCTTGATTCATATCAGTATTATTCAAAATGATTACTTATTCATAGTATTAAAAAAGCCCCAGTTTGTCAAACGACATTGGGGGCTTGCGTTTACTTTTTGTTTATGAATTGGAGCAGATCAGACGCGTCGCTCATCAGCATGTTAAGCAGGAGGACGGCCAAGATTATAAAACCGACGTAAGTGATCGCTTGGGCCACAAAACTTGAAAAGCGGTTTTTACCGAATATCCGCTCCACCAAGGTAACGGTGATATGACCGCCATCAAAAGGCATGAGCGGCGCCATGTTCAGGGCTGCCAGCAAAAGTGAAACCAAATAGAGCAAACCGATGAACGACCAGACACCAAAGTGAGCATTGGCGCCCAACCCCACCGTGCCGACAAAACCGCCATGCGGGATCGGCGTCAACGGCGCAATGTTAATCGTGGGCGCTGCCAAATTGAACAGCCCGGTGATGAACAACCAAAGACTGACCACCAAACCGCTCAATGTTTTCCAAAACATAAAACCCATGCCAGCCACTGTTGCCAAGAAGTAAATGGCAAAGGCCACAGCCACTGCCTCGAGAGCGTAGAGTGGCGCCAAATACCAAGTTGCCACGGTGGCAAACTGGAATTTCATTGAAAGAATAACAACTTGTGTGTCAGCCGGCGCAAACCAATACATCAGCGTCCGCAAAATCACGGCCGTAATCAGGTTAAAACCGATACCGGCGACAAAAATCAGAATCTTTTGCCACCAAAGAGCGTCTTCAAGACACTTACCATCACTTACGGCAGTTTTGTCACCCCTTGTCTTGAGTCTGACATAACCACCCAAAAGAATGAACCGAAAGTAGACGGGTATCCCCTTGACAGTAAACATTTTGAAGCCGGGACCGAACCCGAAGGCGAACTGCTCAACGCCCACGCCATATGCCCGGGCCACCAAAAGATGACCCATCTCATGGATGGTGACCAGAATCATGATCAAAAGAATGCCACACAGAACCGTAATAATCACTTTTCTTCTCCTTTTTGCGCATTGTTAAAAGAGCTTTTTGTTCATTAAACCTTAACAAAAAACAGACTTCTCGTCAAGAGAAGCCTGTTTGGATAAATGATTATTCTTTTACTTTAATTTCCACGCGGCTGGCCGAACCGGGCAATTTACTAAACCAGGCGGGTATAATTTTAATTTCCACCCGGTCAATCCACGACAGGCTCTTTAGATATTCCTCGGCCGCGGCTTTTTTCTGTCCCAAAAGCCGGCTATTGTCTAACAAATCTTTGGAGTAAGTAACCCGTGATTGAGCTTCTTCGGTCACCCTTAGCTCGGCGGTTTTGGCTTTTAGATCGTACTTACTGACTTCAACGGAAGGCCGTGACGGCTCGCCGATAATTTTTTCTTCATCCATTAAGTTGGAATGGAGATTGGCCAGCATTATTTTGTTCAAATCCGCCGACTTGTAAAAAAGACCCACGACATTCAATCCGCCGCTCAATTTAAATTCCGAAATTTCCTGACCGGCCTTGGCTTCAGTTTTCATAATCGGCTGATAATAAGTAAACACCCGACCGTCGTAGGTTTTAGATGAAGACGCCAAGGCCTGAAGCTTCAGTTTGCCTTCGGCAAATAATTGACCAATCAAATCTTCCTGGGCCTTTTTTATTTCTTCGTCCGTCAAGGCGTTAATAAATTTTGTCCCGCCACTCATAGCCGCTTCGCTTTCCGCGTAAATATTTTTTTGTAAAATTTCTGAAAGGCCGGGGATAACAAATTTTGACGGCCCGATCTCGCCCTCTTTACCCGGCTTGTCCGCGTAAACTTCGGCTATCACCTGGCCTTTGGCCGGCGCCGTCACGCCGCGTTTTAATCTGAATAATGTATCGCCACTTAAAAGACGCGTCGTGGCGACCAATTTTTGGTCTCGAGCGGTTTTATTATAAATTGTCACCTGGCCGGTCGCCGCGACAGGCGATTCTTTACCTTCAGAGACCGCAAACTTCTTTTCACCTTTAACTGACAACTCCAAAACCCAACCCTCAATCTGATCTGTGGCGCCCTCTTCCAGCTTCGGAACTAAATTAACCAAACTATCCGCCTTCACCGTGCGCTCTTTCAAGGTTAAATCTATAGTGGCTCGGTTGCCGGTCAAATACAATACCAAAAAAATCACGACCACGGAAACCGCCACAAAACCCAAAGCAATGGTGCGATAAAAATGAGGCGTGGGGCTAAAATATTCTTCCGCCCCGCTTTCAGTTTGATCGCGAACAGCTATCTCTTTATTGACGGCCGCGGGTTTAACCGCCTTTTTGGCAGCTACCGCCCGTCTGCGCCGCGGTTTGGCCTGTTTGGGGCCAGCAACGGCTTCCGGCGGATTGACAGATAAAATTGCTTGTTCCAATTTTATTTCCGGTAACGGTGTAACCGGCCCTTGGGCTTGAATTGAAACTGGCACGGGATTAACTTTTTTTCTTGGAGACATAAAAATTTAAAAAATTATAAGTTTCACGCTTCATGTTTTCCCGCCACAGCGGGATCCCGCCTTCCTTATTTTTTAGAAATTTCAGTGCGGCGGGACAAGTTACTGCGCCACCCGGAAAACTTCGTCAACTGAAGTAATCCCTTCTAAAGCCTTAAGGACACCATCTTGCGCCATCGTCACCATACCGTTTTTGATGGCTACCTCTTCAATCACATAAACCGACATCTCGTTTTTCAAAATCATCTGTTCAATTTCTTTATTCATCTCTAAAACCTCGTAAATACCCATCCGGCCTTTATAGCCCAAACCACCACACGCCTCACAACCGCCGCCAGTATAAAATTTCAGATTATTCAAATCAACCCGCTTTTTTTCCGCTTCGGGTAGTTTCTCCAACACTTCCTTTGTCCGTGTCATGGTTTTTTCATCCAAGGTAATTTCTTTTTTGCATTTCTCGCAAAGCTTGCGCACCAACCGCTGACCAATCACCACGTTGAGGGATGGAGCCAGTAAAAATGGTTTAACCCCCATAGAAAGAAACCGGGGTACCGCGCCAGCGGCGCTGTTGGTATGAATAGTGGAAAGCATTAAGTGGCCGGTCAAAGCGGCTTGAATAGCCACTTCGGCCGTTTCCAAATCGCGGATTTCTCCCACCATCACAATATCCGGATCTTGACGCAAAATTGAACGCAAACCTTTGGCAAAAGTGTAATCGCGGCTCGGGTCAATCTGACTTTGATTAATCCCCGGCAACTTATACTCCACCGGATCTTCTAAAGTAATAATTTTGACATCCGGCTGATTTAATTTTTGTAAAATAGAATACAGGGTGGTGGTTTTACCTGAACCGGTGGGACCGGTGGTGACAATCATGCCGTTGGATCTCTCTACCTGTCCTTTTAAAACTTCAGCCGCGTGGCCGCGAAAACCCAAATCTTCCATATTTAAATTGGCCATGGGTTTTAAAATACGCATGACCACGCTTTCACCAAAAGAAGTGGGAATAGTGGAAACGCGGACATCAATTTTTTGGCCCTTGATGGCAATGGTAAAACGGCCGTCTTGCGGCTTGTCTTCAATATTAATTTTCAAACCGGAAATCAGTTTGATGCGGGAGATAATTTTGTGCCAAGAGTCGCTGGATAAATCCGCCGCCTCGTTTAAAATACCATCTAAGCGCAAACGCAAAACAATGCGCTTTTCTTCCGCTTCCACATGGACGTCAGAAGAATTAAACTTCAACGCCGCCGCCAGCATCATAGTTAAAACGTCCGTGGTGCTGGCCTCTTTTATTTTTTTACTCAATTCCGTGAAAGAACCGATAGCCTGGCTCAACCGGTCCAAATCCGCTTCATTTATTACCACATCTTTGGGCCGTTCTTTAATTGATGGCAGAGCATCATAAATTTTCATGGCCTCTTTAAGACTGTTCTCGGAAAGTAAATACAGCATGCCGTGAGCATGGTGACGCTCTTCCAGAACATGTAACAATTCGGGAATCTCGGGTAAAGACGGATCCACCGCGCCCATTCTGATTTCTTCACCGGCATAAAGAAAACATACCGCCTGCAAACGCGTTGATTCTTCTTTGGGAATAAGAGTGATGGCGTCAACCGTGATGGGGAAACGATATAAATTAATATACGGTAAACCCAAACCGGCAGCCTTGGCTTCGGCTTCCTGTTCTTTTTGTTTTAAATTGATATCTCCCATTTTGGCCGCCAGTTTGGCGGTCAAGTCATCGGAAAATTTTAAACCGGACGATGGCATACAATAATTAAAATTCAAATTTCAAATGCCAAAGTTCAAATCAATGCTTAAAATCCAAAGTTCAAATTTTAGATATTTGACATTAGGATTTTTACCCGCCCACAGCCTGCCTGCCGGTAGGCAGGACGGATTGATTTGACATTTGAACTTGGGATTTTGACATTTATTAATTTGCTATTTAGTCTTAAATTTTATCTTTAATTTAACATGCTCAACTAACCTCACTAACTTACTGACGGCTGTTTCTTTTTTCATCCGCTCTACTAATAATACCCAACTGCCCACGTGGAAGGCGCTTAAAAATCCGGCGGCCAAAAGAACCAGGCAGACGGCCAAAAGCGAGCCCACAAACACCGCCACACTGCCCAAACCCGGCAACATAATAAACCGGGCAAAAATTACCACCGCCACCACCGGTATTATAATAATGAGAGCGCCGATGGCCAAAATCAGCCCGACTAAAAGATAAATCGCAAAAATCACCAGAGCCATCTCCAAACTTACCAGCCAATTTCTTAAAAAAAGGCGCCAGGCCGCGGCCACGGCTTTTTGCCAGTCATATTTTTCTAAAACCAAAAAGGCTGAAACAAAAATCATCAAAAAACTTACCACTACGCCAGCCACCACGCCAATCAAAAAAATCGGTGGGTAAATTATGGAAGAAAACAAATTCCATTTACCCAAAACCAGAAGAAAAAGCGGCAAAAGCGTTAGGGCTCCCAAAATCATAATCAAAATCTTGGCCAAAACAATCGTGCCCAAAACCGGCCAAAAATGCCTACGTCCCGCGTGCCATAATTTTTCTAAATCCAACTTCTCGCCCGCTTTATATTCGCCCGCGCCCAAAATCAAACTGATAAACGACCGGATCATGACAAAAACAACGAAGACGGCCAAACCCGCGAGTAATAGAACTAGGGCCACGAGCCACAAGCTGGCAGTCAATCCCAGTTCCCAATTACCCCAACGCCACCAAGACGCGGACATAAAACCAAAATCGGGGTGAAGCGACCAACTGATATGGCGCGCTAAGACGTCAAAAGCGCCGCCGCTGACTAAAACAGCGCTAAAAAGGCCCAAAACCCAAAGCAGAGGTTGGTGCCAAGTTAAACGCCAAGCCAGGCGTAAGACTTCGCGATAAAGTGGTTGATGTTGAAACATAAATTTCAAAGTTAAATTACCTCAATATTATACCACAATTGTGGTGAAATTAAAGTGGATTCTCTTAAAAAGAACCCGATTTTGTTTTTTCTTTTTGGGCGAAGGACAAGGGGGAGTTAAATGGGTGAACACTCGAAGCACAAATTTTTTTAGCTCGATTTGAATTCGTGGAAACTGTGTTCTTTTCCATCAAAAATAAGTATTCATTATATTTTCCGTCACTGTTTATCCATTCGTTTGTCCATCGCATATTTCCCATTACGTTTTTTTTGTAGTCTATCTCTATCGCTTTTAGTAACTTTCCTGATTCGTCAATTATTTCATTCAATTCTTTTTTTGTGGCTCTACCACCAGAACTGTACGACAACAAAATATAACGAGATTTTGTTGTCTGAATCAATTTTCTTAATGCTTCCATAGCGATAAACGAACCATCGTCATTTTTTCTAAACTCTTCAAACACAGAAGCGGCTACACCATCTCTACTGTCTATGCGTCGATTGGCCTTACCAAAAACCTCTGGTTTGTCGTGATTTATTATCGTTGTCCAAATGTGATAATAGGAAGCGTAGCGCACTCTGCTTGGCGGCATTTTTTCGTTGTTTGAACCGTATGGTGGGTCAAAGTATGCCAAATCAAAACCACCTTTTGACACAGTATCAAAAATATCATTACGAATTACCTTGTGTTCGCCAAATGTTTCAAATCGTTTCGGCAGTCTCAAAAATAAATCATGATATGACCTCGGTGACCATTTTGATAAGTATGCCACATAGTGTCCAAGCGTGCTATCAACAGAATCCAACGCATAAATAAGACTGGCGAGAATTACACATTTATCCTCCCAACTAAGCCTGAGCTTTTCAATCTCGTCTCGTATTGCATCTAATTTGCGAGTATTTTTTGCTTGAAACGGCCTTTTAATCTCATCGAGTTCGGCCCCATAATGTTCTGTATACCAGCCGTCATAGCCTTTCAAAGAGTTTAGATAATCAATGATTTCTTGGTAGAAAGAATTTGGTTTCTTAGAGAGTAGATAACAATGTCCAAAAACATCTGACCAGACTGAAATATCGCTTGAAGTTGTATTGTAACCTAACTGCGCAAGTGCTTGTGAAACGCGTGTTGTACCGCTGAATCCATCAAGTACGTTGGTTACACCATCCAGTTCGCTCAAAATTTGGACAATATAAGGCAGAATCTTTAATTTAGATCCGGCGTACTTTATACCCTCTGTTTTTGGAACAGTGAGTATTTTATTTCCAAATATATCGAGTTGTTGAGTTATCATAGTTGCTTTAGTCTGTCGATGTCTTTTTGCAAAATTTCATTAGCCAGTTTGTGCCCCCTCTCGGAGCTATTTAGAGCGAGGCTAAACAGTTTTACCAAGGTACGGTTGTGTGAGTAATCTATCCAGCCATTTGTCAAAGAGTCAAAATAAGTGACTGCGTTCTTAGTGTGCGTCCAAAGACCACGCTGTAACGCATTTGCAGACGCACCGCCATATCGAACCTCGCAAATATAATTATTCTTACCATCAACAAACATATAAATTGGGTGGTCGCGCCCTTTTCCAGACACAACTTTTCCGGTCGTAAAATCAAACTTTTGCCTTTTATTCACATACACAATTTTTCTCGTATTGTCCCTTGCTTTTTTGTGATCAAAAATCATTATGTTACAACGTTGACTTTTTTCATCATAAATCAACGGCATTACATTTATCGTTCCAAAATCAGAAAACTCTTCTGCGTTGAAAATGGATGCTATTTGCTTTGAATTTTTAATCTGCACACCCTGTTTTTCAAGATAAGGAAACATTTTTTGTCTGCTGTCCGTTGAAAGTTGAAGGGGCCCATCCCCATACGCTTTCAAGCTAACAGGGAATTTTGTATTGGTTATCTCATTGATTATCACGATGTCTTCTTCGTGTTTTTTTGCCCTGAATAAGTCTTTTCCAACATGAATACTTTTGAAGTCATACATGAATTGGTTGATAAATTCGGCCATTCCGATTTCAGCAAGATCACCATGAGTTTTATTACCAATCAACCGCATAGTGAAGATATTGGAAAGCGTGTTCACTATTAAGTGATGATTTTTGCTTGCCAATAGCTTAAATCTATCCTTGAAGTCTTCGTAATTGCTCATATGTTTTGGTTAGTTAATACTATTCTATTATACAGGTACTTAGCTTAATAATAAAGTGTTTTGTCTTAGCATGCGCGCCAAACTAAATCCGCCCCTGACGAGAAACGTTGGGGCGGATTATAAAACCAGAACTTAAACCGCTGCTTTCGGGCCTAAGAGCGCCACCAGTTCATCTTGTTCAATTGTCTCTTGTTCCATCAGTTTTTGAACGATTAAATCCAACTGCGGGCGTTTTTCTCTGATGATTTTTTCAGCCATGCCTTTGCCTTGGGCAATCAAGCGGCTGACTTCTTCGTCAATCAGTTCGGCCACCTTTTCGCTGTAATCGCGCTGTTCGGTAATTTCGCGGCCCAAGAAAATCAATTCACCATGCTCGCCAAAAGTGCGTGGCCCGAGTTTTTCGCTCATGCCAAACTCCGTTACCAATCGGCGCGCCAAGTGCGTGGCCTGCCGCAAATCGGCTGACGGCCCGGTAGAAAGATTTTCCGCGCCGAAAATTTCCCGTTCGGCCACAAACCCGGCCATACTCACAGCCAAGTCTTCTTCAAATTCTATTTTGGAAATAAACCGTTTATCTTCCAGTGGCATCTTTAAGGTATAACCGCCGGCGCGACCGCGGGCGATAATGGAAACTTTGCGCACCGGATCGGTGTGGGGCAACAAATGCGCCACCAAAGCGTGGCCGGCTTCATGATAGGCGGTAATTTTCTTTTCTTTGTCTGAAATCAAACGACTGCGGCGTTCCGGACCCAACATCACCTTTTCCACGCTCTCCAAAATATCCAGAGAATCAATTTGTTTTTTGTCTTTCCGCACCGCCAAAATCGCCGCTTCATTTAAGAGATTGGCCAGATCGGCGCCGGTAAAACCCGGGGTGCGTTCGGCAATCCGATGCAAGGAAACGTCCGGAGAAAAAATCTTGCCCTTGGCGTGCACTTGTAAAATTTCTTCGCGGTCTTTCAAATCCGGCTCGTCAATCACCACCCGGCGGTCAAAACGGCCCGGACGCAAAAGCGCCGGATCCAAAACATCAGGCCGGTTGGTGGCGGCCACCACAATCACGCCGGAATTCGGCTCAAAACCGTCCATTTCCACCAAAATTTGATTTAAAGTTTGTTCGCGTTCATCGTGCGACCCGCCCAAACCGGTGCCCCGACGGCGACCCACGGCGTCTATTTCATCAATAAAAACAATGGCCGGAGCGGATTTTTTGGCCTTGCGGAAAAGATCGCGCACCCGCGAAGCGCCGACACCCACAAACATTTCCACAAACTCACTGCCCGAGATATGATAAAACGGCACATTGGCCTCACCGGCCACCGCCTTAGCCAAAAGCGTTTTGCCCGTGCCCGGCGCGCCCATCAAAAGAACGCCCTTGGGAATTTTGGCGCCCATATCAACAAAACGCTTGGGCGCGCTCAAAAATTCCACCACTTCTTTCAATTCTTCTTTGGCTTCTTTGCAACCAGCCACATCTTTAAACGTCACTTTGGTTTTTTCATCTTTCTTGATTTCTTGCGCGCTCGTCTGGCCAAAACCCATGGCCCGGGCATTAGCGCCCTGCACTTGCCGTGTCATGTAATAAATAAGGACGACAAAAAAGACAATGGGTAAAACAAACGGCAAAATATTGCCCAGCCAAAACGCCCAACCGCGGTCGCTTTTCACCGAGATCTCCACGTCCTTCATTTTCTGCGAATCAATATTATAGTTTTTAACCAGACCGCTCAAAGTATCGCCGGACTCTTTTTGGACTTGTTCAACCTTACCGTCTTTTAACGTCACCGTCAGGCTGTCGCCGCTAACTTCAATTTTTTTGACTTCCTGATTTTGTAGCTGGGCGACCATTTTTTCAATGCCCACTGTTTCAATTTTTTTACCGCCAAAAGGAATGGCGCTAAAAACCAAAGACAACAATAAAAAAACTACGATGAAGAGAATAAAATTCTTAACGAATGAAGACATATTGATAAAATTTCAAATTTCAAATGCCAAAGTTTCACCGCCGCCAGCGGGATCCCGACTTCCTTCTGTTTAAATATGTGGTGCGTCGGGACAAATCAATGCTTAAAGCTCAAAGTTCAAATTTTAGACACCTGCCTACCCTGCCTACCGGCAGGCAGGTTTGACATTAGGATTTTGACATCTACATTATACCACTTTCCCCGAATTATTTCTTTTCGGAGGCTAACTTGAGGCCTAAACGATGATCGTTGGGCTCAATAGAGATGATCTCAAAATCAAGGGTGTCACCTTCTTTAACCGTGGCGCCGACATCTTTATTGGCCATATCGCCCAGGCTAGAAACGTGAGCCAAACCATGAATGTCAGGATCCAATTCCACAAAGAGGCCGAAAGGATTAACTTTCAAAACTTTGCCCTTCACCTGCTGGCCGACTTTATACTTGTCGCCGACTTGTTTCCACGGGTCATCCATTAAACGTTTAATGGAAAGAAAAATCTTGGCGCCGTCAATCTGAATAATCTGAGCTTTGACCTTGTCGCCGACTTTCAAAATATCCTTAGGATGATCAATTCTCTGCCAGGCAATTTCGGAGATATGAATTAAACCTTCCACTTCATCAAATTTGACGAAAGCGCCAAAATTGGTGAGCGCGCTGATGACGCCATCTGCCACATCACCGACTTTATATGAAGTCAGCAAACTCTTTTTAGCGTCATCCCAAACCGCGCGTTCGGAAACGATCAATTTTTCTGATTTTTCATCGGCGTCAATCACTTTCACATGAAACATCTGGTTGATGTAAGACTGTAACTTTTCCAAAATTTTGCCTTTGTCGCCGCCGATAACGCGCGGGTAATGTTCGGGGCTCAGTTGCGAGACCGGTAAAAATCCTGGTAGGGAATTCAAAGAGATCATTAAACCGCCGCGATTGGCGGCCAAAATCTTAACGTCCACTTCTTTACCAACTTTCAAATCACCGGTAATAGTATCCCACGCCTTACGGTGGCCGGCTTCGCGGAAAGACAGTTCCATTTCGCCATTCTCATTTTCCATCTCGCGGATAGTCGCTTCCACCTCATCGCCCGCTTTTAAATTAAGATACTCCGGCGCTTCAAAAAGTTCTTCACCGCGCACCACACCGGTCTTCAGACCGTCAAAATCAATGCGCACCAAAGAATTGCTTACCGACAAAACCACGCCCCTGATTAAATCGCCCTTTTTGGGGATTTTCATAAAGCGCGGATCGGTCAGCAATTGCTTGAGATTATTTTTCTTTTTTTCCTCCATTAATTCGTCTATGGAATCTTTTAAATTGGCCATATTTTAAATAAAAGAAGAGTTTTTTATAAACTCTTTCTCTGAAGAGTTAACCGTCCACCGCAGTGGCCGGCCCCCTTGTAAGCGGGGATAAATTAAATTAACTACTGGTAGTATATATAATATAGAGAAGGATGTCAAGCCCTCGGTCGAGTCCGTTGAAAAACTCTGTTTTTTGTCATTCCCGACCAGGATCGGGAATCCAGCCTACCTACCGCAGGCAGGCTTGGAGAAAATTAAGCTTATTTCTAGATTCCCGCTTTCGCGGGAATGACAGTGTGGAGAGTTTTTCAAAAGGATCCGGTCCACGCGTATCTTTAATTATCTCAAAATTCCAATTTTTCTATGTTAGATATTTCTAACATGGGGGATAAACCCCAGCGCCAAAGTCCGAAGTAACTGCCATTCCGAACGAGGCAAAAATTCTCGGAAACGCCTATGGCTCTCTCTGTGCTAATCGACAGTCGTTACAGGGACTTGGCGCGGGGTTGATATTTGTTGCGAAATTATCTTCGCCTGCGGCTTGAAAATTTCGACAAATATCAAAAAAGGGCAAGCAAAGGCTTGCCCTTGGGGTTTGACGCATCGGCGCCTGCCCCGTTGTTCCGACGCTGAATCCGTCTCTAGGCGGCCTGGTCCGCGTATCTTGCGGGCTCAGTCGGCCACGGTCCGCTTGTCGCTGCGGGCCCATTACGGTTTCAACTATCGGTTTACCAGTTGGGCGCTTGTTGGTTCCGAACTCGCGCCCATTCTGGTTTGTCGTTGTTGTTTGTTCAATGTGCTTGACTGACAATTTATGTTGCCGCGCCGTCAATCAAGGCGCTTAACCCACAGGTTTTCATTTTCACCTTTCCTCCGTCGGTGGCCGAGAGGTGTAGGGGCTCGGCCGGGCCCCCATCCTTATGGGGGCGATTGACTCTGTCTGACAATTTGTGTTGTAGCGCCGTCAGTTAGGGCGCTTAGGTCGGGAGCCGCATTTTCCCTCCATTTTTTCAAGTGGGGTTGTTTGCCGCTAAAACCTATTTTTTGAAATCCTTGCGGATTATTTTAAAGAAAGTAAAAGGTTTTTGGTTCGACCCTGACGAGGTGACCAAGGCTGTTTTGTTAGCCGTGGCCGATAACCTTTCAAAACCCCGGAATGACTTGCTCTCGTAGAGCTTTACTTCGGGAAGAGGTGCCATTCGTGCCTCCGCCCTGTTACTTACTCAAGCCCTCATACCTCCTTTCTTGATCGTCGGTGATTGCCCCTTTCCCCGCGGGAAATGGGCCACAGACAATCCGGACAGTTGGCTGATGCTTCTTGACAGTATTCCAGATGATATCACAACTCTGAAATCTTGTCAAGAAGCTCCGACGGTTGAGGGTCGGAGCGAAGTTGTTGGTTGTTCAGTTCTTGAGCGAGGCGTTGACCTTCCGCCCGTTGACGGTGCCGAAAACGGCGAAGAAAAGAGCCGCGCCGAACACTACCACGCTGATGATCGTGAACATTTGAGTCCTCCTTTACCCCGTCGGATGACGGGGTTGCCCGGTCGAATGACTGGGCGTTGGTTGTAAAGACCGCTCTTTCACTTTCACAACAAACTAGTATACCACAAAATCAGAATCTTGTCAAGAGGCATAAAGTGGCCAAGATTAGCTAAAATCATAAATTTTAGCTAAAACTAGCCAAAATTAAATGCCCCGCCCCACACAACTAATCCACATCTAACCTCTTGCTTTTTAAGCTTATTTTAAGTATAATTAATATAATTCTAATCTACTAATCATCTAGGCTAATCTGCTCATATGCATATAACATGGTTAGGCCATTCGGCTTTCAAAATTGAAACCAAAACACCCCTGCGTGACGACGTCACAATTTTAATCAATCCCTATCAAACGCCCAAATCCGATTTGCCGCGCAATTTAAAAAGCGACATTACGCTTTTGACTAATGGCAAAGAAAATACCATCACGCTAAGTGGCGAACCTTTCATTATTGATACTCCCGGCGAGTATGAAGTGAAAGGCGTGATGATTTATGCCGTGCCCATTGTCACCGGCGAAAAAGACAAGCAAATGATTTATCATTTGGAAACCGAAGCCCTGTCTCTAATTTACTTTGGCGATTTCCGCGGCAAACTAACCGATGAGCTGGTGGAAAAATTAGGTTCGTTTGATATCTTATTAATTCCTTGTGGCAACAACCAAGCGCTCTCGGCCAAAGAAGCCGCTGAAATTGTCAATCAAATGGAACCGCGCGTTGTGGTACCCCACTCTTTTAATCCGCCGAGCCGCAAAGATCCGTTTGAAGCGGTTGATCCGTTTGCCAAACTCCTGGGCCAAAAAGAAAAAGAATGGCTGCCTAAATTTAAAATCAACAAAAAAGATTTACCCCAAGAAGAAACTAAATTGATTTTACTTGAAAAGACATAATCTGGCATTAGATATTTTATGAAAAAAAAAATCTTACCCAAAACGGCCAATCACAAAAAACAAATTTGGTTGTGGTTGAGCGTAGGCGCCGTCATGCTGATTTTAATTTTAGCCTGGGCCATTTCTTTGCCGAAGAGAATGAAGCTTGTTTCTCCCAATGATCTTACCGGCCAGCTTTTTAAAGAAAACAAAGACAAACTCTCCGAATTACTTAATCAAAATAAAGAAACTTTAGACATTATTTCCGCCACACCCGGCCTTTACGACACCGTGCTCAAGGCTATGGCCTCTTCCACCTCGGCCGCTTCTTCCACTCTGGGCTTAACACCCGAACAACTTGAAAAACTTAAAAATACTATCCAAAACAAAAAATAACATCTTTAAACCCTAATTCCTAATTCCTCTTATGCCCCTAAAACACATTAAAAAACCGTCATCCGAACAAATGCCCTTGCCGCAAAATATCGGCCAAGTGGTTAATCAACCTTTGATAAAAGAGGTGCAGGATTGCTACTTGGATTACGCCATGTCGGTCATCATTTCCCGCGCTCTGCCCGATGTCCGCGACGGTCTAAAGCCGGTGCAACGCCGCATTCTCTATGCCATGTGGAGCGTGGGGCTGAAGGCCTCGGCTAAATTCCGCAAATCAGCCACCGTGGTTGGTGAAGTGCTGGGCAAATATCATCCGCACGGCGATCTTTCGGTCTACGACGCCATGGCGCGCATGGCCCAAGATTTTTCTCTGCGCTATCCTTTGATTGATGGCCAAGGCAACTGGGGTTCGGTTGATGGCGATCCGCCCGCCGCTATGCGTTACACCGAGGCTCGCCTGGCCAAACCGGCCGAAGAAGCGCTCTTTGATATTGAACGCGGCACCGTGGATTTTATCCCCAACTACGACGGCTCGCACCAGGAACCGCGCGTCTTGCCGGCCAAACTTCCCAACCTGCTCCTCAACGGCACCATGGGTATTGCCGTGGGTATGGCCACCAACATTCCGCCGCACAATTTAACTGAACTCTGCGACGGCATCAATCACTTGATAGAAAACCCCGATGCCGACTCTGAAGATTTGACAGAATTTGTTAAAGGCCCTGATTTCCCCACCGGCGGTATTATTTATGACAAAAAAGAAATCGCTCAAGCTTATGCCACCGGCCGCGGCCGCGTGGTCATGCGCGCCAAAACCGAAATTGTGGAAGACAAAGCCGGCAGTTTTAAAATTATCGTCAATGAAATCCCTTACCAGGTCAACAAATCCACCTTGATTGAAAAAATTGCCAACTTGGTGCATGAAAAAAAGATGGAGGGTATTAAAGACTTGCGCGACGAGTCTAACAAAGACGGCATTCGTATTGTCATTGAATTAAAAAAAGACGCTTATCCCAAAAAAGTTTTAAACCAACTTTTCAACCTCACCCAGCTCCAAGAAACTTTTAACATGAATTTGCTGGCTTTGATTGATGGTATCCAGCCGCGCGTTTTAAACCTTAAAACAATTTTAGAAGAATACATCAAACACCGCCAAGTAATTGTCCGGCGCCGCACCGAGTTTGATTTGCGGAAAGCCGAGGAACGCGCCCATATTTTAAAAGGTTTAAAAATCGCCTTGGACAACATTGACGCCGTCATCAAAACGATTAAACAGTCGGCGGACAAAGATGAAGCCCGGGTGAATTTAATAAAAAAATTCCGGTTGACTGAGATTCAGGCCAACGCGATTTTAGAAATGAAGCTGCAACAATTGGCCAACATGGAACGCCATAGAATTGAAGACGAACTGAAAGAAAAATTGGCTTTGATAAAAGATTTG
The DNA here is from genome assembly GCA_964596405.1 of uncultured Gammaproteobacteria bacterium. GTDB lineage: Bacteria > Patescibacteriota > Patescibacteriia > Magasanikbacterales > UBA10003 > CAZQSS01. The sequence goes on along the minus strand of CAZQSS010000015.1, from coordinate 1,568 downwards.
GAAATAATTCTGGCTTCGCCCAAAAAGATTTTGGGTATTATCAAAACCGAAACTCAAGAACTTAAAAATAAATTCGGCGATGAACGCCGCACCCAAATTGTCGTCCACGGTGTCAAAGAATTTTCTATGGAAGATTTAGTGCCCAACGAAGACGCTATTATTATGATTACCCGCGACGGCTACATTAAACGCCTGCCACCGGATACTTTCCGCACCCAGAGTCGCGGCGGCAAGGGCGTGTCGGGCGTCACCACCAAAGAAGAAGATGTGGTGGAACATTTGTTCACCACCACCACTCATTCTGATTTACTATTCTTTACCACGCGTGGCCGCGTTTTCCAACTCAAGGCTTACGATATCCCGCAGACTTCGCGCACCGCCAAAGGCCAGGCGATAGTTAACTTTTTACAACTCTCTCCGGAAGAAAAAATTTCCTCGGTGCTGTCGCTGGCGGATTTGGGCGATTTTAAATTCTTTACTATGGTTACCGCCCACGGCGTCATTAAAAAAGTGGATATTAAAGATTTTTCAGCGGTGCGCCGTTCCGGCCTCATTGCCGTCAAACTCAAAGGCGATGACCAATTAAAATGGGTTAAGCCTTCCACCGGTTCCGATGAAATCACCTTGGTCACTGCCAACGGCCAAGCCATTCGATTCAAAGAAAAAGTGATCCGTTCTATGGGTCGCAATGCCGCCGGAGTGCGCGGTATTCGCCTCAAGGGCGCGGATCGGGTAGTGGGTATGGATGTGATTGATCCGAACTTAATCAAAAACTTTCAACTCTTTGTGATTGCCGAAAACGGTTTGGGCAAACGCACGCCCTTGGCGCAATACCGCCTGCAGGGCCGCGGCGGTTCGGGTATTAAGACCGCCAAAATAACGGCCAAAACCGGCAAAATCATCGGCGCTTACGTGGTCAACGCTCAAGACGAACGCGATTTAATGCTCATCTCTTCCCAGGGCCAACTTATTCGCTTGCCATTCGCCTCGGTCTCGGTTTCGGGCCGCGCCACTCAAGGCGTTAGGCTGATGAGATTTAAAGAAGAAAAAGATTCGGTGGCCAGCGTGACACTGATCTAATGAGAACGTTAAAAATCTCTACATGATGTCATCCCCGTGAAAACGGGGATCCAGTCGCATAATCGCCTGCCTACCGGACAGGCAGGCTGGATTCCCGATCGTCGTCGGGAATGACAAACAAAAAAAGACCTCTCGTTGTGAGAGGTCTTTTGGTCTACTTGAATTATTCGAAGTGGGGCATAGTGAAAAAACCCACATCAAGCCGACACTCGTTCCTTGTTGTCCGGCCCTTCCTGTCGATTGTGATCATCACCAACTTGGTAAATTTGATCTTAAGATTATATGTCAGGCCCTTGGTCGACTGCATCTCAAACTTTACCACGGACCACACCAAATCTTTGCTGGGAAGACTCCCGACGAGAAGTGTGCAACCGATGATGCTGCTTTTGAATCCCTCCGGCAATGATGTCTGGTCAGAAATCGGCGTTTTTTTGGCATCCCTTAGCGCCTGCTGGGCGATCGGGAAATAATCCTTCTCGGCCAAGACA
>CAZQSS010000014.1:0-23684 GCA_964596405.1 uncultured Gammaproteobacteria bacterium | reverse complement strand
AATCCGCCGCTTCTTTTTGTTCTGCTCGAGCAGAACTTGCGGGGTTGTATTACTGGGCATACATTTATTATACCTAACTCCCAAACACGCTTTGGGGTGGGACGGTCTGCACGTCTTTGCTTTTTTTAGTCACGTAAAAACCCAAATACTTGCCCAAGGCCAAACGCGTTTGGGCGTCAATGGCCGGCACCGCGCCAAACATTATAAATGTCACCGGTAAAAGTAGCCACTGCAAAACCATGACGCCGTAACTCCAAATTTTGGGGCGATACGTGGGCGGCGGCGGCAAAAGCAAAAGATTCAACGTGGCCGAAACAAAAATACCAGCCATGGCCAAAGTCATTATTTTTTCCAAAGCAAACGGCGTATTTTGATATAGCGCCGAGGTGCGCAGAGCGTCTGGCGCCACCCAAAACGGCAGGTAGCCTAAAATCGTGATCAAAACCGGCGCCGTGGCCCAAGAATACATGCCCTCGCCCAAGTTCCACAGATATTTTAATTTTTTACCCCAAGGGATGCGTTTGTGGCGATTAAAATGCCAGACCATAAAAGGAAAATGCTCCACGCCCCAGGCCCAGCGCCGCTGTTGTTTGTAGAGATTTTTTAAACTGTCCCAAAAATTATCGCCGGCGGCCGTGTGCATGGAAACCGACATATACATGGGCACCACGCGGTACTCGCCGCTATAACGCAAAAAACATTGTAAAAAAATGCGCGAATCTTCAGTCACGATATTCCTCTGCCAAAAACCCACGTCCACCAAAGCCTTAAATGACATGCTGTGCGAAGAAAAAGTAAACAGCCGCTCCGGCCGCGCCAATTCCGTCAAGAGCCAAAAAATCGTGCCAAAAGCTGAGATTCTTAAAATCGGATTGGTCTGCCAGATATTGTTATTGTAGAGCACCACCGGCTGATAAGACGCCCGAGTGGGATTGGGCACCGTGCAGTAAAGATACGTCAGGTAAGAAAAATAATACGGATGGACGCAGGTATCAACATCGAAACTGGAAACAATCACTTTTTCATAATGGATTTTTCTTTCGTCAATCATGTTCTGCGCCAGCTGGCCCGCATGGTGCAAATTGGAACCTTTGCCGGGCAGATCGCCGGGAATATCTTTGGGGTGCACCGTCACCATAAAATGGTAAAACCGGTGGCCGAATTCTTTTTTGATTGCCTCGGCGGTCCTTAAAAAATTCTCTTTATCCCGTTCTTCTCCGGCCAAAACCACAATCATTCGGTCGAGCGGATGATCAATCTCGGTTAAATTAATAAAAGTTTTTCTGATGACATCCAGCGGCTCTTTATAGGTTGGCAAAAAAACCACGTGATAATACTCGCGCCAATTGGGAATTTCCGTTGCCAGCCTGGCCGGCCAACTGATTTTTATGCTCTGGCGGTAACGGTTCCAGGAAATGATCAGATAAAAAACAAAGTAAACTATCCGAAAAAACCAAAATAAATCAAAAACAATAACAAAATACAGCACCCAAACCGGCTGGATAAACGAAAACACCACGGCAAAAATAAAAGTCAGCCAGGTGAGCGTGCCGGGGATCATTTCTAACAAACGATAGCGATGATACTCATTCATAATTTTATCGTGATGTTGGGCTCGCCGGTATAAACCGGTTTCAAAAATCTGCCCTTAGGATGCTTTGCCAAACCTTTTTGCGCGGCGCTAAAAATTTTATCCCAGTCTTCGCCGTATTTTCTTTTGTCCAATCCCAAAATCTTTATACCGGTTAACAAATGGATGGTGTTTAGAATCGCCGCCGCCAGCCGCACGCCCGAAAACGTGCCCCCGCCCTCAAGCAAAACCAGGCCGCCCAATTTTTCCAGCGCCAGATGATTTTTTTTCAAAAACTTATCCAGGCAAACCAAAAGATTAGGATGTTTGCCCGCATATTTCGCCCTTCTAATCGACTGGCTCAAGAGAACAAATTCAATTCCCCCAACCGTTGTAATATCTATAATTAATATCGGCGCCATAAAATAATATATCCTGTTTCAACGAGAAGTTTTTAATTTTCGCTCTTTTTCAAATCTTTCAATGGCTAATTGGATTAATTTATCAATCAAATCTTTATAGCTGACGCCGCTCGCTTCCCAAAGTTTAGGATACATACTAATTGAAGTAAACCCCGGAAGGGTGTTTATTTCGTTGACAATAACATGGCCATCTTCTTTTAAAAAGAAATCTACTCGCCCCAAACCTTCGCATGATAATGTTTTAAACGTCTGAACGGCCAATTCTTGAATCTTCTTTTTTGTTTTTTCATCTAATCTCGCCGGAATTTCGATAATGGCTCCATTTTCATCAATATATTTTACTTCATAGGAATAAAACTCGCCGTTGGCTATTACTTCCCCGGGCACGGAAGCGGTCGGCTTGTCATTGCCCAAAACAGCGCACTCTATTTCTCGTCCTTTGATATATTCTTCAATCAAAATTTTCCTATCGTACCCAAACGCTTCTGATACGGCGTTTTTAAAATCTTTTTTGTCTTTCACCTTACTGATACCCACCGATGAACCAAGATTAGCCGGTTTAACAAAGAAAGGCAAACCGAGTTCCGAAACCACTTCTTCAAAATTTATTGTATCGCAATCTTTAAAGACTAAAAATTTTGCTATGGGTATTTTAGCCTCCCTCAACAATCTTTTCATTACATCCTTGTCCATGCCCACAGCTGAACCCAAAACGCCGGCGCCCACAAACGGAACATTGGCTAATTTTAATAATCCCTGAATAGTCCCATCTTCTCCAAACGGACCATGCAGAATAGGAAAAACCACGTCAATTTTCTGTCTATCCTGGGGATTAGAAAGATTCGCAATTTCACCTTCACTTTGCGGGATTATGGCGACACTATCGCTGGATTTGTTTAATTTAATCAACTTCGGATTTTCTGAATTTAGCAAAAAATGGGAGTTGTTGTTTAAAAGCCACTTGCCCTTCTTGTCGATGCCAATTAAAATCGGATTATATTTCCCCTTGTCAATCGCGTCAATTACATTTTTTGCGGACTGCAAAGAAACTTCATGCTCGGCGGATTTTCCACCAAATAATATCGCAACATTTATTTTTTTCTTTGCCATATCTAAGATTTGTTAATTTTATCCAGAGCGACCAAATGTTTGCCCTGCAAAAGGGTGCTTAAAAATTTATCCGCCACATCGCGCCGGTATAAAAACTCCCGCTTGGGCATAACCGTGTAACGCAGTTCCCGGCCGGTTTCTTGTTCAAATAATTTGATCAACCGTTTGACTTCTTTAGCCGCCAAACTGCCGACAATTAAAATATCCGTGGGGGCCGCCTCCTCACCCACAAACTGGCCGCCCAAAATCAGATAATCCACGCCGCCGGATTCCTTGAGCGTGTTAATAAAACTTTCTTCAGTCAAAAGCTGGTCTTTAATTAAAAGCGTCAGCAGTTCTTGGTTTAATTTGCCGGCCGGATTAAGACAAAAATATTTGCGCTTATCCTCGCCGGAAACTTTTTTGGCGGCGGCCGTCGTTTCATCAGCGCGAGCGATAATCAAGCCTATTTTCAGCAGATTATCAATCTCGCGGCGCACCGCGTTGAGCTGGTTGCCGGTCTTGCGGGAAAGTTCGCGGACAAAAAAATTACACTTGGGACTTTTTAAAAAAAGGCCCAATAATTTAAGCCGGGTTTTTGAACCAAAAATGTATTCAAGCATACCCCGTTAGAAGTCTGTCTTATTTTTGTTATAAACATCACGCGCCATACTACTTCTCTTTTTTTAAGCTCCATAGAATACGCAGAAAAATTTTAAACAAATTTTTCTGCCAAGGACTTCTAACGGGGCATAAAAACTGTTCTGGACTTTCTTGCTTAACTTGGCCAATTTTAGTATAATACAAGTATAAAATAATTGCAATTTGAGCTTCACGGTTACTTATGCCACCCGAGCCTCTTATTTCTCTCAATACTTTTCTCATCCAATCCCAAGCGGTCGAGCACCCTCAACTTATTATCTCACTTGCTCCGCCGCCTTCACCCAGCAAACGCCAGATGGGGCGGCTTTTTGCTTTAGCCGAAATTTCTTCCTCCGGCGCCGACGCCAAATCAAAAACCCAAGTTTTTATCAACAAGGTTTTCAAACAATTTCAGGAATTGGCCGTAAACGACGCTGCCACCGCCTTTGAGCGCGCCCTGGATTGGGCCAATCATAACGCCGCTGAACTTCTCGATCAGGAACTCAAAAAAAAATTGAATATTATCTTTGGTTGTCTCAAACAGCAAAATATCCAATTTGCCGTGGCCGGCCAGCTGACCGCCTATATAATCTATAAAGAAAAAAATGTCTACCAACACCTGGACTTGGTTAAAAACTATACTCACCGGGCCGCGGATAATAACACGTTTTTTTCCGATCTGATATCCGGTGTTCTGCATCCGGAATATTTTGTCCTCTTTGCCACCAATTCATTATTTGATTTTTTAACCATTGATCGCTTAAAAAAAATTCTGGTCAGCCAGCCCCCCAACGAAGTCTGCTCTTATTTGGAAAAACTACTCAATCAACTGGAAAATCAGGCCGGATTTGGCGGATTGCTGATTGAATGCGGCCACCTCGCGCCCAAACCGGCCGGCTCGGAATCAGCCAGATTAACTTCTAACGCCTCTATCCGCAAACTTATTATTAAAGAACAGGAAACGGCCCAAATTCTTTCGCCCAGTTTATGGCCCGACATTAGAAAACTTTTCACTTTTGACCGCCCGCGGGAAAAAATGCCACCGCCAGCCTCAGCTGGCGCTCCGACCTCACTTGCCCCGACCGGAGCGTCGGGGGGCGTCGGAGCAACCAAAAACGTCGGGGCACCCCCTGCCACACCCAAACCGCGTCGCGACCTCCAAACCCTTCGGACCATCACGCAAATTTATAACTCCATCAATCTTTGGCGCCTGCGGATAAAAAATGGCGTAGCCGCGTTTTTTCTTGGCCTGGGCGCCGCCGCCCGAAGAATTTACGTGGATTTAATCCGCGCCCTTCTCCGCATTCCGCAAACCGTTAAAAATCCCCTGCCGGCAGTCAAAAACTTTTTAGTTACTTTTTACCTGATGATCCGGCCGGGACTCATGCGGGCCAAATTCAGATTTATGGCCCTCACGCCCAAACGCCGGGTTTTATTTTCTATCTTTTGCATTTTATTTTTATTTTTCTCGATCAGTCTGGCGTCAAAAACTTTTTTTGAAAGACGCCAACTGGCCAATGAGCAATACAATACCCTCGTCAACCAAATCAAAACAAAAATTGACGACACCGACGCCGCTATCATTTCCACCAACGAAGACAGCGCCCGCGACATCCTTCAACAAATCCAGACTTCTTTATCCGCTTTTCCCCATAACTCCGCCAACCGGCAAAAAATGTATGATACTTTTTTAGCCGAAGCCGCTCGCCTTTCAAACAAGCTCCAGCATTTTACCGAAGTGACTCCGACAGTTGAAGTTGACCTCTCCACCTTACAAACTACGATTAATCCTTCGGATTTTGTTTTAACCGATAAAAACTTTTTATTTTTAACCCGCGGCTCGGGCGAAATGGCTTTTTATAATACTCGGAACAAAACCCTGTTCCCTTTGGCCGAAAATCGGATTGATAACTTTAAAAACAAAACCCTGCAAAAAAATAATACCATTTTGCTTTTAAACCAGGGCAACAGGTTGGTCCAATTTAACCCGGCTGACCGCGCCTTTGAAGTCAAAGAAGCGGCTTGGGCCAATTTGGACGCGCAGATTCAGTTAATCTCTATCTATAATAATCGCCTTTACGCCGTAGATGTCAAAAACAATCGCCTGACCAAACACAATCCCTCCACCACCGGCTTTGGCAAGGGCGAATCTTGGCTTAAAGACAATAAAACCGCTTTGGGCGCGGCCACGGATATGATGATTGACAGCACAATTTATTTATCGGCCGGGCCGGAAATTTGGAAATTGGAAAACGGCCAGAAAAAAAATATGGACTTGAGTCGTCTACTCCCGCCGCTCCGGTCGGCCACCCGCCTTTATACCCAAAACGGTTCCAGCAAATTATTTATTTTGGATTCCGAATTTAAGAGAATTATTATTTGGGACAAGCAAAAAAATAAAATGATTGCCCAGCTGACCTCCGCCCAATTCACCGACCTGCGGGATTTTACCGTCAATGAAAAAGAAAAGAAAATTTACATCCTGGACGGCCGCAAAGTCTTAAGCGTTAAATTCTAAAAAATTATTTTAAACACAAAAACACCTCGCGTGAGCGAAGTGTTTTTTATCTGAGGAAAAAATTTTGCCCGCCCCGACTGGCGCATTTTTTGAATTTGAAGATTTCAAGTTTTTCCCAAATTGGTTCGTGGTAAAATGTCATCACATTTTACCCTTGGCGACAAATTCATTTTTAAATTCTAACAGATTGTTCATACACTCATCGTGTTCTTTTTTGTGTCCACCGATCTTTGTCGTCCACTTAAAAATTTCCAATCCTTTATCTGCATAATCAATCCAGTCCGATTCACCTCGTTGTTTTTTACAATCTGCCAACGCACAATAAGAAAATGGAAAATCTGGATATTCAATAATAACTTGTTTATAAATTTTTTCAAATTTATTACCACAATAATAAAAAAACTTACTATCTTTAAAATAATAAGTTCCTTCCAAGATATTATATAATTTACTATTGGTGCCAAGGCCTGGTCCTAACAAACTTTCTCCACCATAAGGCCCGTAATAAGCCATATAACTATATTTTTGAATAAAAGACAGGTCTCTTTTTGTATCTTCTAAACTCGCCTCTGCTTTGCTCAATAATAATTTTGCGTTATTCATTTCCTCATTACCAAAATAGGAATCCGTTAAACCAAAAATGGCGGCTAAAATTATTAAAATAAAACCTAACCATTTCCATAATTTATTTTGTTTTAAAATACTAATTATAGTGCCCAACACAGCAACAGTAAATGTTATAATTGGAATTAACATATTTTTGTCAAAATGAATCACACTCATATGCCATGTTTCTTAAAAATCTCTACAAAAGACGGTGTTGCAAAACCTCTTGAGTAAGTAGCGTGCAATACTTCAATGAATGCTTTCTCCTTGTATACTTTCATTTGCTTGAGTCCCTCCTCGTTGATTATTTGTTCCCTAGTATTTATTGGTATCGACATATAGCCACTAACGATAGACACAACTCGGCCAGTTTTTACATCAAAAATTGGGCCACCACTATTCCCTGGATTGAATGCCATGGTAAATTCATAAACAAATGCTTTCTGGGGTGTTTGATAACGACAATTAATAACTCCCGCGTCCACCCGCAACAAAACATTACCAATTAACGGTTTACCAAAGTCTTTATCTTTAAACTCTAATTTACACAACGGATACCCCAGAACGCCCACCTCGGAACCAATCGGTAGAAAGTCTTTGGATATTCTAAAAAAATCATTCCTGTCAGCAAATATTTTATCGCCTTCCTGATAAAATCCGTTGCTAAGATTAATAACAGCCATGTCAATCTCGGGATAAACAAAAATTGAATCATTAAGCAATGGATCAAACCAATGTATATGAAAATTATTGTCATCATCATGTCTAATCAAATAATATTTATCTCCGTCTACATGAACAGATGTGTTTTTATCAGTTTCTGGCATGTTAATAACATGAGCTGCGGTAACTAACTTATTAGGCGCAGCAAGAAAACCAGTGCCAAGTGTCACCCAATTAATGCCCGCCTTGCCATCAATTAACGTGGCCTTACCCCTAACAATCATATAAACAGATTTTTTCGACCCTCTCACGCACTCAGAAAAACTATGAAATTTTTCCGGCCGTCTTGGTATTTGCGGCCCACTGTATGTTTTGTTCCTGTGTTTTTTAGACATATTTACGTTATTTATTAACTGTGGATAACTTTATACTTTCGGGAAACTTTCGGGTATGGTATAATTATACTACCACAACAAAATAAGTCAAGACGAATACTTAATAAGTTATCCACAATATGGCCACTCCAACTAAAAAACAAAAAAATATCTTAGATTTTATCGCTTCTTACACCAACAAGCATGGGGTATCCCCTACTATTGAAGAAATGGGCCGACATTTTAAACGCGCGGTTGGGACCATACATGAACATGTTGAGGAATTGATAAAAAAGGGATTCGTCAAAAAAAATAATTATATTCGCGGTATTGAAATTCTAAAAAACAATGAATTAATTTCTCTGCCGTTTAAAGGTTTTATCGCTGCCGGTGTCCCTATTGAGGTTGTTGAAGAACATGAGACCGTTGATGTGCCTAAAAACCTACTGGCGAAATCCGGTCAACATTTTGTTTTACAAGTTAAAGGAGACAGCATGATTAACGATGGCGTTTTTGATAGTGATAATATCATAGTTAGGAAACAAAGTGTTGCTGAAAACGGCGATATGGTGGTTGCTCTCTTAAACAATGAAGAGGCCACCTTAAAAAGATTTTTTATAGAAAAAAACAGGATTAGACTGCAGCCAGCCAATCCGGCATTTAGTCCGATATATACTAAAAATGTAATTATACAAGGTAAGGTTGTTAGCGTGATAAGAAGTTTTGAAAATAACGAGGCAGAAAGTAGCGATTTTACAGAACACACAACTTCTTATCTTAATAAGGCGGACATAAAATATCGAAAATCGTTGGGGCAATACTTTACCCCGAAACCAGTTCGCGAAGCATTGATTGAACAATTACCAAAAAATTTAAAAAATCCTAAGATACTTGACCCAGGATGCGGCACTGGAGAATTTTTGCTTACAGCAAAAAAATATTTTTCAAATGCGGAATTGTGTGGCTGGGATATTGATAAAAACTTAATAGAAATTTCCAAAAAGAATACTCCTGAAGCCAAACTAAAATGTATTGATTCGCTAGAAAACGAACAATATGGCTCGTTTGATTATGTTATCGGAAATCCACCATATTTTGAATTTACACCTTCGGAAAAAATACGAAACAAATTTCAGTCAATTATCCATGGTCGCACAAACATCTTTAGCTTGTTTGTATATCAGGGATTAAAATGGCTAAAAGATGGTGGTTATTTGGCGTATGTCATACCGCCCTCAATGAATAATGGCGCGTATTTTGCAAAATTAAGAAATTATATTATTGAGAACGCAAATATTGAATATTTACACGTGCTTGATGATCCAAAATTATTTCATGGCGCGCAACAAACCACCATGCTGCTAATTCTTAAAAAGGGTAAAAACAAAGGTGATTATATCTTTAAGAAAAACGGGATCACTATTTTTAGTGAAGATGTTAAATATCTAGAAGAAACTTTTAAAAACAGGACCACTCTATATGATCTTGGATATGAAGTAAGAACGGGTAGGGTTATATGGAATGATAACAGGAATCTTTTGACCAACGACGCAAAAAAAGGTGTGCCCTTGATTTGGTCTCAAAATATCGCCTCAAACAGCCTTAATTTATCTGTCAACGACAAAAAACCTCAATACATTACGAAAGCTAACCCAGATATCGGACCGGCTATTGTGGTTAACCGCATAACCGGAACAGTAAAATCAGCAAAACTAAAAGCGGCTATCGTGCCGCTCGGAATGAAATTCTTTGCCGAAAATCATGTCAATGTTATTACACCAGCCAAAGATAAAAAACAGGGCCAATTGGACTTTTTAAATAAGAGTGTTAAAAAACTTTCTATATCCCTAAACGAAATCGTCAAACAATTATCTTCCCCGGACAAATTAAAAGTGGTTAGAAACATTACTGGCAATACTCAAATATCTAAAACTGAGTTGGAAAAACTATTTCCACTGGAAATACAATGTTAAACGGATTTGCTATATACGTCAAAGATGTTCAAGCAAGGCGTTTTTATGCCCTGCGCGATATTTTTCCAAAGCAGCACAATCTGTAAAAGTGGTGTGACATTCTTTTTTGAATCAACACCTACCAATTTACAATTAGTAACACCGGAAGAAAAGCTAATTTGAAAATATTGAAACTTAGAAAAAACTTTCTTTAACGAACTTCCAACATCTTGCGTGGTCACAATAATTTTTCCTCCGGATAAATTACCATAATACAGAATCAATTCCTGGGCTTTTTTAATAAAAGCATCTGAATTAATAAGCGCCGACATTTTTTCTTTTTTGTGAATTCCAAAAACAATCAAACTAAAAAATCTTCTGATATTTTCGGGGATTTGTTTGTGCTTGCTTAAATATAATAAATACTTTTCTTTCTCTTCTCTGTCTCTCTTTTGTATATCATCGAGGATCTTTGCGGCTATTTTATCCTTCCGTTTTAACTTCCTCAGGTATCTGGCCTTCTCGTCTTTGCTATTTTGAAGGTTTTTTATATTTGCCATCTTACTCGGATATTCTTTAAATTTATCTAGATAACTAATTACCCATAAATCGTGCTGATTTTCGTTTCTAAATTCACTCCAACTATTAATATTTCCTTCAAATAACTTGTTTTCAGTAAGCGCGTTTTGGCTGATATTTGCCAGTGTGCCCCTGCCGGATTTTGTATCACTCATTTTCGCTTCAATAATTACTTCATGGCCGTTGGCAATAAAAGATACATCTCCGATAGTTGCGTAATCGTTACCTAAGTGTTTAGCAGATGTAACCGTTGAAAAATCTTTTTTAATTTGTTGCGCAATGGCCTGTGCATGTTTAAGCCAGTGATTTTTAAACTCCTTTTTCGAAAGGTTCTCGTTGTTCAATAATTTTTTTATTATTATTTCTGCTTCTTCAATTGACTGTCGCTCGTGCTTACCCATATTACTTTACAAAATAATTTAATCCCTTTTTGTATAAATCAGTAAAAAAATTTTAATTCACTGATGCTCTCTCATCGTGCCAACCAACACAGAAACTCCACTTTCCAGTGGAGTTTCTGTGTTGGCGGACCGTACGGGATTTGAACCCGTGGTCTTCTCCGTGACAGGGAGACGTGTTAACCGGGCTACACCAACGGTCCACTTTGAATTGATTTGTTTAAGACATTCGGGAATTCGTTCTGCGGAATCGGGACCGGGCTACCCGCCTCTCGGTCCACCGCTTCGCCATTCGGTTCTGTGGCACCGGCAAACTCGGCGGGCAGGCACCAACGGTCCACTTTGTGCAGGACAAATCTAGGCGATAATTTTTTCAAACACGGCCGGATGCTGTTCGGCAATCTGAGAAAGCACCTTGCGATCCAGTTCTACTTTGGCCACTTTTAATTTATTAATCAGCTTGCTGTAACTCATCCCCTTTCCCTTTTCGCGAACGGCGGCGTTAATCTTGATAGACCACAGGCGGCGAGCCGATCTCTTTTTGGCGCGGCGATCGCGAAAGGCGTAAGTGCCGGCCTTTAAAATGGCGGTCTGAGCCAGTTTGAGTTTGCTTTTGCGCCCCCAGCGGTAACCTTTGGTTAATTTCAAAATACCTTTGCGGCGCTTCAAATGCATTGTACCTCTTTTAATTCTCATACCCCGTTAGAAGTTAGATAATTTATTAGAAAGTTTGATTAAAAAATATAAGATTGTTTTGTCGCTTGGCCGCGTTAGTCTTGAGTAAAAAATTTTGAACAAATTTTTTACTGGAGAACTTCTAACGGGGCATACGATTTCTTTATTATTCGATGATTAAGTTAGCGATTAGGCAAAGCCACGTCCAAAGTTTTTTTAAAACTCTGGGAAAACTGAATATCACGGCGTTTGTTCCGGGTGGTTTTACCGCTTTCGCGCGCGTTAAAATGATCCTGGCCGGCCTTGCGGACCAAGAATTTATTCTTCCGGGTGATAGTAAACCGTTTGGCGGTCGCTTTGTGTGTTTTCATTTTTGGCATACCCAGTATATCAACCCCGCATGATTTCATCACGTAGGGATTTAAGTTAAAATATTTTATTTTATTTATCAGTTTTCCCAGCAATGCTCATTTGCCCCTATGTGTTTCGCGAAGCGAAACTTGCGGGGTTGTATTACTGGGCATATTTTTAAATTACGTCTTTTAATCTTTCAGTCTTTTAGTCTTAAGCCTTGCCAATCAAGGCGCCGATTTTGTTGCCTTGAGCGATGGTGGGCTGTTCTATGTTTATTTCCATTGTTTGTTTTAATTGGCTGATAAAATCGTTGATAGTTTTAAAAGCCAGATAACTGTGCTGCCGTTCGCGGCCTTTTAAAATTATTTCTATTTTGATTTTATTACCGTCGGTCAAAAACTGCAACGACTGTTTTTTTCGCAATTCCAGATCGTGAGCGCCGATGCGGGTAGAAAGGCGGATGCCCTTGATTTCAATCTGTTTGACCGCCAATTTTTGTTTTTTTAATTCTTTTTCTTTTTCGTATTTAAACTGGCCAAAATTTAAAAGCTTGGCTACGGGCGGCTTAGCGGTCGGGTTAACTTCTACCAGATCGTAACCGCGCTCCTCGGCCATATCCAGAGCCTGCCGGGTGGGCATGCTACCTAAAAATTTGCCCGTTTCGTCAATAACCTGAATCTCCGGGATGTTAATGCCCTCGTTGACGCGAAAATTAATGCCCGTCGGCTTCTGAAACCTTCTTGGATGACGTGAAATGCGCATGGTTGTCTGATGAATTATGTCCCGACGCTTCGGTCGGGATCCCGACTTTACGTCGGGAAATTATAAATTATGCGTCGTGTCCCTCCGCTTCGGTCGGGACACTCAATTTTCCAACGAAATTTTGGGCGCCTCGCGGCTTCAAAATTTCGAGAAAATTGGTGGAGGTGATGGGAGTTAAACCCATGTCCAAAAACCTGTCTTTTAAACCGTCTACAAGTTTGGCTGATTTTTATTTTGGACTCCGGCGTGTAAAATCAGTAAAATCGCCAGAGCTTGTTCTCAGAATAATTTCATCAAACAAACTGAGTCGCTTTGTTTGACTACACTCAATATTATATCACTCCGGATGCCGTATTGAGTATCAGGCGCGGAATGTGATTGCGGCTATTAAGCGGCAACCATAGCGAATGAAGGGACGCTGAAAGCCGAAGCTACGGCGTTCTTCACTCTTGAAATGATGTTGGCATTTAAGCCTTTGCTTTATGGATTAAAGAGGAATAAAGCAACCTCTACTTGCAGATTTAAAGATTGATTTCTGTCGAAATCCGGCACCCCCGTATTGATAAATTCTAAACTCTAAATTCGAAACTCGAAACAATAAATAAAACGAACTTTTAAGCGAGGTCGCGGCGTATTTCGCGATCAAGGTCGCGTTTTTTAATTAATTCGCGCTTGTCCGCTTTCTTTCGGCCGCGTCCCAAACCGATCTCTAGCTTAATCCTGTGTCCACTAGTATACAGCTTTATGGGTATCAATGTCAAGCCTTGCTGGGTCTTTAAACCGATGATTTGCATAATTTCCGCCTTTTTGAGCAGGAGCTTGCGGTCGCGGATCGGGTCGTAAGCCACTTCACCGGATTTTGGATACTTGCCAATATGCGCGCCGGTTAAAAATAGTTCGCTGTTTTTAACCATCACGTAAGACTCTTTAAGGCTGGCCAAACCTTGACGAATGGCTTTGACTTCGTTGCCGGTCAATGTCAAACCCGCCTCCCAAGTCTGGATAATTTCATAATCAAAATTGGCGCGCTTGTTGGTGGCTAAAATCGGCATAAATACAGAGTCATTATATTATCATTGACCGTTTTTTACAAGAGAGTTATAATATAGATATAAAAAAATTTAACTTTTTTACCTTATGGAAGATAAACAAACCATATCTATAAGCACCTCTACCCTTATTAAGGTCCTCCTTATCGCACTGCTCCTTTGGGTGGGCTACTTGATTCTAGACATCTTAATCTTACTTTTTGTAGCCATCATCTTGGCCTCTCTCATTGATCCGCTGGCCGACTGGTTTCAAAAACACAAGTTTCACCGCGGCACGGCCGTCATAATTATTTACATTGTCTTGCTGGGTCTCTTGTCCGTTATTGGATTGATTCTTGTGCCGGCGGCGATCGCCCAATTTTCACAGTTGAGCGCCAATTTTGGCCATTACTGGAATAAACTTATCTCGGGCATGACCAACTTTAAAGATTTGTTAGATCGCTATGGCCTTTTGGGCAATATCACCAATTACCTGCCCGGCGCGCTCCAATCGGGCAGCGAAACAGTCCAAAAAGTCATCGGATCGGTGTTCGGTTTCTTTGGCGGGCTTTTTTCTTTAATTTTGGTGTTGGTTTTGACTTTCTATCTGGTGGTTGAAGAAAATAGCATTAAAAAATTTATTCAGGTAGTCGCGCCGGAATCTTATCGTGAATATCTAAGCGGCCTGTGGGAAAGGATTAAAGAAAAATTGGGCCGGTGGCTGAGAGGACAATTGATTTTGAATTTAGTGGTGGGCGTGTTGAGCTATCTCGGCCTGTTGGCGCTCGACGTCCAATACGCCCTAATCTTGGGTATTATGGCCGGTCTGTTTGAAACCATTCCCTATGCCGGCCCAATTTTTACCGCGATCGTGGCTGTTTCAATTACCTTCCTCCAGACCGGCGGCTGGATGAAGCCGCTTTTGGTGGGCATTGTCTTTTTGGTCATTCAGCAATTGGAAAATAATTTCTTGGTGCCCAAAATCATGAAAAAAGTGGTGGGGCTTAATCCGGTCATCAGTATCTTGGCGCTTTTAATCGGTTTCCGTTTAATTGGTATCGTGGGAGCGCTCTTGGCCATTCCCACCGTCACGCTTTTGACCATTATTTGGTCTGATGTTTTAGTCTGGCAACAAAAAAAGCCTTAATGTATGCCCAGTAATACAACCCCACAAGTTCTGCTCGGCAGAACAAAAAGAAGCGACGGATTAGAAAACTGGGTTATCAAAAAATATACAATCTTTACTAAAACTAAATAATTTCCCCGAGTGATGAAATCATGCGGGGTTGATATACTGGGTATGATGAAGCGGCTTAGTCGCGAACATTTTATTTTAGCTAGCTTGGCGGTTGTTATCTTAGGCAGTTTTTCACTGCTCTCTTTGCTTTTTTACAACTACACTCCAAAAATTGAAATTGATTTTAGCGTGGCCAAACGCAATCCGACTATTACCGAAGATCAAAATTACGAAAATAATGTCAAAGCTATTTTCCGTCGTTATCTTATAAAACGCGCCCGCTTAGTTGATCTGACCGGGCAAGATTTGCAAACCCAATGGACGACCGCCGTCGCCGACGCTAAAAAACAACTGCTGGGTCTTACTGTTTCTTCTGACAAAGCAGAAAAACACTTACAACTTATTTTAAGTTTAGAAAAAATCAGTTCCTTTTTGGCCGGCAAATCACTGCCCGACGCCGTCTCAACCGAAACACTGCTTATTAAACTTTTCAACCAAATATGATTGGAGGCTGGCTCATTCCCCTCCTCGCGGCCGGGGGGTTTATAGGTTTACTGGAATTGGCCAACTATTATTCCCCTTGGCTGATTCTTTTCGGCGGGCTGGCAGTGGCCTGGCCGATTTTGTGCTCTGGATTTTTTTTGCGCCTCCACCGCCGGTCGGTTTTGGCCACCCATCATTTTAGTCTGCCGTTTTTGTCGCTGATTATCAGCGCTTTTTTAATTTTTATCTTTATTGACCGACCTCTCTTGCGCCAAATCATTATTATTGTCGCCGGTATTTTGGTTTATCTTGATTTTTTTTACTTAAGCCTTTTGGCGCGTGGTTCAGCCAAATATCCTCCCCGCGCCTTAGAACGTATCGGTTCGGTATTGCTGGCGCTTTCGGCTTTTTTTATTTTTTCGGCGCTGTTTGGCTGGGTCACTTTTTTAGCCAACACTTTTTGGCCCACCATGGTTTTAGCCCTTCTTATAAGTTGGTTACTGGACTTTGAAGCGCTATTCTTAAATCACCGTGAAACCGCCAAAGTGGCCTTTATTTCTCTTATTATCAGTGTTCTGATTGTGGAATTCTTTTGGGTCATTAGTCTCTGGCCACTGGGATTTTTAATCAAAGGCTGGATACTGACGATTATTATGCTCAACGGTTTAGGTATTGCTTCCGATTACATGGATAAAAGATTTCATCCTAAAAAAACATTAATCCGTGGCATTTTTTCGGCTGTTCTCATTGTCTTGATAATGGTCTTAGCCCGGTGGATTTAATTAACCTAAATTTTTTTATATGCCCGTCGGCAAAAAGACAACTGAAAAAACTAAAGAGATAAAAGAAGCGGTCGCTCCACACCTACCCAAAGAGGTGCGCCAAAAAGGCAAGGGCGACCTGACCGAACAAAAATGGTTTTTAAAACTGTTTCTTTTGGCCGTGGTCTTCGGTTTTGCTTCCGGTATTGTGGGCGGCATGGTAATTAACTCCCGATTTTTTGATAACTGGCTCTGGGGCGAGGGCGGCGCCTGGAAACCCACCGCCAGCCAAGTGCGCCGTTCTGAAAACCGCAACATAACCCAAGATGTCTTGACCCGCAAAATTATGGCCAGTACCGTTACTTTCTATTCCATACCGGCCAAATCTG
The DNA here is from genome assembly GCA_964596405.1 of uncultured Gammaproteobacteria bacterium. Classification (GTDB taxonomy): domain Bacteria; phylum Patescibacteriota; class Patescibacteriia; order Magasanikbacterales; family UBA10003; genus CAZQSS01. Next base: position 7,182 of record CAZQSS010000014.1, on the reverse strand, counting down.
CGGGCGAACTTATGGTTGATCCGGCGCAAAAAATCGGCCGCGGCGCGGTTTTGACAGCCGACGGCTATATTGCCACCACCAAGTCGGTCTTGGCCAAAATCAATAAAAATGACGTAGCCGTGATTGATAACGACCGCAATTTTTATCGGATTGAAAAAATTATTCCGGATTTGGCCTCGGATTTGGCGATTATCAAAGTAAGTGGCGCTAATTTGGCCACCCTGTCTTTTGTGAATCTGGACGAGTTCAGTGTCGGCACGGATTTATGGCTGCCGACCGGCGACCTCAATGTCCAGCCGGCGCGAGTTTTATCAATTAATTATTTTGTGCCCAAAAATAAAAATGATCGCTACTTTGCCTCCGAAAATATTTACCGCTTGGGACTGACCAATCTTTCTTTGGATAAAAGTTTTTTAGGCGCGCCGCTTGTCAATAATCGCGGCGAACTGGCCGGCTTAGTGATTGGCAACGGAACTTTCCTAAAATCAGAAATTATCAACTCGGCCGTAAGAGATATCCTGGTCAAGGGCAACATAAGCCGCGCCTATTTAGGCGCCCACGGTATTGAAAACTCGCAACTCCTTGCCGCCAAAAGCAAATCCGGTTGGGGTGTCACTTTAGCGGCTGATCCGATTCGCCGTTTGCCGGCTTTAGATAAAAAAAGCCCGCTTTTGGAGTTGGGCCTGAAGGCTGATGATGTCATTGTGAGCGCCGCCGGCGAAGCTATTACCCCGCTCCGCACCCTGCCGGAGATATTGATGGCTTATGCGCCAGGTAGCCAAATTGAAATAAAATATCTGCGCCGCGGCGATGAAAAAACCGCCTTAGTGGTGCTGGGCGAACTCCGCTAAATCTAGATAAAATTCCAAAATAAACCGGCTTTTTACTTGACAGAAAGCCGGTTTTGTGCTATCATAATATATTGTTAAAAACAACCTTAAACCGCGTGGGCTTTCAAAGAAGTTTGGTGAGGTGTTTCGTTTTTATCCTCCTTAAAACGGATATGCTTCGCCAAACTACTCTGGAAGCTTAAAAGAGGCCTGCGACGCAGACCTCTTTATTATTTTTTTAAATTTTTATAATACTCCACTTGCCGCAGACGTTTTTTAGCCTCGGCTTTGGTTTTGTATGGTCCGCCCAAATTCCGCCCGCTCTTTTCCGAGATAACAGAATAGCCATCTTTCTTTTTAACTATCATACCCAGTATATCAACCCCGCATGATTTCATCACTTGGGGATTTTTTAATCTAACTCTTAATTCTTAGTTTAACCGCCTAGTAACACAGCTTGCCTTTTGTTTCGCGAAGCGAAACTTGCGGGGTTGTATTACTGGGCATAATTTCACTTAACAGAATAAATCACATCTTTTCTTTCCACCACAATTTCCCAGCCCACTCGGCGGGCATAATCATGCAAACGGCGATTGGGGTTAAAACAGTAAGGCTTGGAAACCATTTTCAAAAACGGCACGTCGCTTTCCGTATCCCCCACCCCGTAGGATCCGCGCAAAGTCAAATTTTCTTTTTCAATGGCGCGCTCCACAATTTTAGATTTATCGCGGATCAAATCCAAATACTGGGTTTCGCCGGTCAGTTTACCCTTTTTATCTATCTCGTAGATCCGACCGTAAACTTTATTAAAACCCAGCTCCTTGCAAAACTCGTCCAAAACATCTTTGGGTGAATTGGAAATGGCCAGTAAAAAATAGCCGCGGCGTCTTAAATTTTTTACCAAATCGCGAGTAAAAATATAAACTCTATTTTTATAAAACGAAACCACCTTCTTGGCCACTCGGTGAAAATCCTTATACTTGACGCCCTCAATGTTACCCTCAAAAGCCGCCACCACACCGGCAATATAATCATCATATGGACCCTTGCGTTCGCGCCAGCGCTTATACGCCTCGGCATAGAGATTTCTGACTTTCCAGGGCAAAATACCCTCCTGCACCATGGCCTCGGTAATCTCAATTAAAAGACTGGAGCGGAAAATGGTGCCGTCAATGTCAAATATGGCGACTTTTCTTTGTTTCTTTCTCTTCATACGCTTAATGTCTCATCATCTCAATTATAACAAAAAACCACCCAAATTTCAAGGGCGGTCTTAAAGTGATTTAAATTTAACACTACAAGCGATTCCACCAGGCGCCGAGCCGGCCGAACAAAAACCCGGCGAAACCCAAGCCCATGGCCCCAGCCCAAACCTCCACATACGGGTCGTTGAGCCCGGTTTTCATCGCCCGCAAAAAAAAGCCCACCATCGCCACCACAAAAATTAATCCGGAAATTAATTTTACCAGTTTCCATTTCTTGCTATCCTGTCGAATCATCTCTAGCCCGTCAATTTGTCCTTTTTTGAGTTTGTTGGGATGGCCGCACTTGGGACACGCCAAGGCCTTGTCCGACATCTCCGATTGGCACTCGGAACATTTAATCAATGACATATTTTATCGTTTGCTTTTGTATTTATAAATAATTATCCCCATCACTGCTAACAAGAAAACAGTTAAGATTACCGGCCCAAAAACAAACAAACTGATGCGGTTAAAAAGTATCATCCAGCCCGGCTGGCCAAAAAAATCTTTTTTAAGATGATATAAAGTTTTATAGGTCCCTACTATTTCTTTCAGAGCAAATTTTTCCTGCTCGCCGACCGCCAATACATATTTTCCATTATATTCCGGACCAAAGACTTCTACTACATAGTGACCGGCTGGCGCGTCTTGTTTGATTTCCGGACCTTGAAAATATTTATCACCGCCGTAAGGCTCATAAAACGGCTGCCAATTAAAACTCGCCCCGTCTGAAAAAGCAAAAAACTCGCCATCTTTGGAAATTAAAGCCGATATATTTTTCTCTACCCCGGGCCGATCCGGCACCAACAAACCGGCATATAGTTTAAACGGGGCGGCCGCGTCAATTTCAAACAAAATCGACTCCCCCGCCAGTTCGCCGTAGTAAGCCTTGGAAACTTCCGGTTCGGTCACCAACACCGGGCTTTGTTCCACAATTTTGGGTTGATGCGCCGAAACGGCCCCAGGCAAAGCCAAAGCCGCCAGGATTAAAAAGATTGAAATTTTAAATTTTGTAAAAAACATATTGTTCGCTACTTTTTATATTCCACCTTATAAATTACACCCGCCTTATCATCCGAGACGTAAAGATTGCCGGCGGTGTCAAAAATAACGTCTACCGGGCGACCAATGGCGCCCTGCGGCGTGAGCCAACCGGTGATAAAATCTTCCTGGACAATCTCGTTGCCGTTGTTATCCAAAATAAGTCTGACGAGTTTATAGCCCGTGGGCACGCTTCTGTTCCACGAACCATGAAAAGCCACAATCAGATTATTCTGATATTCTTTAGGCCAAACGGAATTGGCCGGCCTGCCTGCCGAAGAGGCAGGGACAAAAGCCAATCCCAGGGGCGCCGAATGCGCCGGCAAATCAATCTGACTAGGCAACTCAAACGGCGCCTGACACGGATTGCGAATGTAAGTATTTTTATCAAACTTAGTGTCGTGGATATTTTTTCCGCCGTAACAGACAGGCCAACCGTAATTTAAAACCGTGGGACTTTGAGTATCAATAATATTAACCTCATCCGGCGGGATATCGTCGCCCAAAAGATCGCGTCCCATCTCGGTTGCCCACATTTTGCCGTCTTTTTGATTCCAGATAAAGAAAACGCTGTTGCGCAACCCCTTGGCCAGTTGTTTAAAATCGCTGCCGTCTTTTTTCAATGACCAGATTGAGGCATAACGCGGATCCGTTTCGCGGCAAACATTGCAGGTGGAACCAATAGAAACGTAAAGGCGGCCATCCGGCCCAAAACCCAAGGTGCGCGTAAAATGATTGCCGCCTTTGGGCAAATCAATAATTTTTTGAAGCGGCCCGGCGCCGACTGGTGTTATCTCTGTTTTGGATATCTTAGTTTCTTCGGCAAGGTAGAGAATATTGGGGTTTTCCGGATCAAAAGCCAAACCATGCGGATTTTGTAGACCACTCAAAATAGTTTTTTGCTCCGCTACCTGACCGTTCTTGAGCGTAGTTTTAGTTATCTTGCCTTGTCTGGTCTGACTCAGCCATAAATTATTGTCTTTATCAAAGATCATCACGCGGACACCGGGCAAATCCTTGGCCAAAACAGACAAAGAAAATCCGGCCGGCATTTTAAATCCGGAGTCATTTTGAATAACTTGAGTGACGTCCGCCGGCGGCTTTTCCAAGGCCGGCCCAATCCCCCGCAAATTTTGATAATAAAACCAAATAACAAAAATCAAAAAACCCGCCCCGGCTAAAATCAACACGACTTGAATTACTTTTTGAGCCCTAAACATACCTTTCTACTTTATCCCCTCCAACATTTTGCGGGTTTTGACGACCATGTCCGGATTAAGGGAAAGACTGTCTATCCCCTCTTTAACCAAAAATTTGGCAAAATCCGGATAATCACTTGGCGCTTGGCCGCAGATACCGACCTTAATCTTTTCTTTATGCGCTACCGCGATCACTTGTCGCAATAATATTTTAACCGCTTCGTTTCTTTCGTCGTAGATGTGAGCGACCAAACTAGAATCCCGATCCACGCCGAGCGTCAGCTGGGTCAAATCATTAGAGCCGATGGAAAAGCCGTCAAAAATCTGAGCAAACTCTTTGGCCAATATCACATTGCTCGGGATTTCCACCATCACATAAACTTGCAAACCGTCTTTCCCCCGCTTTAAACCCGCCTCGGCCATTACTTTAAGCACCGCCTCGCCTTCTTTAATGGTACGGCAAAAAGGCACCATGACAATCACATTTTTGAGCCCCCATTCTTCGCGGACTTTGCGAATGGCCGCGCATTCCAGCATAAAAGCCGGCTTGAATTTGGGATCATAATAACGCGAGGCGCCACGCCAACCAAGCATGGGATTTTCTTCTTTGGGTTCGTATTGAGCGCCGCCAACCAAAGCCGCGTATTCGTTGGTCTTAAAATCGGAAAAACGCACAATCACCGGTTTGGGATAAAACGCCGCGCCAATCATAGCAATCCCCTCGGCCAAGCGGTCAACCAAATATTGCTTTTTATCTTTGTAGCCGATTGTGAGTTTGTCTATTTCATGTTTGATCTTGGCCGGCTGATTTTTATAATTTATAAGCGCCAGCGGATGCAATTTAATGTACGTTAAAAAGATAAACTCCTCGCGCGCCAAACCCACGCCGTCGTTGGGTAGGAAAGAAAATTTGAAAGCCGAATCCGGCTCACCCACATTCATCATAATTTTGGTTTTGATGGGCTTGAGTTTTTTGAGCTCGGTTTTTTTGATATTGAAAGGCAAAATACCTTGATAAACAAACCCGTGTTCGCCTTCGGCGCTGGAGACGGTAATTGGCTGACCTGTTTTGATGACTCTGGTAGCGTTACCGGTGCCGACCACGCAAGTAACGCCGAGCTCGCGGCTGACAATGGCCGCGTGCGAGGTTTTGCCGCCCTGCTCGGTGACAATGGCTGAGGCAATCCGCATCAACGGCTCCCAATCCGGATCGGTAATCCGTGTCACCAACACTTCGCCGTGCTTAAACTTTTTCATTTCTTTGGGGTTCAACATCACCCGAGCCTTGCCCGCCCCGATTTTCTCGCCCACGGCCAAACCTTCAACCAAAATTTTACCGCGATGTTTGAGCTGATACTCTTCAATCGTGTGGTTGGCCTTGCGATGAATGGTTTCGGGCCGGGATTGAACAATATATATTTCACTGGTAAGGCCATCTTTAGCCCATTCAATATCTTGCGGATGACCATAGTGTTTTTCAATGGTCATGGCCCATTTAGCCAACTGGATAACTTCTTTATCGGTCAGACAAAACCTTTGACGATCTTGAGATGAAACGATTTTTTGGATGGTGTGATTGGCCGCGGCGTAAATCAGTTTTTTTTCTTTAGAACCCAGCCGGCGGCTGATGATGGAAGGAAAACCCTGTTCTAATGTTTTTTTGAAAACAAAAAATTGATCCGGATTGACCCGGCCTTTGACAATATTTTCACCTAAGCCCCAACTGCCATTGACCAACACCACGCCTTCAAAACCGGATTCCGTATCCAAAGTAAACATCACGCCGGAAGAGGCTTTGTCTGAGCGCACCATTTTTTGCACGCCGACCGATAAGGCCACCTTTTCATGTTTAAAACCCTGATGGACGCGATAAGCAATCGCGCGGTTGGTAAAAAGCGAGGCATAACATTTTTTCACGGCAATCAACAATCCTTCTTCGCCCTGAACATTCAAATATGATTCCTGCTGACCGGCGAACGAAGCGGTGGGTAAATCCTCCGCCGTGGCTGATGAACGCACAGCTACATCAGCAAAACTCTTATTGTTTAATTGATTATAGGCAGTAAGAATGTCTTTTTGAACTTTTTCCGGAATTTTTGAAGTGATAATCATGACGCGGATTTGTTGCCCCACCTGCGCTAGTTTGTGAACGTCTTTAACATTCAAACCTCTGAGTATCTGATAAATCTTTTTATCCAGTTTATTTTGTTTTAAAAAATGCCGGTAGGCCTCGGCCGTCACGGCAAAACCGTTGGGAATTTTAATCCCTTTTTTGGTCAGTTGGGAATACATCTCACCGAGGGAGGCGTTTTTGCCGCCAACACTCGGCACGTCTTTAATTCTAATTTCTTTAAACCATTTAATGTTAGGCATAAAATTTATTTTAAACATCAAAACCCTATTAAACTTAGACAAACTAGCTTTTTGGCATTAGCTGGCGTACCGCCTAAATTATTTCAATAAATCAACAATTGTTTGAACTACAGTATCTCGGTCAAACTTTTCATCAATCCAATCAGCATACTTGATCCGGCAAAACTTCCACCCTGCGGCTTCAAGAACGCGCTGGCGTTCCTCGTCGCTCTCGATATGAATACCGTATGCTTCGTCTATCTCGTCTTTGAAATGACAAGGCCCATCACATTCTACCGCGATACGCTTGCCGGTATTCGTATTACTGATAACGAAATCAATCTTGAAGCCGCAACTCCCAACTTGGTTTTGGATTTTGTAGCCGCGTTTTAAGTTCGCGCGCATGAGATTGAAAAAATCTTCCTCAAAAAATGAATCAAATGGCTTAAGGTCTGTAGAGTAAAATGCCACCTCTCCATTTTCTTGGACATACTCAAGATATTTTTTGAGCCAGAT
>CAZQSS010000013.1:0-24059 GCA_964596405.1 uncultured Gammaproteobacteria bacterium | reverse complement strand
ATTATACCACCGATTTGTATCTTAATGGGTTGTCTCGTTTTCCCAGACCATTATATTTCCTTATCTATGCCCCGTTAGAAACACGTCTATGTGGTATGCGTATGTTCTAAAAAGTCAAAAGATTGATAGATGGTATACCGGTTCAACTCATGATTTGCGAAAAAGAATTTTAAGGCATAATGCGGGAAGAAACAAATCAACTAAGCATGGAGCGCCGTGGAGTCTTATTTATTACGAAGCTTGTCTAAATAAACAAGATGCCTGGGCGCGAGAAAAGTATCTTAAGTCTGGAATGGGTAAGCGTTACCTTAAGAACAGACTAAAATTCTTTTTCGCGCAGGGTTTCTAACGGGGTATGATGCTTGTTAGAGAGGGAACAAAAAACAAAAAGATTTTTTTAGCTTTTGGCCAGAGAGTTTTTGTTTTTTGTTCCCTCTTTTTTTGTTTGCTGATTTTAGCCGCGCCAGCCTTGGCCCAGACGCCGGGTATTAACACCGGCATTGATCAGTTTGGCCAATACACCGCCTTGGCTCAAACCGACATCAGAATTATCATCGCCAAAATTATCCGCGTGGCTTTGGGGCTGGTTGGCATAGTGCTTGTGGGCTTTACCATCTACGCCGGCTATATGTATATGACGGCCGGGGGCAATGAAGAGCAAATCAACACCGCCAAAAAAATTCTCAAAAATTTGGCCGTGGGCTTGGGTATAGTCCTTTCCGCTTTTGCCATCACCCAGTTTGTTATCAATATGCTCACCGGCCAGACAGGCGGCGGGGGAACAGCCGAAGGGCCGGGGGAGTACGGTGAGGAGTTTAGAATCGGCGGGGCTTTGGGTCAGACATTGGAATCTCATTACCCCATGCGTAACGCCATTGGCATTCCGCGCAATACCAAAATTGTCGTGACTTTTAGAGAAAAGTTTTTGCCGCAGAGTTTGGTTAAAGATACTAACAGCGATGGTATTTTTGGCAATTTGATTGGAGGCGTGGCCGATCAGATTAATGATACTAATATCAAAATTTATAAAAATGAAGATGGTGTCGCCGGCGCCATCAGCGCGGTTGACGTTTTTGTTTCGGCTGACGGCCGCACGATTGTGATGAAACCGGCCAGTTGGCTCGGTGACGCGCGGCAGGACACAAAATATACGGCGCGGCTCACCGGCGGCGTATCACTGGCCGATGGCCGCCCCGCCTTCCCCAACAGTTATTACAGCTGGGAGTTTATTGTTTCCCCGGTGGTGGATTTGACCCCGCCGAAAGTGGAATCGGTTATACCTTTGCCGACCGTCGCGACTGCCAAGTATCCGCGCAACATTTTAGTCCAGATTAATTTTAACGAACCGGTTGACCCCATTTCCGCGAGCGGCCTTTACAGCGCCACCACGCCTGGCCGAGATTTTCAAAATATTACCACCGTCACGAGCAGTTTAGTGGGCGGCGAATATCGCTTGACCAACCAATATCGCACGGTAGAGTTTAAAACCAATGATGAATGCGGCAAAGATCCGTGCGGCCAATCTATTTTTTGTCTGCCGGCCAGTGCCGCGGTACTGGTGACGGCCCGGGCGGCCACCGTTGACTCGTCTAATCCGCCGCAAGCGGCCATCACCGCCAACATTTATGATGGCGTGGTGGATATGGCCGGCAATTCACTGGATGGCGGCGGCGAACTACGTTTAGATCAAGGTGTTTTAAAACATCAGCCCGGCCCCAACGGGCAGGCCGAAGGGCCGGCAACGGATAATTTTTATTGGGCTTTCAATACTTCCGCGGTTTTGCACACTACGGCGCCGCGTCTGACCGGTATCGCGCCCAATTTTAACGAACCCAATGTGGCGCCCAACGCGCCGCTGACTTTGAGTTTTGATGAGCTGATGTCGGCCGGCAGTTTAAATGAATTGAGATTAAAAACCGATAAAGAATTTAATGTTTGGTACACGGCGCGCGCCACCAATTATGACGCGGCCGGCGCCGTGGTCACGGCCGTCACTCAAATACCGGTGAGGACGACGGCTGAATTATGGCACGGCGATTTTTGGCGTTCCAGTTCGCCCAATGACCCGCTCGGGGCGCTTTATTTCCCATTCGCGCCGTCGCTTCTCTCGGATATTTATCAGATTTGTTATTATCAGGCGATCGGGCCGGGTTGCGCGTCTTTAGCCGATACCTCACCCAGTTGCGCCAACGGCGCGTCTTATCCGGGCGCCAGTATGTGCGCCAGCGCTACCGACTGTCCTTACAATTCATATAGTATAAAACCATAAAATTTGAATTTCAAAATCCAAAGCTCAAATGTCAAATCAATTTCAAAATCCAAAGTTCAAATTTTTGATATCTAGTCTTTTGGCGCTGGGTGGTGTGTTTATAATTGTCTTGCCCGTTTTGGCGCAGGTCAATACCGGCATTGAATTTGGTCAGTATACGGGTTTGACCGGCGTGGATATTCGTGTGACCATTGCCAAAATTATTCGCGCGGCGCTGGGGCTTTTAGGTATTGTGGCTTTGGGGCTGGTGATTTGGGGCGGAGTGGAATATATGACAGCCGAGGGCAATGAAGAACAGATTACTAAAGCCAAAAAAATCTTGCTCAACGCCGCCATTGGTTTGGCCATTATTCTTTCCGCCTTTGCCATTACGCAGTTTGTGCTTTCAAAATTGGTGGAAGGAACGTTGGGCGGCGGCGCCGGCACAAATTTACCGCCCTGTTCGGGCGACAGTTGTTTGTGGCCGCCGGGCACGGGCAATGTTTTTTATGGCCGGATGACGCCGACCGGCCAACAAGCGGTTAAAAATATTGTTTTGGGTTTTATTTTCTATCAGGGTTTTGGTTCAGCCGCGACGGTTGATTTTAGCACCATAAATGCCTCTTCCGTTAAAATTAACGAAGCGACCGACGGCGCGGCGCCGCCGGGCAATTTTTTGAAAGTTAACGACAGTTTAGTGGAATTTCATCCTACCGGTTCTTGTTTGGATGCGGACAATCCGGCTAATTCCGACCCCTCTGACACTTGTTTCAAAAAAAATACCGTTTACAATGTTCAGCTGACCGACGACATTAAATCAACCGATGGCCGGAGTTTAAGTTGTATCAGCCATCCTTGTTTGTTCACTTTTACCACCGGTGAAAGGTTTGACCGCGAACCGCCCACGGTGATGATGGTCAGGCCCGGGCAGAACGCAGTTATATCTTCTGACGCCTCAGTGCCTATATCGGCCGCTTTTACCGATGATGGCGGCGTCAAGGCGATGACTTTTTATCGCGATGGCGATAATCTGATAAACAACGCGGTGGTTGATCCGTCTCTGCCCAGCGGCGAAGCCCAGACTATTTGGAATACCGCCGGTATCTTGGGCATTCACGAACTCAAGGCTCGCGCTTTTGATGTTGACGACCACAACACGTACTCCGGCCCGATGACGGTAAAAGTTAATCCGGCGTATTGTTTCAATGGCCTCAAAGACGGCGATGAGACCGGAGTGGATTGCGGCGCGGCCAGCCAATGCGGAGCTTGTCCGGGCGGCGCCTGTACGACCAATCTTGATTGCGCCGGCACCTATTGCGACCCGGGCACTCAAACTTGCGTGGCGCGCCCTAAAATCACGAATGTTGATAAAAAGGACGGCGCGGTGGGCAATTATGTGACGATTTTCGGTTCCGGTTTCGGCACCACGCCGGGCGCAGTTTTCTTCAAAAATAATAAACAAGCCACGGTCGTTAATTGTTTCACTCAAAGCACTTGGAAAAATGATTCGGTGATAGTAGAAGCGCCGGCCGGGGCCGAGAGCGGAGCGGTGGAAATCAGAAAAGATGGTTATACCGGTGCCGGCGATTTGGCGCGTTTTGACACTACCGGCGATAATTGGGGCCCGGATTTTACTCCCGCTGGCGTTTTTGCGATTAATGGCGTTGCTCGGCCAGGTCTTTGCGGCACGAATCCGGCTTCGGCTATGCCCGGCGCGGTTTTAACTGTTGGCGGCGCCCAGCTCGGCGTGCCGGCCGTGGCGCCCAATGACGCTTTTGAAGCGCAGCTGACCGTGGGGGGCGCGTCGGCCGTCGGTCGGCTCAAGTTTGGCGATTATTTGGCCCAACTCAACGCCTGGGCCAGCAATCTCATCACCACCAAAACGCCTACCTTGCCGCCACAGCTCATCACCATTCAGGCGAGCGTGGCCGGGGTTGATTCCAACAGCATCCCGTTTAGAATTAACGCCGTGGCACCGGAACTTTTGCCGCGTATTGATTACATCGACCCAAAAAATGGCCCCAAGGGGAGCTATGTGACGATTTTTGGTTCTAACTTTGGCGTGAGCCAGCCGCCACGGATTTTCTTTGGCGCCATTCAGGCTTTGCCGCCGGCCAACTGCCCAGCCGCTTGGTCGGCCACCCAGATAATCGTTAAAGCGCCGGAAAGTTTGGTTGAGGGTAATTATCAGGTTTTTGTCAATAATATTTTGGGCAACAGCAATGAAGAGACTTTCACTATTGATGATACGCCGGTGCGGCCGGGTCTTTGTTCTATTGAACCGGATAATGGGCCGGAAAATACTTTCGTCAATTTAACCGGCGAAGGTTTTACCGGCAATCAGGGCAGTGTGGAATTTTGGAAGAATGCCTCGGCCAACATTAACAGTTGGACGGATATTCTTATCTTCGCTCAGGCGCCGCTTAAATCAGCCGGTTTAATTACCGGCCCGGTTAAGGTTAAAGATGTAACCGGCATCTACAGTAGCAACGGCTTGAATTTTAAAGTTCAAAACTGCAAGACGGATAATAACGTGGTTTGCGATGCCACGTCCGGAGAAAAATGTTGCGCCAGCGGTTCATGTTCAACAGTTTGTCCTGAAGACCAGGGTCCCAAAGCCTCGGTTTATTCGTGGCTGTTCTCTACCGGTATGTTGCCCAGCGTGCCTAAAGTGGTTGAGGAATGCGGCGCGAACATTGTGCCCAGCCCAACGCCGTCGCAGTTGTGGGCTTCACCGCAGAATGTTTGTATCAATGCGCAGATAAAAGTCCGTTTTTCCACTTTGATTAAAGAAAGCACGGTCAATAGCGGTTCTTTTGTGGTGGAGACTTGCACGGATATGGATTGCGGCATTCCCACGGTTGTAACCGGCGGAACTTTGGATTTCACTCTGACGAACGGCAAATTGGCCGAAGGCTATACCGGCTCGCCGGCCGCGGTTGATACCGTCACCTACACTCCGCCATCGGCCACTAACAATCTTTTATCACAAAATACCTGGTATCGGGCGCGATTGGGGACAGCCATTAAGAGTTTTGTTTTTAATTCATCTGGCGCTGAAGTCGCCGCGTTGGAAGCCTATCTGGCCGCGCCCTACACTTTTAAATTTAAAACTAAAAACAGCCCGACTTTGTGCGTTTTGGGTAGCGCGGTTACGAGTCCGGACCCATTTTCGGCCAAAGAATTTGATAAATGGTATCTGAATAACGCGGATGACAATGAAGATTTATATTCAGTCACGGCTTTGGCTGATGAAAACATCTGTTGGGCTTTGGATGCCAATGCCTATAATTGGGAGTGGAGCGTTGGCCTCTCCGCCGGGGTATCATCCGGTTACGCCAATATCTCTGATTACAAACAAAGAATGACAGAGACGGGCACAGTGTCTCCGGCGCACGAATCTCTGCTTGACCACAATTCCGCCGGCCCGCTTTTGGATTATCCTTCATCAATCGCCCTCTCCGGCAATAAAGCCCTTATCGCTTCGTATGGCAGTAACGCTCTAAATTTGGTAGATATTTCCAATCCAGCCCAGCCTCTCTTTAAGAAAAAGATAGTCCCGGACGCGTCGGCGGGCATTCTTTTGGGCGGACCGAGAGCGCTGGCCATTGTCAACGATTTAGTTTACGTTGTCTCACAGAATAGCCAATCATTAGAAGTTTTCAGAAGTTCGGGCGACGCTCTTGTGCCGGTGGGTAAAATTGTTCAAAACGCCGCGCCCAACAATATGACGCCACTGGCCTTGGCCGTGGCCGGCAATTATGCTTACGTCGTTTCAACGAATCCCGATAATGCTTTGTATGTTTTTAATGTGGCTAATCCGGCGGACATCCGATTGACAGCCGTTTGGCGCGACGCGGATTTCGCCTGGCCCCGCGATGTGGTTGTCTTTGGCAATTTCGCTTATTTGATTTCATCCGATTATAGCGGCAACCACAGATTGGGGATTCTGGATATTTCAAAACCGTCCCAACCGGCTATAAGCGGCCGGTTGGATGTGCCTGATGCCTTGCGAAAAGTGGCGGTTCAGGGGAATTACGTCTACGCGGTTTCAACCGGCGATTTTCATGTTATTGATGTAAGCAGTGCCACTCTGCCGATTTTGAAAAGTTCCGTAATCGCCGGATTGAGTGTCTCTAGCCCATCATCAATATCTCTTGACGGCAATTACGCCTACGTGACCGATTCGTCCGCCAAGAAGTTATTTATAATCAACATTTCTAATCCGCTCCAGCCAAGTTTGGCCGGTTCTATCGCTGACGGTGCGAGCGGCGCTAAAATGCCACAACCCGGCGATGTGGTCGTCTCGGGCGAATACGCTTATGTTGTCTCCGAGCCAACGGCCGGCAATTTGGAGGTGGTGAGAATTTTTGCGAGCCTGGATCGGGGCAAGCCGCATCAGGATTTGCATACGAATAATTTGAATTTGGAAACGTTGTCGGGCGGCGAACATGTTTGGGCGCAGACGACGAGCGGCAACAAAACTGTGGTTGACGACGCCCTCCTCTATATTAAATTGACTAATCCCCGAGTGCTGGAAAAATGGCCGGATTGCAACGCGGCTTGCGTCAATGCCGAACTGGGCGCGCAATTTAACGTCGCTCTCTCTCCAACTCACGCCAATACTCAAAATGTTATACTTTGTGACATCAGCGGCCCGACCGCGGATTGTAGTGGCGCCAATTTAGCCACAGCTATTTCTTTAAGAAAACAAACAATTGTTAACGATACTTTGGTCATCGCTCATCCGGATTTGGTTGCCAACAGTTATTATCGGGTGATATTTGCCGGCCTCAAGAGCGCTAATGGTATTGAAATGGATCAGACCATGGGCACATCAACGTTAAATTATAGAGCCGGCGACCCGAATTGTCTGAGTAATCTTACTTGCGATAGTCATTCCTGGACATTGCGAACCAAGGCGGATGTTAATAAATGCGCGGTCAGTTCGGTGGAAGTTCAGCCGGCCGAAAGTGTGGTCCGCTGGGTCGGCGCGCAAGCCGGTTATTTCAGCATTCCCCGCGGCGCCAAAGACGCTTGTTCGCCTTTTGGCCAACGTCTCAATGCTTGGGATTATGGCTGGGCGTGGACTAGCGCGCCTATGGCCGTGGCCACAGTTTCTCAATTTGATAGCACTTCAACAGCGAGTAATCTCTGCAACAGTGCCTGCGTGCGGAGCGGGCAGACGGCTTGGGGCACCGCGCCGCTTTGCGGCAATACTGTTGTGGAAGCGGGGGAAGATTGTGATCCGCCGAGCGCGACTTGTACCGCTCAATGTCTGGATAATCCCAAAGTTAATTTAGGCACTTTGGCGTGCGCTGGCGACCAAAATAAAGATTGTTGTGGCAACTCAATCGTGGAAGCGAATGAAGATTGCGACGCGGGTGTAACCAATGGCCAAGCGGGGATCGGTTGTACAAACCGGTGTCTTAGTATTGGCACACCCATCAGCCGCAACAAATGTCAGGCGGCGATAAATGCGGGCATTACTTGTGATTTATCAAAAGCGATAAATGTTTGCGGCGATGGCGTGAAAGAACCAGACGAGGAGTGCGATGCCGGTGTCAACAATGGCAAAGACGGTTTTGGTTGCACGCCAAATTGTTTGAAGGCAGCCAAAGCCTATGGTACGACGGCGAGTAAATGCGGCAACAATATTGTGGAAAACAGCAATAACGAAGAGTGCGACGGTGAGCGCGCCTGTACGCGAGATTGTCAAAATGCCGGCGCGTCTTTGGAATATGGTTCATTTTGCGGCGATGGCGTTTTTGGCTGGGGGGAGGACGCGGTTTGCGATTTGGCGGCCACCGGCGATGGTAAAATAGACCCCTGGCAGTTGGCCACCGCCGTCGGCAATGGCTCAGTCAATCCGGTAACCAAACAACAAATCGCGGATATCACAGCCACAGCGCCCACTAATCAGTCGGGCGCGGCCAAGTTTATTTTACAATGCGGCTACGAGCCGTTGGATGCTCCGTGTCCGGTGGCGACTGACGCGGCTAAAGGCGTGGGCGCGGATTCTTGTTGTTATGTGCGGCCGAAAGCGACCGTTCTACAACCCGCCGTGTCTCCCAACACGTGTCCCAATACGGCCATCAAAATAGAATTTACTGATTTAATGGATCAAGCGAGTTTTACCGACAAGCTCACGGGTGAATACAATATCGCTCTGGCCACTTTAACATTCGACGCTCCGTCTTGTCCCGTTGGATATCGCCAGGTCGCGAGAGATCAGCCGCCCCAAAATTTTTGGCAAAAAACTTTGAGTTTTGGCCGCCGGCTTTTTGGCCTGCCCGCGCGCGCGGATGTTTACTGTCAAGGCCAGACGGACTATACTTTAAGTTTTGTGTTTGTGACCAGCACACCATCTACCACAGTCACTTTGAATTTAAAAGAGCCCTTGGCGTTTAGCAAGGGCTATAGGATTGTTTTAATGCCCGGAATCAAGACTGCCAAAGGCGTGAGTCTGCAACCGTCAATAGCTCTGGCCGGCTTGACCAATTTTACAACCAAAAACAGCCTTTGCAAAATTGAAAAAGTGACGCTTGATCCGCAGACGTGGTTGTTTAGTACTTTGGGCAATGATACTTCAGACGATGCGGCTCTGACTGCCACAGCGGATAAAGAGATAAAAGATATTGATAAAGTTTTTACCGCCGCGGCTTATTATTTGGATAAATCCGTGTCAGATTCGCCGCTTCAGGAACTCCAGCCTCTCCCCGGTATTTACGATTGGAATTACACTTGGTCGGTTGATGAAAACACGATCGTCGCTCCGGGGCGCGTCATTCCAGACGCGTATAACAAGAATTCTTCCCAGGAATTTGTCGCTCAAAACAAAAATGGCTTAACCCAGCTCGGCGCCACAGTTATTGATAGCAATATGGCCACATTCGCGGCCACCGGCACTGTTCAAGTTTTCATCTGCAATAAACCCTGGCCAGATGATGTTATGCATTATTATGGTTTGGGTTGGGCGGATATTTACACGGTGACCGATGAAGGCCGCGGCTGGAATAATTTTAAATTGATGTATTGCCGCGATGCTGGCAAAGAAAATGATGCCAGCGATGATTTGCCAGAACTGCGTCCGCCCGCGCCCCTGCTTCATCAAAATTCCGACGGCTCCGCGGATAGTTCCGGTATTTTTAAAGAATTTTTTATGACGTTTGACGCTCCGGACGGCGCCAACGTCAAAGTTGACCGCGACAGCATTGGCATCCGTATTTATCCCAATACGCAACATTTAACATTATTAGACTGGTACAACAGCCAGCCCAACATTGTCAAGGGCGTGCCGGTACCGGTTAAAGTGGGCAGCTATGATGCCTTGCAAGAAGGCCGGACTTTCTATATCAGCGGTTTGAATATAGTTAATAACCCCACCGGAATTCAGTTTAGTATTTATTCCAATGTCTTTGTTTTCTCTTTCAGCAGTAATCCCACGGCCGAAACTCTTAACGTTGTTAATCAATTAATGGCTAATCTGGCGTTGAACGTTAATTTTTCTGACACGGAAACCATTAAAAAAGCATATCGCGATTTCAAACGGGTTCAAGATCTACAGCTCATCACCAAAAAATTGGGCGCTTATTATCAAAAGAACGGTTTGTACCCAGATTTAAAACAGAATCCGGAGATAGGCACTTTCTTACCTTCGCAAACCACAAGCAAGTGGCGTTCTTGGCAGGGCGTTTTGGGCAATGCCTTGGGTTACAGTTTACCGATGGATCCGTTGAATGGATTTTACGGTTGTGCCAGCAGTACTTTGAGTGTGGGTTCGCCGGCGGTTAATTTAGGTCCTTTTAACGCCGAGACTTGTTGGGACGCCACGACTTCTAAATTTATTTGTCCATCAGACTCGCATATTTATCAATATGAAACCAAGGGCGGCGCCAGTGCCGCGCTCAAAGCGGATTTTGAACTGCCGAGCAATAAGTATCAGTGGGTGTCGGCTTTGAATGATACGCGGCCGCCGGAGCTAAGCGGCAGTTTAAACTATCAGACAGAAATGAGTTGCGTCAATGCCGTGTTGGGGATAGGCAGCAGAGGTTGCGGTGACGGCGTAATCAATGGCAGCGCCTCGCCGCCGGAAGTTTGCGAAATTGGGCAGAAACGGGCGCCTGCTTGCAATACAGCCGATAAGTATCCGGGCATAAAATATGAAAGATGCAAAAACGATTGTAGCGATTGGGAGTCGGATCGCGACCCGAGTTTGATTAGTTGGTGGCCGGCCGAAGGCAACAGCCATGACGCGGTGGGCGGCAATAATGGTAATAGCTCGGGTGTCAGTTATGTCGTTGGCAAAGTAGGCAAGGCTTTTAAATTTATTTCGGGATCAAGGATAACCGTTCCCCACGATGCTTCGCTTACTCCTCAAAAAATAACCGTTTCGGCCTGGGTTAATAAAACCGGCGCGAGCGATTGGATGAGAGTGGCTGGCAAGCATTTTTGGACGACGGGCGATACCGGCTCATGGACAATGGATACAGGCAATACAAACAATTTAAGATGTGGTATGAATATAAGCGGAACTTGGGTTAGGGCGGCCACCGGACCCAACACTCTGCCGGCCAATCAGTGGAAGCATATAGTTTGCGCGTTTGACGGTTCAGAGGTGAGAATTTATATCAATGGCCAAACTCAATCAGGGTGGGGTGTCAGCGCTTCGGGAAAGTTAACACCCAAAAGTCATAATTTAGGTATTGGCGTGAGCACTGAGAACGCCAATTATCAAAATAATTTTGAAGGTTTGATTGATGAGTTAAAAATTTATGATCGGGCGCTTTCAGCCGGTGAGATTAGCGATAGCTACACTGGCAAAAAGTCAGACTATCCGGCTTGCCTGCCCCAAGGCCGTTGTGGCGATGGCGTAAAACAAGTCCCGCCGGAAACCTGCGATGACGGCGTCAATAATGGTAAATACGGATATTGTAATAGTACCTGTTCAGGGCGAGCTAATGTTACAAATGTTTCTGGCTATTGTGGTAATAGTGTAAAAGATACCGGTAAAGAAGTTTGTGATAGTTCGGCAATGGGTGTTAAATGGTGTGCCGGTCTTAACCCTGTAACGTGTAACATTGATAGTGATTGTACTTTTATGGGGACACCGGTCGGACCTTGCGTAAATAGCGGCGAAAAATATGATTATACAAAAGACTTATCTTGTACTTGGGATTGCCAAGGCCGCAATTATTGTGGCGATGGCAAATTAAATTCATTCTACGAGGAATGTGAAAAGAGCGAGATCTGCCAAGTCGGCACGTGTTCCAATGATCCTCAAAAATATTGTGAAAACGATGACAATTGTACGGTTAGTTCCGATAGTGGCCCTTGCGCGTTAAACACGATTCGTTGTGTACATTTTTCATCAAATAATACGTGGCAGTGTCAGAAGAGTGGTTCTGAATTCGGCGGTATTTATCAAATCACTACTTGTTCAGAGCAGGTTTCGGATGCTGTTTGTCCGGAAGTCAGCGACGCGCCTATATCACTCATTGGTACGTCAGCGGATGGACCTGTTTATAAGACCGATCTTGCTACCAACAGTTGCAACGGTGATTTGTGGCGTAGTTGTGCCACTGGCAATGATTGTCTAGATATTTCAACCGGTTCTTGCGAAAATAAACAGTCCGGCCAGCGTTATTGCAAAGTGCCAAGTGGTGTTCGTCCGCAGGAAATGGCGGTCGGCAGGTGTTCAGATGATTCTACCAAGTCCTGTCAGACCAGTACTGTTACTGCTGATTGCGGCGCGGGCAGAACTTGCACTGGAACGCGGCCGTTGTTTAAAGACGCTGCTCCCCCCGGGTATCAGGTTGTCTCAACCACCAATTGCAATTGGGCGGATTTTGTCAGTATGGGTAGCATAACCTGCTTACCGATCCAGCCTCCGCCGCCGGTTTATCAGGTGGGCAGTTGCGGCAATGGCAATCTGGATACGGGCGAGACTTGCGATAACGGAATAAATAACGGTCAAATTTGCTCTGATTATTCATCAGCCGGCACCTGTACTTACTGCGCTTATGGTTGCCAGCAGGTGGTGACAGTGGCCAGCCAAGTAAGTTGTAATGACGCAACCAAGCAGTGTACTCCGGGTCAAACGAAGAAAATTGCTTGTACGGCAACCGGCGTGCCTCATGGTTTACAGAACAAAACTTGTGCGCCCAATTGTGAGTATGTGCCCAGCGGCGGTTGTGTAAACAGCTGTGGCAATGGCGTCTTTGACGCTAATCCTAATCCCGGCAGTGAGCAGTGTGATCCCACCAGTCTTGTTAACGAGCAAAAAGTGGCTTGTACAGCAGTTGCTGGTTATGCTGGAGAAAAAACCACACCTTGTGTGGCCAGTACAACCGGCTCAAACAGTTGCAATTGGGGCGCTCCTGGCGCTTGCATTCCGACAGAAAGTTGCGGCGATGGAATTAAAAATGGCACTCCTGTTGAACAATGTGACTCGGGAGCCACAAAAAATGGTAGCAATGCAACGTGGGATCTACGAATTAAGTTTTGTGGTGTTGGCTGTAAAATACCAGTGCCGCCCGGAGGTTATTGTGGCGACTTCATAGTGCAGTCTACAAATTCCGAGCAGTGCGACAAGGGACCACATGGTTTTCAGGGCCAGAATGGATGTACTAGCGAGTGTGAATACAGCGCGGGTTAAATTAAATTATAAAATTTTTTAATTTTACTTTTTATGTTTGACAATCTGTCGCCCAATCCTCCGCCAGCCGGCCTGCCTACCGGTCAGGCAGGCGGAAATAATCCCAACGAGCCGGTGGACATTTTTGATCACAATGACGGTATTATTGAGCCGGGGGAGATAAAGTCCGCCCTGGCCAATCAAAAGTTAAAGCCAGTGGCGTCAGCCACTGCCCCGACTTCAGACGTCGGGGCAGCACCTGTAGAGGAAGAAGCGGCCGCGCCTGGCGTAGAAATATCTCAGCCATTTTTGAGCAAGAAGGGCATGTTTTTGGTGATTGGCGTACTTTTGTTGGTAGTGGCCGGCGCCGGCATTGGTTTTTCTCTTTGGCGTTCTTCTACAAAAACCGCTGTTATGCCGGTTGCCCCGGTCAATATTGAACCGGCGGCTGTCGCTCCGCCCACTACTGAAGCTCCCACCGCGCCAGTGGTTGGTCCGGCACCGGAAACTACGCCACCCGAAACTGCGCCAGCTCCCGAAGCTGGTGGCGCCGAGCTCACTCCTCCGTCCGCCGCCCCACCGCCGGCTGTTAATGTTGATACGGACGGTGATGGTTTAACCGATGAAGAAGAGGCGAGATTGGGGACTGATCCGGCAAAAGTTGACACGGACGACGATGGCTTGACCGATTATGAAGAAGTCATAATTTGGAAATCTAATCCTTTGGTCGCTGATACGGATGGTGATAGTTACGCCGACGGCATAGAAGTCCGTAGTGGTTATAACCCGTTAGGCGCCGGTAAATTATTAGAATTACCCCCCAGATAAAATTTATCTATGCCCGAAAATAATCTAAACAACGGTTCAGCGCAGATACCCGAATCAAATATTGAGGTGATTCCGTCGGAGTTTTATGGCGGCATGAAGCGACAGGTGCAAACCCGAGTCGAAAGAGTTTTTGTTAACCCGACCGCGCTGCCAGCAACAGCTGGCACCCCGACTCAACCTGTCCCGACCGTCAGCGTCGGGAGTGTCGGAGTAACCAATAACGTCGCGCCGATAGCCGGATCACCTCTCGCGCCACATCGCGCCACGGCCGCCAAATTACAGCAACCCAAGTTTATAATTTTGATTGTTTCAATCTTTTTGGTCATTGGCGTGGCAGGTTTTGCTTTTTACTATATCCGGCAAGCCCAACAGGCCAAGGCCCCGCCGCTGCCGCCCGCAGGCGGCACCCCGACCGGAACCCCGACGGTACCGTCGGGGGATGCGTCGGGGAGCGTCGGGGCTACACCAGCCATTCCGCCTCCGCCAGTTGTCCCTGTTTCCACGCCCGAAGTGGTTGCGCCAACACCCTCATCGGTGATTTTGCCGCTCAAGAATTATACCACCAGCCTGGATAGCGACAACGATGGCTTAACTGATGAAGAAGAAAAACTTTTTGGCGCTGATTTGCAAAAGCCCGACACCGATGAAGATGGTTACCCGGATAATACCGAACTGACCAATCTTTATAATCCCTTGGGTTTTAAACCGGAAAAGTTGATTGATTCGGGTTTGGTTAAAAATTATTTTAACCCCACGCGCCAGTATTCCGTTTATTATCCGGCCAAGTGGGTGGCCCAGGCTTTGGATACTAATAATGACGAAGTGATGTTTTCTTCGGATACGGGCGAATTTGCAGAAGTCACTTTAACCGACAATCCTCAAAAATTACCCATCAAGGATTGGTATTTGAGCCAATCGCCGGGCGCACGCGTTGAAGATTTAACATCAATAAAAACAAAAGAGGGGGTAGACGGAGTTTTCAGTCCGGATGGTTTGACCGCCTATATTCCTTTTGGTGAGACAATCTATGTCATCAATTATAATATTGGATTAAAAACCGAGATTAATTTTTTGAGCGCTTTTAAAATGATGGTGAACAGCTTTAAAACTTTTGGTAGTCAAGAAATTGGCGCTCCGGTTGCTCCGCCACCGATGGAAACCACCACCACGCCCTAGATTTGAAGGATTAAGAATTAAGGATTAAGAAGTATGATAGAAATCGTTAGTTTGGTTAAAGATAAAAAGTTTGATGCTTGGCTCAAAAAAGTGGGGGAGAAAGTGGTGAAAGATTTGAAGATTGTAAAAGTAGTTTCGGTTGTTTTGGTTGGTGATAAAAAGATCCGTGAATTAAATCGTCAATATCGTAAAAAAAATAAAGTCACCGACGTGCTTTCTTTTGGTGATTGGCAAAATCCGGCATTTTTGGGCGAAATCGTGATTTCTTTGCCTCAAATTAAGCGCCAGGCCAAAGAATATGGCGGAGGAATTAAGCAAGAATTAGCGAGAATTTTGATTCATGGCCTTTTGCATCTCACGGGACTGAATCATGAGGAGTCGAAATCCGAAGAACGCAGAATGTTTAAAAAACAAGACGCTCTAGTAAAAAAATATGCTACAAATTAGAAAATTATTTCGCAGTTTTTATTACGCCGGGCGCGGCGCGGTTTTAGTTTTTAAAGAAGAGCAAAATTTTCGCATTCAACTGATGGCCGCGTTGGCAATTATTGTGTTGATGTTCGTTTTACCGGTCAAAAATTGGGAAAAGGTGGCCTTGCTCCTTGTCACGGCCTTTGTTTTAGTGCTAGAATTAATAAACAGTATTATGGAACGCCTTGTGGATATGCTCAAACCGCGTTTGCATGTTTATGTTGAATCAATAAAAGATATTATGGCGGCCGCAGTTTTACTGGCCTCACTAACCGCCCTCGCCGTCGGCTTTATAATATTTATACCATATTTCATTAATTTTAAATTTTGATTTTTGCATTTTGATTTTGTATGATGTTTCGTCGCGGAGCAAAAAGTGACATTATCGGCGGTTTAGATGTCGGCTCAACCGCCGTGCGCATTGCCATCGGTCAGTTAGTGCCGGTCGGCGAGCGCGTGGAACTGCATATTATCGGCGCCGCCGAAGCGCCATCCGAAGGTGTTCACCGCGGGGTCGTTACCAGTATTGACGATACAGTTTCTTCAATTTCCGCTTGTTTGGAAAAAGCCGAAAGAATGACCGGTATCCCCATTGAACATGTTTGGGTGGGTATTTCGGGCAATCAAATTATATCAGCCGAAAGCAAGGGCGTGGTGGCCGTTTCCAAAGCCAACGGCGAGATAACCGAAGAAGAAATGGAGCGGGCGATTGAAGCGGCGCGCATGGTCGCCACCCCGCTGAATTACGAAATTTTACACGTCATCCCTAAAAGTTATACAGTTGACGGTCAAGTGGGCATTAAAGATCCCACCGGTATGACCGGCGTCCGGTTAGAAGTAGATACCCAAATTATTCAGGGACTAACTTCACAGATTAAAAATTTAACCAAAGCGATTTATCGCACGAAATTGGATATTGACGATTTGGTTTTGTCTATTTTAGCCAATGCCGAAGCAGCGGTCACGGAAAAACAAAAAGAATTGGGCGTGGCCATTATCAATTTGGGCGGCGCCACCACCAGCCTGGTGGTATTTGAAGAAGGGGATTTGTTGGATACGGCCGTCTTGCCCATCGGGTCCGAACATATTAGCGCGGATTTGGCCATTGGATTGCGCACTTCCATTGATGTCGCCGAACGGTTAAAATTGGAATATGGTTCGGTTTTGCCAAAAGAGGTGGGTAAAAAAGAAGAACTTGATTTATATGAGCTGGGGTCGGCCAATCATGAAATGGCCTCCCGCAAATTTGCTTGCGAAATAATTGAGGCCCGGGTTGAGGAAATTTTTGATAAAATTGAGGCCGTCTTTAAAAAAATGGGCCGTTCCGGCCGTTTGCCGGCCGGAGTGGTTTTAACCGGTGGCGGCGCCAAATTGACCGGTTTGGTGGAATTTACCAAAAATAAACTACGTCTGCCGGCCACCTTAGGCTATCCTTTAAATATTACCAGCGTGACTGACAAGGTTAATGATCTGGCGTTTACTACAGCCATCGGCTTGGTCAAATGGGGCGCCACCGTTCAAGGCACAGCGGAAAAAAACGAACTGGGCGGCTTAATTTCCCGTTTTGGCGCCGGTAAGTTTAGCCGGTGGTTTAAAGGGTTGTTTCCGTAGGATTATCCACATTTGACACTTAAATCAATAAGTTATAAAATAAAGGTGGGTTTGTTCCCATCTTTTATTTTATAACTTGATGAACACTAAAAGTGTTCACCCTGTTAAATAATTTTGCTCTTGGCAAAATTGCCGCGTGGCGGCATTTAACAGGGTGAATCATAAAAATAATAAACTATTCTAATACTAATCATATATGCCCGAAGTTAAACCGGCGATTGAAACATTAGCCAAGATAAAAGTTATTGGTGTGGGCGGCAGCGGCGGCTCGGCGATTAACCGGATGGTTAACGCCAAAATTAAAGGCGTGGAGTTTTTGGCCATTAATACCGATTTGCAGTCCCTGCATTGTAATTTGGCGCCAGTCAAAGTTCATATCGGTAAAACGACCACGCGCGGTTTGGGCGCCGGCATGAATCCGGATTTGGGTTACAAGGCCGCCGAAGAAAATCAAAATGAAATTCGCGAGGCGCTCAAAGACGCCGATATGGTTTTTATCACCTGCGGCTTGGGTGGCGGCACCGGCAGTGGCGGTAGCCCGCTCGTGGCCGACATCGCGCGCGCCAGCGGCGCTCTGACCGTGGCGGTTGTCACCAGACCGTTTACTTTTGAAGGTCAGCAACGCAAAGAAATTGCCGACCGGGCGCACGCCGCGCTTTTGGAAAAAGTGGACGCTATCATCACCATCCCCAATGATCGGATTTTGCAGGTGGTGGATAAAAATGCTACTCTTTTGGAATCTTTTCAGATTATTGACGATGTTTTGCGCCAGGGTGTTCAGGGTATTGCCGAGGTGATTACCGTGCCGGGCCAGATTAACGTGGATTTTGCCGATGTCCGGACGATTATGCAAGACAGTGGTTCAGCTTTGATGGGTATTGGTAAGGCCACGGGTGAAAATCGGGCGGTAGAAGCGGCTAAAGCGGCTGTGGCCAGCCCTTTGCTGGATCTTTCCATTGAAGGGGCCAGGGGCATTCTTTTTATCATCTCCGGCAGTCATAATTTAGGCATGCATGAGGCGGCGGAGGCGGCCAAAGTGATTACCGCTCAGGCCGATGAAAACGCTAAAATTATTTGGGGCACGGTTATTGACGATGATTTAAAAGATGAGGTAAAAATTACGGTGATTGCCACCGGCTTTGACCGGCGTGATGCCGGCAGTTCACGTTCTCAAGTGTCCACTAAAGCAACTGCGTCGACTTACGCGCCACCTCACGAACCGTTCCGCTGGGGTAGAAAAGATCAGACCGAACCGGAAAAGACCGCCAAGGTGGATTTTGGCGCCTCGTCACTCACTCAGGCAGAAACTAAAAAATCGTCTGCGCCCGCGCGCCCCAAGGCTGACGAAGAAGAAAGTGAACTGGATATCCCGGCTTTCCTTCGAAAGAAAATGATGTAAAGTGGTGAAACTCGAAGCACGAAATTCGAAATTCTAAACAAATTCTAATTACCAAAATACAAAATTTAAAACGTGTTTGGAATTTTAAAAAATTTGAATTTTGATATTGTTTCGGATTTCGGATTTAGAGTTTAGGATTTTTCAAATTATGAGGTGTCCGGCTTGTAACTACAAAGAAACCAAAGTCAATGATTCCCGCGTCAGCGCCGACGGTTCCAATATCCGCCGCCGCCGCGAATGCTGTAAATGCGGTTTTAGATTTTCTACCCTGGAAGAGATCGAAATCTTGGACTTGGTGGTAGTGAAACGCGACGGCCGCCGCGAATCTTACAATCGGGAAAAAATTACGAATGGTCTGCGCCGCGCTTTGGAAAAACGTTCTTACACCAATGAGGCTTTTATTTCACTGATTCACTCTATTGAGCGTGATATTCAAAAGAAGCGCAAGCATGAGATAAAAAGCGAAGAAATTGGCGAGATTATAATGAATCGTTTAAAAAGTTTTGATAAAGTGGCCTATATCCGTTTTGCCTCGGTCTATCGCTCGTTTGAAGACGTGGAAAGTTTTAAAAAAGAAGTGGAGGGGCTTTTTATCAAACGTTCCAAATCCAAAAAAGTTAAAAAATAAAATATGGTTCAGGAAAATCCCAACGACATGGCGGAACTTTTTAAGTTGGCCAAAGAAAATAATAAAATGCTTCATGGCATAAAGCACGCCATGATCGTGGGAACGGTTTTGGCTTGGGTAAAATTCTTTTTGATTGTTATCCCGCTCGTGATCGCGTATCTTTATCTCAAACCATATTATAAAGATACTTTGAAATTTTACAGTGATCTTCTGGGCAGTCCCAACAACCTCAAAAACAATCTCCTGCAACAGTTAGAAAATCGTTAATTTATGCGTAGAGATATAACGGTTATCTGGTATTTATTAGTTAGCGTGGTTGTCGGCAGCCTTTCAGGGGTTATTGGCGCGGTTTTGGTTTTTGGTTGGCTTAGTTTTGATTCTGTTTCCACTTCATCTGGTCTTTTTTACCGCCCAATGTCGGGCAAGACCCAGTTGTCTCAATTTAAAGATGAAAGCCAGCTGACAGTTGATGTGGTCAAACACGTCTCGCCGGCGGTTGTTTCTATTATTGTAAGTAAAGACGTGAGTAAAATGGATAATCAGACCGGCCAGCTGTTTCCTTTTGACAATGATTTTTTACAACCCGCGCCCAAGAGCCAGCCAAATAAAAATATGCAGGTGGTGGGCGGGGGCAGTGGTTTTATCGTGCGGGCCGACGGATTAATTGTTACCAATAAACATGTTGTTGATGATGGCACCGCTGAATATGCGGTGGTGCTCAACAATGGCAAGCAATACCCAGCCAAGGTTTTGGCTAAAGACGCGTATTTGGATATTGCCGTAATCAAAATTGAAGCGACGGGTTTGCCCACAGTTTCATTTGGTAATTCTGATACGTTGGCCATCGGTCAGACGGTAGTGGCCATTGGCAACGCTTTGGGTGAATATAAAAACAGTGTCACCCGCGGCATAGTTTCGGGCATCAAACGCCGCGTGGTGGCCGGCACGGGCGGTGGCGGCAGTGAGGTGATTGAAGAAGCGATTCAGACTGATGCCGCCATCAACCCGGGCAATTCCGGCGGTCCGCTTCTCAATCTCAATGGTGAAGTGGTCGGCATCAACACGGCCGTTAATCAACAGGGTCAGGCCGTGGGTTTTGCTCTGCCTATCAATAGCGTTAAAAATATAATTGTCAGCGTGGAAAAAACCGGTCGGATTGTGCGGCCCTGGCTCGGTGTTCGGTATATTTTAGTCAACAAAGAGATTGCCGAACGCAACAATTTAGCTCAAGACTATGGCGCGCTTTTAATCAGAGGACAAGTCGCCACGGAATTGGCTATTATGTCCGGCTCGCCGGCCGACAAAGCGGGGCTGGTGGAAAATGATATTATTTTAGAGGTAAACGGCAAAAGAGTTACCGAAGAAAACACCCTTTCCACTTTGGTCGGCAAATTCAAAGTGGGCGATGAAATCAGTTTGAAAATTTTACGCAAAGACGAAACCAAAGACATCAAGTTGAGATTAGAAGAACTTCCCGCCAACAAATAGAATTAAAAATAATGAATCAGAAATTATGAAATAGTCGATTCGTACTATTCGTATTGATTCGTAATTCGTATTATTATGGAAAAACGAACAAAGATTGTCTGCACTATTGGCCCGGCGACCGAAGACAAGGCCACAGTTACCAAACTCATCAAAGCTGGTATGAATGTGGCGCGGTTGAATTTTTCGCACGGCACTTATGAAAATCACGCGCTTTTAGTCAAAAATTTACGCGCGGCCGCGGCCGAAGAAGGCGAGCCATTGGCCATCCTGGCCGATCTTCAGGGTCCGCGTTTGCGGGTCGGTAATATTCCCAAAGAGGGTATTAAATTGGAGAACGGCAAAACCGTTGTTATCAATCCCAAGACTTTGGAATATAAAAATAATGAAATTCCGGTTGAGTACCCGCCGTTTAAAGATGATATTAAAATTGGCAATCGGCTGCTTTTAGATGATGGCAAATTGGAACTTAAGGTTACAAGTTTCAAGGGCGAGTTGGCCGAGGCCGAAGTGGCGCATGGTGGAATACTTTTACCCCACAAGGGTATGAATTTTCCCGATTCCAAACTTTCCATTTCTTCTTTGACGGAAAAAGATAAAGCCGATTTGAAATTTATTTTGGGACAGAACGTGGATTTTGTCGCCCTTTCTTTTGTCCGGACCGCCAAAGATGTTTTGGATTTGCGTTTTCTTATTAAACAATATGAAAAAGAATTGGGTTTGCCGGGCACTCCGCCGGTTCTGATTGTCAGTAAAATTGAAATGCGTGAGGCCATTGATAACTTGGATGAGATTATTGACGTCACCGATGGCATAATGGTGGCGCGCGGTGATTTGGGATTGGAGTTACCGGCCGAGGAAGTACCGCTCTGGCAAAAAAAGATGATTCAAAAATGTTTGGCGGTGGCCAAGCCGGTGATTGTGGCCACGCAGATGTTAGACAGTATGACCCACAATGTGCGGCCGACCCGCGCGGAAGTTTCGGACGTGGCCAATGCCGTGATTGATCATACTGATGCGATTATGCTTTCGGCCGAGACAGCGAGCGGCGAATTCCCGGTGGAAACGGTGACGACCATGGCCAAGATTGCCGTGAAAACCGAGGCCTCCACTTTTGATGATTTGGAAGTCAAACCTAGCGGCAAAAAAAATGAACCCCTGGAAGATGCCGTAAGCGAACTGGCGCGTTTGGCCGCCGACAAGCTTGGCGCCAAAGCGATTTTGGCCGCTTCTATCTCCGGCGCCTCCGGCCGCCATATTTCGAGTTTTCGCCCCGAATTGCCCATTTATGTGCCGACCGACACCGAGCGTGTTTGTCATCAGCTGAACCTCTCCTGGGGCGTTAAACCGTTTATTTTGCCGGCTTGCCGCACTATTGAAGAGTTGGCGGAACGCTCCATGAGCTACCTCAAAAAGAACAAAGAGCTAAAAAAAGGCGATCGCGTCATCCTCGTCGCCGGCGAACCGGTCGGCCAAGCGGGGAATGTGAATTTGATTGAGGTGAAAGAGGTGAAATAACGGCTCGCGCCATCGAAAATAGTTGAGGTAATTGTTTAATTTATGGATAGAATATCTGTAACATCTTCAAATATTCGCTCAATCGGCTACGATCGGCAGTCTGCTACTTTGGAAGTGGAGTTTACTTCCAGCGACATATATCAATATTTTGATGTGCCGACGCATTTATATCAGCAATTTTTGCACGCTTCATCGTATGGGCAGTTTCTTAACGACAATATTCGATATAGTTATAGATACCAGAAAAGAAGCTAATTATATGTTTACGCCAAAAACAGAAAGAATTGAAAGTATTGCAAAGGATAAACAGGGGGTTATCAGCCAACTCAATAGTATTTTTAGCGCAAAAACTCATGTCTATATTGATTTTGCGAATGTGCGTCCGTGGAGCGGAAAACTCGGATGGCACATTAATTTGAAGCGACTTAAACAATTTTTAGATTCTTTTAATACAATAGAGACAGTTAGCTTTTACAACGGATATTTGGCGGGCAATGAACGATCAGAAAAAGAAAAAACGGAAGCAGAGGATTGCAAGTATATTCTTCGGACGAAGCCCGTAAAAATAATGAATTTTTCGATTGATGTCTCCAGCATATTACCCGATTCGACGGTATTACTTGACCAGTTTGTTCGTCGAGCACTTCTTAAAAAATATGAGATTGCGACCATTGAGTATTTGAATGAGCGTTTCAAGGATATGAATAAAAAGGGAGAATATTTTATTGAGGATATGAAATGTAATTTTGATGTTGAAATTGGAGTTGACATGCTTCTTGATTGCGAGCGAAACAGCGCAGAAACTTTTATACTGTGGAGCGGAGACAGTGACTTTGCCGATTCGATTCAGAAATTAATGAGTGCTGGTAAAAAAGTGATTTTGTTTGCAACTGCACGGAAAGTGTCTAGAGAACTTTCAGCTCTAACCACAAAAGGATTGATGATTTTTGATATTCAGAAAATTCGTGATTTCATATGTTGGAAAAAGGAGCTGGAACGCAAAAGGGACCCCGATGAAGGGGCCCCCAAGCTCTAGAAGTAGTGATCTTGCGATCATTTGTACTATACCACAAGATTCTAAAAAAAAGCAAGAGGCTGGGGATAAAACAATTTTAGTTTCAAAATTTCTTTTCAGAAATCATTGAAGTGTAAAAAAGTAATTTTTATGGATAATAACCTTTCAAATTTCATTAAGTATTGCCTCGGTTATGTAAAGTTAACTAGAGAGCGCACTGTATTGGTTCAACAAAAATATTCTGTTAGTTTACCAACGGATTTTTTTGGCCTGCTTGGTCTGCTTAATGGAGATACTGACGAAAAAATTGCCGAACCAATTGATTTAAGAACTTTTTATAAATACGACCCAAAAGATGTCCCCAAAGAAGAGATAGATGATTATAAAAAAGAAAAAGAGTTGGCAAATAAGATAGAGGATATATTTATAATAAACACAGAAATGATCAATATACAAAACAGGTCATCCTAACTTTTGGATATTTTGAAGTTGAAATACCGACTGAAGAGAAGGAGGACGACATTGTTTTAGAAAGTGAAGAAAATAACCAAGAAACACTTTTTAGCGACAAAGAGACCCGAAATAAAAAAACTAAAACTGATCGTTATCCACTTTTTGCTCTGCCAGTAAGAATTGAAAAAGATGCTGGAAAATATTATGTCCATTTTGTTGATCCAGAAGTTCAAGTGAACATAGGAATGTTAGAGCCAATTCTCGGGGAGGATTTATATTTTCAGCTTTTGGAAGAAATGGGTAAATATGAAATTGAGGGGCGACTTACTTTGCCAATAGTTGATTTGGAAATTTTTAAAGAAATCTGGCACAAAATAAAAGATCAACTAAAACATACAAAAGCAGTTTTTGACGAAAAATCTTTTTTGCTTGAAGAAATGAAAGTTGCTTTGAGCCCAAAGGCAAACTACTTTCTCGCCGAGGATTTGGCGAAACTTACCCAATTATCCGAAGAAGAACTTGCTAAAACAGCTCTCACGAGTTGGGCAGACGATGAGGGATTAAATATTGAGGGCGATACTCCCCATGAAA
>CAZQSS010000012.1:0-24077 GCA_964596405.1 uncultured Gammaproteobacteria bacterium | reverse complement strand
CCACCCCCGAAGAAGTCTTTAGGGGGGGTTGCAGTTTGAACTAGAATTCAAGCGGTGGCGATTGACTTTAACTTAGAAAAACATTATAATCTACAATATGCCCAGTAATACAACCCCGCAAGTTTCGCTTCGCGAAACACGCGGAGATGTGGCTTTACTAGGCTGCAGGGTTAAATCAAGAAATAAGATAAATCGAATCCCCAAGTGATGAACTCATGCGGGGTTGATATACTGGGTATGAACGTATCCGAATTGGCCCGACAACTCAAAACTAACCCCAATGAACTCTACGAGCTGCTGCCGCAGTTCGGTTTTGATATTGGCCCGCACGCGGTTAAAGTTGACGACCGGGTGGCTTACAAAATTATTTCTCTGTGGCCCAGGAAAATTCGTGAATGGAAAGATAAACAAAAAACCATCAAAGCCGAGAAAGCCACCAAAGAGGCGATTGCGGCCGCGATTGCCAGCGGCCAGGGCACGGTTCAGGTTCCGTCGGCTATTACCGTTCGGGATTTTGCCGCTAAACTTAATTTGCCGGTCACGACCATTATCCGCGAACTGGTGAAGAACGGCATTTTGGCGTCGCTCAACGAACGCATTGATTATGATACGGCCAACATTATTGCCAGCGATTTTGGTTTTAAAGTAGAACCGGAAGAAACCAAAAAAATGGCCGAAGCCAAAGAAGCCGCTTCGGTGGATCGCCTGCAAAATATTTTAGAAAGTGAAGATAAATCTAAACTGGTGGCGCGTCCGCCGGTGGTGGTGGTGATGGGGCATGTGGATCACGGCAAAACAAAATTGTTGGATGCGATTCGCAAAACGCGCGTGGTAGAAGGCGAATCCGGCGGCATCACCCAACACATTGGCGCTTACCAAGTGGTGGTTTATCCCAAAGATAGCGAGGGTCGTGTTTCCAAAACCGCGCGCGCTCTAACTTTTATAGATACGCCCGGTCACGAGGCGTTTACTGTCATGCGCAGCCGCGGCGCCAAAGTGGCTGATGTGGCGATTTTGGTGGTAGCGGTTGATGACGGCGTTCAGCCTCAGACCAAAGAAGCGATTAAAATTATTGAAGCGGCCAAATTGCCG
Organism: uncultured Gammaproteobacteria bacterium; assembly: GCA_964596405.1. Taxonomy (GTDB): domain Bacteria; phylum Patescibacteriota; class Patescibacteriia; order Magasanikbacterales; family UBA10003; genus CAZQSS01. The sequence goes on along the minus strand of CAZQSS010000012.1, from coordinate 22,985 downwards.
TTTATCGTCGCCCTTAACAAAATTGACAAACCCGATGCCGATATTGATAAAGTTAAAACCCAGTTGGCCGAGCTTGGTCTCCAACCTGATGATTGGGGCGGTAAAACCATTATGGTGCCTGTCGCCGCCAAGGCCGGCACAAACATTGACAAACTTTTGGATGTTTTAATTTTGGTGGCCGACATGGAAAAAGAAAACATTGTTTCTAATCCCGATCGCCGCGCCATCGGCACGATTGTTGAAGCTCATGTTGATCCTCAAGCCGGACCGGTGGCTACTTTGCTTGTTCAGAGCGGCACGCTCCACCCCAACGAATCTTTATCCATTGAAGGCGCTCTTTACGGCCGGGTGCGCGCCATGATGAATTGGAAAGGTGAGCACGTGCGCGAGGCCGCGCCCTCTATGCCCGTGCAGATTTTAGGTTTTAAAGTGGCGCCGGCCGTGGGCGATGTGCTGGAAGTGCCGGAGTCCACCAAAGGTTTGGAAAGAAAACTTAAGCCGTCTTATCTGGCTCAAGAAAAAGGCATTATTACGGCCGCCTCGCAGAAAACCACCGCCGGGGGTGAAGAAGTGGCCAAGCAAAAATATCATATTATTATTAAAGTTGACGTGCTGGGTTCGCTTGAGGCTATCTTAGGGTCGCTGGAGCGCATGGTTCATCCGGAAGTTGGGGTGGATGTGGTGGCCAAAGGTTTGGGGTCTATTACCGAATCCGAAATCACGCAGGCCGAAGCCACGGGCGCGCACGTTTTAGGTTTTCACGTGCCGATTTTGCCCGCGGCCGAACGTTTGGCCAAAGAAAAAGGCGTGGTCATAAAACAATATAAAATTATTTACGATTTGTTGGGCGATGTGAAAAAAGAACTGGAGAAACTTTTGGTGCCCGAAGTTTTGGTGGAAGAAATGGGCACGATGGATATTATGGGAATTTTTAGAACCGAGAAAAATTATTTGATTGTCGGCGGCCGCGTCAGCTCGGGCAAGATTGAAAACAGTCTCAAATTCAGAATTAAACGCAAAGGTGAAGAAATCGGCAAGGGTGTTATCAGCGAACTGAAAGTCGGCAAAGAAGTGGTCAAAGATGTGCTCTACGGCCAGGAGGCCGGCCTCAAAGTCCAGACCAAAGATAAAATTGAAATCGGCGACCGGCTGGAAATCTACCGCGAAGAAATCAAACAAAAGAAACTGGGATTTTGAGAGCGTTGAATAATTCGTCTTCTGTCATTCCGACCGAGTCCGCCAGCTGGCGGACGAGTGGAGGAATCCCTTATTTTAGCGAAAGAGATTTCTCGACTCCACTTCGCCTGCCTGCCGGCAGGCAGGTTTCGCTCGAAATGACAAATGAGTATCAATTATTCAACGGTCTAATTTTAGAAAAATTTTATGCTCGAGGGGTTAAATATTTCAAAAGAAGTTGGGCAATCTGTTTGGCCAAAAGAAGAAAAGAAGCCTGTTGATGTCCGGCAAGAAAGAAAGAATGATGCGCGGATAAGAGAAGAGGTAGAGAAGAAATTGAAACGGGACGACAGTTACGACGCATCAGAAGAAGAGAAATTGAAGAAAAAAATTGAGGAGTCTTCTTTTAATTCGGAAATAAATCGTTTGATTTCTGAAGAAATAGTAAGTCATCGTTTGGGAAATTTGAGCGTTATTGAATCAATGGCCATTTTAGCTTTGAAGTTGGAGAAAGATTTGCTCAACTACGATACTATAATAAGCGATGATGCCAGCGGCCGTTTGGTTTCTTTATTTTTGAGAGAGTTGGTAGATAAAAAACGCAAAGAATCGGGCAAGCCCGATGTCCAGACTTATTTTATTTCCGGCGGAGCGGAGGGGATAACAAAAAAAGAAGAATTTTTGCGGGGCAAAAAAGACAAATTGGGTCGGGTTTTGCTGGTGACAGAGTATGTTGTGACAGGAGAACATGTTGGCGCTTTAGCTTGTCTTTTGGAAAAATTGGGCGTTAATTTTGACATGGCGGCGCTTTCTGCTGTAATGCCGAAAAAGTATGGCGATAAAAAAATAATTTTTGGTAGCAAGGGATCGGTGGGCATAGATTTGTGGAACTATCCGCAAGTGGCGGGTGTTTATACTAAGGTGGGTGGTATCAAAAAGCACGTTTTACACCCGCGCCACATCAGGCATATAACCAAAGAAGATCCGGAATCCACTGTATTTTTTGAACAAGAAACCATTAATGAAGCGAGGCAAGATATTAAAGATATCGCCCAAGTGGTGGCGGAAAAATTATTAAAATAATTAAATCGTTGTCATCCCCGACACAATCGGGGATCCAGTGGTCTGGATTCCCGCTTTCGCGGGAATGACAATCAAACATCTATGCTGGAATTAACCAAAGATAATTTTAAAAAAGAGGTTTTAGAGAGCGCGGTGCCGGTGCTGGTGGATTTTTTCGCGGTTTGGTGCGGGCCGTGCCAAATGATGCTGCCGGTTGTGGAACAACTGGCCAAAGATGTTGACGCCAAAAAAGCCAAAGTGGCCAAGATTAATGTGGACGAACAGCCGGAGCTGGCGGAAAAATACGGAGTGATGAGTATCCCGACGTTTATTTTGTTTAAAGGCGGCAAAGAAGTTGAACGCCTGGCCGGTTCGCAATCCAAAGATAAATTATTGCAAATTCTTAAATCATAATTGTTGTCATCCCCGACACAATCGGGGATCCAGTGGTCTGGATTCCCGCTTTCGCGGGAATGACACCCAAACCTATGTCCGTTTTTAAATCAGCGATGTCACAGTTAAAATCCGCGGCCGAAGCCATGAATTTGGAGCCGGCCATTGAAGAAATTTTGAAAAGACCCCAGCGCGCGATTGAGTTTTCTTTGCCTCTGAAGATGGACAGCGGTGAAACCAAAGTTTTTGAGGCTTACCGCGTGCAATACAACAATGCCCGCGGGCCATACAAAGGCGGTATTCGTTTTCATCCCCAGACCTCTTTGGATGAAGTGAAGGCTTTGGCTTTTTGGATGACAATCAAATGCGCGGTGGTCAATATCCCTTACGGTGGAGCCAAGGGCGGCATAAAATTGGATCCGAAAAATCTTTCTTGGCGCGAACTGGAACTTTTGTCACGCAACTATATCCGCGCCTTGCGGTCGGATATCGGGCCATTCCAAGATGTGCCGGCACCCGATGTTAACACCAACGCTAAAATTATGGGCTGGATGGCTGATGAGTACGGCGCCCTGCAGGGCAAATACGAACCGGCGGTCATCACCGGCAAACCGATGGCTTTGGGTGGTTCGGCCGGCCGCGAAATGGCGACCGGCGCGGGCGGATTTTATATTTTGGCCGAGATTTTAAAAAAATTAAAAAAAGACCCGAAAAAAACAACCGTGGCGATTCAGGGTATCGGCAACGTAGGTTATTGGTTTGCTCAAGCAGTTATGAAGGCGGGTTTAAAAATTATCGCCATTTCTGATTCGCAAGGCGCCATTTTTGATAAACGCGGTTTGGGTATGGACCCGGATCATGTGATGGAAACTAAAAAATCCAAAGGACTTTTGGCCGGCTGTTATTGCAGTGGCACGGTTTGCGATTGTAAAAATTATCAGTCAATCTCTAATGAGAAAATGCTGGAATTGCCCTGTGATGTGCTGGTACCGGCGGCTCTGGAGAATCAAATTACCGATAAAAATGCCGGTAAAATCAAAGCCAAAATAATTTTGGAATTGGCCAACGGGCCGGTGGCACCCGAGGCGGATAAGAAATTGAACAAAAGCGGGACTTTGGTTGTTCCGGATGTGTTGGCCAACGCGGGCGGCGTGGTGGGCAGTTACTTGGAATGGGTGCAAAATCTTTACGGTTATTCCTGGACAGAAAAAGAAGTGCTGGAAAAGATAAAAGAAAAAATGCTTTGCGCTCTGCAGAGCGTGTGGTGTGTTAAGGAAACCAATAAAATAGATATGCGCACCGCGGCTTTTTCTTTGGCGATTAGCCGCATTGCCGAAGCGATTAAGGGCCGGGGCTGGGTTTAAAAGAAGCCTAAAACAAGCTTAAGCCGAGTCTAAAGTGGCTCGGTTTTTGATTTTTTGGTATAATTGAGAGTGTTTAATAGACATGAAACACTCTCATCCCGAGGTCGCCCAAGGCGACCGAGGGATCTTTCATATGTGGCTTATTATTGTCGTCATCGCTTACTTTTTAAATGCTCTGGCCGCGGTCGTGGACAAGTTTTTGATTTCCAAAAAAATTCCCAATCCGGCGGTGTATGTTTTTTATATCACTCTTTTGGGGCTCTTGGGTTTGGTTTTGGCGCCGTGGGGCTTTAGTTGGCCGGGCGGCATTAATTTTGGGGTCAATCTTCTGGCCGGTTTGAGTTTCGCTTTTGCTCTGCAGTATTTATTTAAGGCTTTGGCTTTGGGAGATTCTTCGCGAGTGACGCCGTTTATCGGCGGCCTTTCGCCGATTTTTGTCTTGATTTTTTCGTTTTGGCTGTTATCCGAAAGATTATCTTGGCCGCAGATGGCCGCGTTTGCTTTGATTGTTGTCGGCACAATAGTTATCTCTTACGGGAAAAATGCCAAGTCGAGCGGTAAGCGTTCTTTCATTGGCTGGGCGGTTTTATCCGCCCTGCTTTTCGGGGTTTCTTACACTTTAACTAAGTATGCTTATTTGCATCAGAATTTTGTCAGCGCTTTTGTTTGGATGCGCCTGACGAGTTTTTTGGGAGCCTTGCTGCTTTTGTTGCGCCGGGAAAATTATTTGGCAATCAAAGCCAGCCGCCAGTCAACCGATGCCAAAGTCGGCGGTTTGTTTATTTTTGGCCAAGTGGCCGGCGCCCTGAGTTTTGTTTTGGTCAATTACGCCATTTCGCTCGCCAGCGTCACTTTAGTCAACGCCCTGCAGGGTTTGCAATATGTATTTTTGTTGATTATGGTATTGCTTTTGGCCAAGTGGTATCCGAATGTTTTGTCGGAAAAGCTTAAGGGCTGGATTTTGGTTCAAAAAATTATAGCGATTATTTTAGTCGGCATTGGTTTGGTTTTGTTAGTTTAACTTTATGATTTGGAAAAGAATTTTAATTGTTTTAGGGGCTTTGATAGCTTTGGTTTTCGTCAGCCGTTTTTTTAACTTTGGCAGCGCCAACCGGCCAATGGTTTTTGGCGTTACTTTTAGCGCGCCGCAGGCGGAATATTTGGGTTTAGATTGGCGGGCGACCTATTTGGATATGCTGGATAATTTAAAAATTAAAAATTTGCGCCTCCTGGCCTATTGGAATCAAATAGAAGTAACACCCGATCAGTATGATTTTATTGATTTAGATTGGCAGGTGGCCGAAGCAACCAAACGCGGCGTCAAAATTATTATGACCATCGGCCGTCGCCTACCGCATTGGCCGGAGTGCCACAGCCCGGGGTGGACAAAAGATTTGTCTGAAAAAGAAAATCAGGCGGAAATTTTAACCATGATCAAAACAGTGACGGAACATTACAAAGACCAGCCGGGTATTGTGATGTGGCAGGTGGACAACGAACCGCTGGTGGATTGGTTTGGCAGTTGCCCCAAACCGGACAGAGATTTTGTTAAAAAAGAAATCGCTCTGGTTAAGTCTTTGGATTCGCGGCCGGTTTTGATTACCGACAGCGGCGAGCTTTCTTCTTGGGTTTGGGCCGCCCGCCTCGGCGATTATTTTGGCACGACTATGTATCGGGTAGTTTGGAACAAGTACATCGGTTATTGGAGTTATGATTGGTTTTTGCCTCCGGCCTTCTATACTTTAAAAGCCAAGCTCAACGGTTTGGATTTAAACAAAGTGATTGTGGCCGAATTGCAGACTGAAGCCTGGTTGCGCGACGACATCAGTAAAATTTCACTTGAAGAACAGAAAAAATCCATCAATCCCGAGCAGTTTAGAAAAAATATCGGGGTGGCGCGCCGCACCGGATTTAGCGAGGCTTACTTGTGGGGGGTAGAGTATTGGTATTGGTTAAAAGATAAACAAGGCGACGTTTCTTTGTATGAAGAAGCAAAAAAATTGTGGCATTGATAAAAAATTTTACTCATTACAAACAATGTGTTATCATGTTGCTACCATGCTATGTAGCATGGTAGCAAAAATTTATGGCGAGATATAACGCGAATAAAATTTCCTATGCAAAACAAGAAGAGTTCACAGATACGTTTTGTAAGGTAGTCTGTAATCTTAAAACCAAATCCGCTGTGCGTGATTTTTTTAAGGATTTGTTAAATCGGCAGGAACGGTTAATGTTGGCCAGACGTTTGCTTGTGGCGGAGCTGTTGCTTGAAGGAAAAACATATCGAGAAATCCAGAGACAAATACAGATGGGTCCTTCAACTATCGCGCGTATAGACCGTTGGCTTCATTTTGGTCGCGGCGGCTACAAACAAGCCATACAGGCAAAGAAGCAAAAATAGAAAATTTTCATCATGTAGTTTGCTACTATGCTACATAGCATGGTAGCAAAGGAAAAAGGGCGGTGGATAAGAGAATGTCAAATACGACTAATATAATTTTGGGGGCTTGTAAAATAGAAGGAAAGATACTAGGATATTAGAGGATATTTATGACCAAATATAATCCGCAAAAAATTGAGAAGAAGTGGCAAAAAAATTGGTTGAGTAAAAAGATTTATAAGACCAAAGAAGACAAAAAAAGTCCAAAATATTACGTTTTGGATATGTTTCCGTATCCTTCGGGCGCCGGGCTCCACGTGGGCCATCCCAAGGGCTATATTGCCACGGATATTGTGGCCAGAATGAAAACAATGCAGGGCGCGAGCGTGCTCCACCCGATGGGTTGGGACGCTTTTGGTTTGCCAACGGAAAATTACGCCATCAAAAATAAAATTCACCCCAAAGCGGCTACGGACAAAAATATTAAGACTTTTAAAAAACAGCTTGAGCTTTTGGGTTTTACTTATGATTGGGAACGCGAGGTCAATACCACCGATCCGGAATATTATAAATGGACCCAGTGGGCATTTTTACAGATGTTTAAAAAGGGTTTGGCGTTTGAATCATATGAACCCATCAACTGGTGTCCGGAGTGCCAAACCGGTTTGGCCAATGAAGATTTAGAAGACGGCAAATGCGAACGGTGCGGCAGTGAAATTGAACGCAAGCCTATGCGCCAGTGGGTTTTAAAGATTACCGCTTACGCAGATAGGTTATTAAAGGATTTGGACAAACTGACCGGTTGGCCGGAACCGATTAAAGAAATGCAGAAGAATTGGATTGGCCGCAGTGAAGGTGCTCGGGTGAAATTCGATGTCATTCCCGCCCCCGATTTGTCATCCCCGCGAACGCGGGGATCCAGTCGAGGGCAGGCTCCAGCGGGAATCCAGACAACTGGATCCCCGATCAGGTCGGGGATGACAACGTTGGAGGTATTTACCACTCGTCCCGATACTTTGTTTGGCGCGACTTATGTAGTTTTGGCGCCGGAACACAGTTTAATCTCAAATCTCAAATCTCAAATCTCAAATTTTAAAGAAGTTGAGGAATATATAAATAAAGCGAAGAAGAAATCCGATTTGGAACGGACGGAATTGCAAAAAGAAAAAACCGGCGTGGAACTTAAAGGCGTTAAAGTCATCAATCCGGTAAATAATGAAGAGCTGCCAATTTTTGTGGCCGATTATGTTTTGGGCGGTTATGGTACGGGCGCGATTATGGCCGTGCCGGCTCATGATGAGCGCGATTGGGAGTTTGCGAAAAAATATAATTTGCCAATTGTTGAAGTGTTAAAAGGCGGTGATGTTACAAAAGCCGCTTTCATCGAGGACGGCGAATTGATCAATTCGAATTTTTTAAATGGACATCACATGGTTGAGGCCAAAGCCAAAATGATTGCTTGGCTGGAAGAAAAAGGTTTGGGCAGAAAACAGGTGCAATACAAACTCCGTGATTGGGTATTTTCACGTCAGCGATATTGGGGCGAGCCGATTCCGATCGTTCATTGCGCCAAATGCGGCGCCGTGCCGGTGCCAGAGAAAGAGTTACCGGTGAAACTGCCGAATGTCAAAAATTACAAACCGAGCGGCACGGGCGAATCGCCCCTGGCCAACATTGATAAGTGGGTCAACACCCAGTGCCCGAAGTGCGGCGACCCGGCCAAACGCGAAACTAACACGATGCCCCAATGGGCCGGTTCCAGCTGGTATTATCTGCGTTATATTGATCCGAAAAACAAAAAGGCGCTGGTGGATAAAAGCAAAGAAAAATACTGGTCGCCGGTAGATTTATACGTGGGCGGGGCTGAGCACGCCACGCGTCACTTAATTTACGCCCGTTTTTGGCATAAATTTTTATTTGATATTGGCGCGGTCAATTATGATGAACCTTTCACTCGTCTGCAAAATGTCGGTTTGATTTTGGCCGAAGACGGCCGCAAAATGAGCAAACGTTGGGGCAATGTTATCAATCCCAATAACGTGGTCAAACAATACGGGGCGGATACCATGCGCCTGTACGAAATGTTTATGGGGCCGTTTGATCAGCCGTGCGCCTGGAGCACACAGGGATTAGTTGGAGTAAGACGTTTTATAGAAAGGGTGTGGAATTTGCAAGAGAAGGTGGCGCGCCGTGTCATCCCCGCGAAAGCGGGGATCCAGAAAGTGGGTGTGGATATGGATTCCCGCTTTCGCGGGAATGACAAAGTAGAAACCTTACTCCATCAAACCATTAAAAAAGTGGGGGAGGATATTGAGGGTTTGCGATTTAATACCGCTGTTTCCGCTTTGATGATACTCTCTAACGCTTTGGGCGAGGTAGAAAGCATCCCGCGGGATTATTTTGAGAAATTTATTTTGCTCCTTTCGCCGTTCGCGCCGCATTTGGCCGAAGAGTTGTGGTCATCCTTCGCTAAAGCTTCGGACGATAAATCAAAAAATAAAAAGCATGGGCAGTCTGTCGTCACACAACCTTGGCCCCAATATGATCCGGCTAAGATTGTAAATAAAGAAATTACCATCGCGCTTTTGGTTAACAACAAAGTCCGCGATGAAATTGTTATCTCATCTGATATCGCTGAAGAAGGAATAAAAGCCAAAGCGTTAAAAAGCGAAAAAGTGCAAAAGTGGTTGGCAGGTAAACCGCCCAAGAAAGTTATTTATGTTAAAGGCCGACTGGTTAATATCATTGTTTGAAAAAATCAATCAATCCAAGTCACGATTTTTTGTCTACAGTTTGGTTTGTTTTATTCTGGGCGTGACAGTGGCTTCTTTTTTCCGCCTGCCTCGGGCGGTTTTGTTTTATGTATATTTAATTTTGTTGATTTTGCCTAGTTTGGCGGCGATTTTTTGGCGAGAAATTCCGAAACGGGTGGTTTTTTGCGGCGTGATTTTTTTAGTCTTGGGCGTCATCAGGTTTCAATTATCCGAATCGCCGGTGGACGCCAGCAATATTCGGTTTTATCATGAACGCGTCGCGGAGGTGAGCGGTTTTGTGGCCGAGGAGCCAAATTATAATGAAAGACAGGCGGTCATTGTCCAATCAGAAAAATTGCGTGTTTTAATCCAGTCCAACGAGAGAGAGATGGCTGGCCGGTTTATTTTTTACGCGCCGCTTTATCCGCAGTACCGTTATGGCGAAAAAATTTCTTTGCGTTGTTTTTTGGCCGCGCCGCAGTCTAAAGAAGATGTGGGTTATCCGTTACGTTTGGCGCGCCGTGGCGTCTGGAGTATTTGTTTAGACCCGCAAGTTATTACATCGGGCGTCGGCGGAGGCAATGGCTTGATTTTTTTATTTGTTAGGCTTAGCGAAATTTTAACCAACCAAATCAACAAGATTTTAAACGAACCGCAGGCGGCCTTTTTGGACGGTTTGTTGTTTGGTTCGCGCGCCAGCATCCCGGCGGATTTAAAAAATTATTTCAATCGCACCGGCACCACCCACATTATCGCTGTTTCCGGATTTAATATCACCATTATTGCCGGCGCGCTTTTGGCAATTTTGCGTGGCGTTTATATCCCGCGCAAAAAAGCGTTTTGGCTGGCGGTCGCCGGCGTAATTTTTTTTGTGATCCTCACCGGCGCCAGCGCCTCGGTAGTGCGCGCGGGCATCATGGGCGTTGTGGTGTTGTTGTCTAAGCAGATTGGACGGCTAGGCCAAGTCGGCCGCATTTTAATACTTACGGCTTTTTTAATGCTTTTGGTTAATCCGCGGCTTTTGTTTTTTGACGCCGGCTTTCAGCTTTCCTTTGCCGCCACTCTGGGCCTAGTTTATATCTCGCCGCTTTTAGAAGATTACTTTAAAAAAATACCGAAACTTTTTGGCATCCGAGACGCTTTGTTAACCACCTTCTCGGCTATCATCGCCACCACGCCTCTGATTTTATTTCTTTTTGGCCGATTTTCATTGGTGGCGCCGTTGGCCAATTTATTGATTTTGCCGATTATTCCCTTGACCATGGCCGTAGGGTTTGGCTCGTTAATTATAAGCGCGATTTATTTGCCCTTGGGCCAGTGGGCGGGTTTTTTGGTTTGGTTACCGCTGACTTACATTATCAGAATTGTGGAATATCTGGGCGCGTTTGGCTGGTCGGCGATTGATTTACCCAAATTTCCCTGGTGGCTCATGGTTCCAATGTATGGGATAATGATAACAATAGTTTATAGGTTAAGTTCAAAATCCAAATGTCAAAGTTCAAATCAATGATTAAAGCTCTAATTTCAAAACGATTATTTTTGATTCTTAATTCACTCTTCCTGATTCTGACACTCGTTGGTGTTGGGTGCGCGCCAGCGAAGCGGTTGAGCAGCCTGACACAAGTTCCGCCGTCAAAAAATTTGCAGGTGAATTTTTTTGACGTGGGCCAGGGTGATGCCGCCTTGATTATCACGCCGGGCGGTAAAACGGTTTTGGTGGATGGCGGGCCGGGCGACACCGTGCTTTCAAAAATCGGCCGGGCGCTGCCTTTGGGGCAAAAAAAAATTGACGCGATGATTTTAACTCATCCGCACGCCGATCATTTGGAGGGTTTGATTCCGGTTTTGAAACGTTACGCCATCGGTGAAGTTTATTACACGGGCGCGCTTCATACTACCGATGAATTTTTGGAATGGCTGACGCTGGTCAAAAAGAAAAGTATCCCCATGCGTTTAGTCAAAAAATCCGAAGTAGTTGAATTGGACAGTGGCGTCAAATTATCTTTTTTATATCCTGATGGCGATTTGACCGCCGGTTTTGTTCTGCCTGGAGCGTCTGGTGAAAAAGATAATCTAAACAACACATCAATCGTCTTTAAATTAATTTACGGGCAGACCAGTTTTTTGTTTGTCGGCGACGCCGAGGCGCCGGTGGAAAAATATTTGTTAAAAAAGATGGCGGCCGGCGCGGTTGAGTCTTTGCGCGCCGATGTTTTGAAAGCCGGGCACCATGGCAGTCATTCCTCCACCGGCGAAGAATTTTTAAACGCGGTCAAGCCGCGGATGGCGATAATTTCTGCCGGCCGCGGTAACGATTACGGCCACCCGCACTTGCGCACTTTGCGGCGGCTGGAACGCCACAGCGTCCAAATTTATCGGACGGACACCATGGGGGATATAAAATTAGTGAGCGATGGAGAAAAGATTAAAAAGAACTGAACCTGGACAGAAACCGTTTTTTGCGATATATTTGACTAGATATTATGTCCTCAGAAAAATCTCTAGGCGAGCAATATTTGCGCTCGCCCAACGAAAAAGAACTTAAAGATGGCTCGTACGGCGAGAAAATCGGCAAACGTTACGATGCTCTTCTGGCTGAACGCGAGACTCTCTCTCAAGAATTGGAAAAATTTGAATACCGCGATTACGGTATAATTTTTAATTCGGAAGTCGCGGACGATAAAAAGATAAATGAAGTTGTTGAAGAATGGTTAAAAAAAGTCAGAAGCGAAACTCGTTTTCTTGAGCCAATTGATAATTTGGGAATAAAAGTTTTTACCGACGAACTTGAAAAACAGCCGAATTTTCCAAAAGAAAAAATTACTTTTGGTTCAAAAGAAGTTGCTAAACTGAACATTGCTTCATTAACGCGCGGTGATGGCTTTGCTTATACTGTCAAACCCGAAATTGAAATTGGTAATCAAAAATTAACCAAAAGAGATCAAATGGCGGGATTTCTTAGTAAAGGTTTGATCCATCCGGCTGTCAGCACTCTTATACATGAACTCATTCACCGATATCATTTAAATCGTACCGGAGGCCAAGCAAATCTGGTTCTTTCCGAAGCCCAGGCCTATTTTAGTGGTATTTTTGAAGAGGGCGCTCATTTCAGTTCCACGCGTGTAATTAACGAATTATCTAATCCGGACGCCTATGGTTATGATTCGGCTCAAGTTATGGAAGCGATTAAAACCGTTGCCGGCCTGTATAGTTTGGGTAAATCCGAAGATGAAGTGGCGGATTTGATAATTAAATCAAGCTACGATACGGAAAAAAATAAATTTACCCCGATAACCGAAGTGGTGGAAAATTTAAAAAAAGAATACCGACTGAACGAAATTGATATGCAGGCGTTGGATGATATTTATCGTCTGCACGCCAACAATCAAAGGATGAAAGCTCAGCTTTTGCTTTACAAAACCCTAAAGGAACGTTTCCCTCAGGAGTCATTAAAAGAATCAAAAAAAGAAGCGCTTAAGCGCGCCATTGCCATTCCGAGGTATTGGCAAGAAGGTAAGCCGGTAGAAAGCGAAAAACTTTTGCAAAGATGTGTTTGCCCGATGGATAAAGATTTTCCGTATGATCCGGACGGTAAACGAACCGGTGTTATTTTTGGTTTTTTTCCCGATAAGGGCGCGATCGTTTACAATATTGGCCGATATGAGGCAGAGGGTAAGGAATCTAAATTGGAATTAGCCCAATCTGAGGTCGAAATAAAAAAATATCTAGACATCTTGGCAAAACAAGCGGAAATATTGGATTTTGACGACAAAGCCAAATTTTTAAGTGATTTTTTTACGGAGGGCGTGGCTTTTGATCAGGCGCTTTTTATAAAAGTTTTAAAGACTTTGATAAATAAAGATGAGGCCAAAGAAATGTTGGGCTATTTTTTGCCTTCCATGGAGCTATCTTTAAAGATTGTCAGCCATGAAATAAGCGTCTTTCAAAAACATGCCACCAAAGAAGTTTTAGAGGAAGATTTGTTGAGAATTGAAGAATATTTTCGGCAGATTTATTCCCTTATCAGGATGTTTAAAGTTTTTGATATGAATATGCGGGATATTGATAAAGAAAAGGCCGTTTTAATAAAATCATTGGAAGACCGGGCCGACAGAAATCCGATAACCGCAAAAATGAGAAAGTTGGTACGGGCTAAGACATTAAAATAAAATTTCAAAGAATAAAAAAAGCCGTCCCGTGTTGCGGGGCGGCTTTTAAGTTGGTGGCTGTTCACATCAGGCGGAATTGGCCCGGAATGGCCGAACCGTCTTTGAGGATCAGGGCGTAGTCGCGTTCGTTCAGGTGCTCATTATATTCAATATGCAGGCGTTCAATTTTGACGCCGTTGAACTGCCGCGCGGACAGGAAAAGGTTGACGCCTTTGTCCAGATTGGAAATTTCCAGCCCCGTGATGGTGCCGATGACGGTGAGCAGATGAACGCTTCGGGGCAGTTTAGCCTGAAACTGGAACATCTGGCCGATGATTTTTTTGGTGTCGGCTGGTAGACCGGCTATCGCCAGTGCGTCTTCCAATTTGATTTGGAAATCTTCGGTGGCCTGAATGATGGTCGGGGGCACCGGTCTGCTGGCCGCTGTCTGGAGCGCGCCAAAGTATCCGCCTTTGGCCGGGATTTCGCCGCCTCGCTCCGCGCCCAGTCCCTTGGCAATCTTGTCCATGTCCAACTGTTTTGTCTGGCTTTCGGGGACGACAACTTTCTTTGTCTGTCTCCTCAAATATATTTTACGGATAATTACGATAGCGGCGAAATAGATAGCAGTGGCGACAATTAGCAGAACGGCGTAAGTGAGACCAACGTACAAAGTGTTCATGGACTCCTCCCAGTTGTTGGGTTTAAAAAGATCAATCTAGTATCATCTTAACGCATTTCAGGGATTTGTCAAGGCAAAATACCCCAGTCGCAAGTTCGTTGCAACTTTGATAATGGAATATCTTTTACCCGCGTTGTCGCCTGGCGCCTGCCTGCCGGCAGGCAGGGCTTCCTCAAGTTTCATTTAAAATGTCTATCTTGAAACTTGCGACGGGGTTGTTAACTGAGTCAAACTTTACTTCGTTTTTGACTCGTAAATTTTGCTCGTTAACAATGAAAAGAGCTCAACGTTTCCGTTGAGCTCGGGGTTCAGGCGTTGCGCCTTACTTGGCCTTTTTGGCCGGTTTGTCTATGCTCATGTCCAGACCCAGATCGCGTGCCGTTTTGACCATGAGTAGGTCAATGAGTTGGTTCGCGCCGGAGCCGGCATGGCTGCTCGAAACACCTCCCATAACAACCGATGGTACCCAGTTGCCGCCGTATTCCTTGATGGCTTCGGCGTAGTTCCTGTTGATCTCAACCAGTGCCTCCAGCTTCGTCTCCAGGGCGCCGTTGGCAGCCATGTTGGCCTTGGCTCGGGAAGATTCACCCTCACCGAGAAGGATCTGCTGTTTCTTGGTCTGATCGGCGGCCTTGGCGTTGAGTTCCGCGACCTTGAGCTCCCTTTCGGCATTCAGGGTCTGGACCTTGTACTGCTGTTCGGCTTCGGTGACAGCCTGGGCCTTGATGACCTCCTGCTTCCACTTGGCTTCGGCGGCCGCGGCTTCACCCTTCTTGGAGACGGTGATTGCCTCTTGCTCGGCTTCCTTGGCTCGGGCCATGGCGGTCTGCACTTGCATCATCGCCTGCTGCTGCTGCTGGATCTGCTTCTCGACCGTCTCGTCGTATTTGACCTCGTTGATGGACAGGTTGGAGGTCTTGATTCCGTAGACTTCGAGAGGCGAACTCTCAGCTCGTAGTATCTGGCCGGCCGTGTCATTTCTCAGCCTGACCACGCTGACGGTCTTCATCTGGCCGGTCATGGCGTCGGGTTGCTTCTCCTGGATGGTCTCGGTCAGGTAGACGCCGCGCTGGACCTGCTCCTCAATGAATCGCAGGAGGTCCGTCCTTTTTTCGGCGGCCGATTCCTTGGAGCTCATGAGCGGGCCGGTCATGTAGACCGACTTTTCGATCACGGTCCGAACCAGCTGCTGTTCCACCGCGTGGCTGTTGTTGTACTTGGTGTGGATGGCGATCAAATGCAGTTCATCCAGCGGCATCTCCCAAGAGATGGATCCGGAGATATACGCGTGTCCGTTGTCATTGAAGCGGCACCGGATGGATTCGTTTTCCTTGGATCCCTGGTCACCCTTGGCGGAGAACCAGAACTGCTCGCGCTTGGGGTACTTGGTGACCGTACCGAAGCCCTGCAGCTTGACGCCGGGCGAGGTGTGCCAGGTGAGCTTGCCCGAGATGGGCGACTGCACCACCATGATTTCCTTGGCACTGAGGTTTTCAAAAACCATAAAGCTGGCGACGACCGCCACGATGACGGCCACGACGGCGATTACGACCTTCATCACAGTGGCGACGCTCACGCTGCTCGGGTACTCTTCGTTTCTCATTGTCTTCTCTCCTCTGTGTTTGGGTTTGGGGACGAACGACTGTGGGTCAGATCTTCGGATCTGGGGAACCATCGCGCGCGATCTTCTCTGCCTCGGTCTCGGTTCGTTTCACCTCCTTGGTCAGTTTGGCATTATCGACTGAGTTGCTGGCATCGGCCAGATTTTCCTCCAGCTCCCGTCGCTTGCGGCGGAAAGCCGGGAAGAGCGGCCGGTTGGTAGCGAGCGGTAACACGACCTGTGTGGCCGCGACCACCACCATGGCGAAGATTGTTGCCGCGATCAGTAGTTCCACGAACACCATTGCACTGCCTCCTTTCATTGGGGTTTTAGAACACTTTTAAAGATCTTTTAAGCTCAAAATAGGCTTAATAATGAAGTATAGCACATTTTAGCTTTTTTGTCAAGAGGGGGTGGATTTGGTAGAATATAGAGTGAAATATGCCGGATAAGATATTAAAAATTATCCCGACGCACCAAAATTATTTAAAGATAAGGAAGTCGGGATCCCGACCTTGCGTCGGGAGATATTTGATATTTTTTGTTTTGGTGTTTTTGCTGTTTCCAGTCATTAGTTTAGCGGCAGTGGATTCTGACAATGACGGTTTATCCGATGATGAAGAGATGAATATTTATCATACTGATTTTCAAAATCCTGATACCGACGGGGACGGCTTTTTGGACGGCGAAGAAATCAAAAATAATTATTCGCCTTTGGTATCCGGAAAAAAATTGATAGAGGCGGACGCGGACAAAGACGGCCTGCCCGATCGGCTGGAGATAAATTTGGGCGCGGACCCCACCAATCCCGATACCGACGGCGATGGATTTTTTGACGGCTTGGAAGTTAAAAAAGGTTTTGATCCCGCGAGTCCAAATCCTCAAAAATTATCCAAACGTGTTGAAGTTGATTTAAAAAATCAGCGGCTCACGTATTATCTGGGTGACAAAAAAGTTGACGAATTTAAAATTTCTTCCGGTCTGCCCAAAACGCCCACGCCCCAGGGCGATTTTACGGTTTTACAAAAAAAGCCGGTTGTCAATTATAGCGGGCGGGGGTATAATTATCCTAACACCAAGTGGAATTTGATGTTCAAACGCGGTCCGGGATATAATTTTTATATCCATGGCGCTTATTGGCACAATGATTTTGGCCAGCCCAAAAGCCATGGGTGCGTGAATGTTTCTTATTCGGATATGCCGTTTCTTTACGAGTGGGCGGACAAAGACACAAAAATAAGTATTTATTAAAGGCCCCTAAATTTCGCGGCCGCGAAAGATAGTGGCCCCGGTAGTTAAGAATAATTATGAAAAATTATTCACGCAAAAAATCCACGGCGGGTAAAGTCGCTTACCGTACGCCCAGCCGCTTACTCTCATCTCGAGTCATCAGCCAGCGGAGCGCCAAAGCGGGGTGCTGTTGCCACGGCAAAAAGAAAGTGTGTTAAAAGTATGTCCAAAAAAATCATTGTATTATCGTTAGGCGGATCTTTGATCGCGCCTAAAGACGGTTTTGACATAAAATTTTTATCCGGTTTTAAAAAAATGATTTTGAATTTTTTGAAAAGCGGTTACCGTTTTATTATTGTTTGCGGCGGCGGTCAGACGGCTCGTTCTTATCAGGCCATTGCCCGCGAACTGGGCGAGTTGACCACTGATGACATTGATTGGATTGGTATTCACGCCACCCGCCTCAACGCTCATTTTATGAGAACCGTGTTTAGAAAATGGGCTCATCCGGTGGTCGTAAAAGATCCGACGCGAAAATTAAAATGGACCGAAGAAATTTTGATTGGCGCCGGCTGGCAGCCGGGCTGGTCCACCGATTATGACGCGGTGAAAATGGCCGAACTTTATGGAGCCAAAGTGGTTGTTAATCTTTCCAATATTGAATATGTTTATTCGGCTGATCCTCGGAAAAATCCCCAAGCCAAGAGATTGGAAAAAATCGGTTGGCGCGAATTTAGGAAAATCGTGGGCAATAAATGGATTCCGGGCGCCAATTTGCCGTTTGATCCGATTGCCAGTCGCGAAGCGGAAAAAATGAAGTTGAAGGTGATGGTGATGAGTGGCAATGATTTGGCAAACGTATCCCAGGCGATAAAAGGGGATAATTTTAAAGGCACGACAATTTCATAACCGTTGACAAAGGCCGATTAGTTTGGTAAGTTGGGCGCAGATCATTAACCCCCGCAAAGCGGGGCAAGCAAGGAGGTAATCATGAAGCCGTTGGACGAACTGCTGGCGGAACTCAAGTGTCAGCCCGGCCTGGTCAATGGCCAAACAGTGATTGAGGTAATCTGCGACAACGGGCCCCACCGGGGCACACAGCGCGGCGTTTGTGAAAAATGGGACAGTCAGCGGCTTTTGCTCCGAAAAAAGGAGGGGTGGTCGATAAACATCGCCTTAGAGGACATCGTTCATATCAGGTTAGTCTAGGACCGAAATTTCGGTCCTTTTTTTTGGCTGCATTTGACAACAATAGTATTGGGGTTTGTTGCCGCGGTTTGTTTGACAACCCTAACTCACAGCGATAAGATAATATACACCCCCACACCTATTGAATTTAAGTGTTTTGTGTTAAAGAAACCATTTCTAATTAAGCGGGTTATGGCTGTAGAATAAAACTTGGGTTCAGTAGGTGTGGGGGTAAAGCTCATTAACAAAAACAATCACAAAAAGGGGAAGCATCATGGCAAAGAAAAAGAGCATGACGTATCTGGAGCTGATTGCCGGGTATCGGGACAAGGGTTATAAGCTTAGAAGCTATGGTCTGGTCAGGGAGAAACGGATAAAGTATCGGTGGAGAAGGAATCTTAAAGAGTACCGGTTGTTCAAAATCGTGATTAATCCTCGCTATCGCAAGACCCTTATTATCACTTCAGGTTTTCACGGCGAGGAGTTTAACGGTCCCATTTCGCTTTTGGAAATTTTTGACGAAATCGTTCGTTACGCCAGAAAAAAGCGCGTGCGGCTCATTGTCTATCCTTGCGTCAACCCTTCGGGTTTTGACCTACACAAGCGTTACAACGCCTCTTCTTCCAGTAAACAATACAACAACGATTTCTTGCGATATAAAATCAGAAGCGGCCGGTGGGTGGGCACCCTTAAGCCCCTCAAACACGGTGAGATTTTTTTCTCCATTAAGATCGTTGATTCTCGCGCCAAAGAGGTTCGACTCTTAAAGCGTGATGTACTGAAGTATCGCGTACCGCAAGGTATCTTGGATATCCATCAGCAGAAAGGTAATTTAGACACAGGCGACTTTTACGCCTATATCTTTGATAAGAAACGAACTTATCAAAAGATCATGAAGAAACTTAAAAGAATCGCCAAGGTCGCTAAAAATGATCCAGCGATGAATTTTGAAGACGGCCGCAAAGTATATTACAAAATTGACAGTAGCGGATTTATTAAACTTCACGACGGTACGTTAACCGACATGTTCTATCGTCTTGGTTCTGAGTTTGTTATCACTGCTGAAACCAGCACGAAGCTTCCTCTTGGCAAAGTTTGCCAGATTAATCTCATCTGGGCCAAAGAGCTCATTAAACTCATCAGCAAGAAATAGCCCGCTCAGGAAACTTGAGCGGGTTTTTTTATTCACAGGCAAGCTATTGACATATTTTTTATTATCTTGTATATTATTCTCAACCATAGACAGCAGGTGTTCCGTTCGCGGGACTTAATTTCCTGCCGAGGTCAAATAATAAGGTCGATTGACCGGAAGTCTGTGGTATACACAGACTTATTTTTTTATGCCAAAATCTAGAATCCAAAAAGAACAAACCGTAAAAGAGCTCGTTGAAGCTATAAAAAAAGCCAAGATGATTGTTTTGGCTGATTTTAAAGGCTTAAAAGTCAAAGAGGTCACCGCCTTGCGCCAAGAACTGAATAAAGCTCAAGTGGATTGTTTGGTGGTGAAAAAAACTTTGATGAACAGAGCTTGCAAAGATGCTGGCGTGGATTTTGACGCCAAAAGTTTGCCCGGCAATATCATCAGCGTGAATCTTGGGTTTGGAGATCAAATTGCTCCGGCCAAGATCTCCGTGACTTTTAATAAAGCTCACGAGGCGATGAAAATTTTGGGCGGATTTTTGGAAAACAAATTCATTGACGCGACGACCGTTAAGGTTTTTGCCACCTTACCTTCCAGAGAAGAATTACTCGCCCGTGTGGTGGGCTCTATTGCCTCGCCTCTGCGCGGTTTGGTTACCGTTTTATCCGGTAACTTGCGCGGTTTAGTTCAAGTCCTAAACGCTTACAAAGAAAAACAATCAACTACTTCTTAATATTAAAAAATATGTCAGATGAACAAAAAGCCGTTCCGGAGAAGTTTAAATCTCTCGTGGAACAAATTGAAAAACTATCTGTCTTAGACTTGGCCGAATTGGTCAAAGTTTTAGAAGACAAGTTCGGCGTTTCCGCGTCCGCCCCGATGATGGCCATGGCCGCTCCGGGCGCCGTGGCCGCCCCGGTTGAAGAGAAATCTTCTTTCAACGTGGAATTGACCGAAGCCGGCGCCAACAAAATCAATGTGATTAAAGTTGTGCGCGAGGCCACCGGTTTGGGTTTAGCCGATTCCAAAGCCATTGTTGATGGCGCGCCCAAAATGATTAAAGAAGGCGTGGACAAAGCCACAGCCGAAGCCCTTAAGAAAAAGATTGAGGATGCCGGCGGTAAAGTCGTTTTGAAGTAATTACGGATAACGGATAATCCGGATTTACGGATATCAAGTTTTGTAGATGAAATAAAAGGACCTGTTAAAAGGTCCTTTTTGGTTTTTTGAATTGAGGATATATTATCGCCAGTACGCCCTAATGATTAAAGTTTTAGAGTTGTAGTTAGTGTGTAATGTTCGATTGGGCGGCTTCGGTGTCCATCCTCATGGAAGTACCACCCAGTTCATGACAAATGATGCCCACGAGATTCATGTCGCTGAAACCATCCCAGATCGGCCCCTTAGGGTGGATTACTTTTTGCAGGTCGTCCAGCGATGGATATGTACCGTGCAAGGCATTTTTCAAAAAAGGTATAAACACCTCTTGGAGTGTCTTGCGGTAACAGGAACCTCCTCTGGCCACGTTTAGACGACATTGTTCCTCCGAAAAACCTGAACTAATTTCCTCCATGTGTTGGCACCACTTACAGCGAGAGGTAGAGTCTTCTATCCATGTGTTATCTTGAAGCCACCGCTGAATGACCTCATCTGTAAAGCAGTACAACAACCCATCACGCATGACTAAGCCAGCATCTGCAACCGACTTAACGAATTGTGAATGATCCATTTTTCACTCCTTCTTTATGATTTTGTATTTTGGTACTATCCAGTAGGTTACATAAAAAGTGAAGAAAAGTCAAGCAAAATAAAAATATGTCACATTAAAAAACATTTCCCTAGAAAAATAAAACAGTCTGTGTTATGATAATGGCGGACACATCTTGAGGTATAAAGTTATTTAGCGCTTATATGATTTTTAAATTAGGTAAAAAGTTAGATTCTCAAAACGTGATTTATGTGTTTATTGACGCGTCTAATTTGTGGGAGGCGCAAAAAGCTAAGGGTAAATTTCTTGACTATCAAAAAATAACGGATCACATTAAAAATGCTTATAAAGGAACAACGATAAAAGTATTTTTTTATACGGCTTATCCAGCCAACGGAACACGGAGCCACAGCATAGATGGAAAACATAAGTTTTTTACTTTTCTCAAGAAAGGGCTCGGTTTTGAGGTAAGAAAAAAAGAACTCAAAAGAATAGCCATTGTAGATGAATGCGGCGAGTCTATTGAAGAAAAAGGGAACATGGATGTTGAAATCACCATAGACGCCGTTCATCACTTTGAGAGATTTAATGTGGCGGTTTTCTTTACTGGAGATTCGGATTTTTTAGCGTTGGTGTCTTATTTAAGGAGGGGCGGAAAAAAAGTTTATATTTTTTCTTCTAAAAATAATGTTTCTCAAGAATTAAGAACAGGAGGAGATGGGTATGTTGATATTTTGGATATTACAGATGACATTTGGGGCCGAGAATTAAAACGGCGGCCAGGATGTTTATAAAAATAAAGTCACCCTCCTTGCGGAAGGTGACCCTTGGATGTAATACCCTATTGGTTATATGGAAAACCAATAGACACTATCAGTGTAATATAGTACATAGATAAAGTCAAGGGGGCGGTTATCCACAAGCTTATATGAATCATAAAATCAAAATAATTTACGTTACCGCCGCGTTGGAAGTGGGCGGGGCCGAGATGTTTTTGTACGATCTGGTCAAGCACATTGATCGCCAGTCTTTTGATGTTTCGGTGGCCACGGTTATCGGCGGCGGGTCACTGGAGCCTCAATTTAAGGCTCTGGGCGCGCCGATTTTTGTTTTTGGCGGCCGTTACTCCAAATTTTTGGGTGGGTTATGTGAAGCCCGTAAACTTTATCATCTGTTTAAAAAAGAAACGCCGGATATTGTGCATACCCAGCTTTTTCCGGCGGATTTGTGGGGCAGGATTGCGGCTAAATTGGCCGGCGTGCCGCGCATTGTCACGACCGAACAGAATGTTAATGTTGACCAGAATTGCCTGCGCGAGACGCTTAAACGCTGGACGTATAAATTAGCCGATAGGGTGGTGGCCATTTCCACGGCGGTTAAAAAATACACGCAAGAGAGCTACTGTGTCCCAGCCGAAAAAATAGAAATTATTCCGAATGATGTAGACGTTGACAATCTCAAATCTAAAATCTCAAATCTAAAAACCGGAGATAAAAAAATTATTCTTACGGTGGGGCGGCTGGTGCCGCAAAAAGGCCAAAAATATCTTTTAGAAGCCTTCTCTATATTAAAGAATAGAGAGGGATTGGAATTATGGCTGGCCGGGGAGGGTAGTTTAAGGCCGGAGTTGGAAAAACAGGCCGGGGATTTGAAGATAGATAATCAGGTGAAATTTTTAGGCCGGCGGCATGATGTGCCAACGCTTTTGGCGCAAGCGGATTTGTTCGTCTTTCCATCCGAATGGGAAGGTTTGGGTGTAGCGGTTTTAGAGGCGGCGGCGGCGCGCGTGCCTATCGTCGCTACGGCGGTGGACGGTATCTTAGATATAGTGGATAAAGATTCGGCCAGGCTCGTTCCACCCAAAGACAGTCGGGCTTTGGCCGAGGCCATGGAGTTTATGTTGGCTAATCCGGATAAAGCCAAAGCCATGGCCGAGCGGGCGTATAATCAGGTGAAAAATAATTTTGATATAAAAGTCGTTGTGGGGAAATACGAGAATTTGTATCAAAGACTATTTTAAATATTCTGATTTGATTATTTTTAACCATTGCCTCAAATTATGCTATCGCACAAATTGAGGCAATTGTTTTTTAGAGGTTTGAGGGTTTGATAAAATCAAGGTTTGGGAGCACCACTTTGTAAGTAATTGTTAATCACTTC
>CAZQSS010000011.1:9973-27610 GCA_964596405.1 uncultured Gammaproteobacteria bacterium | reverse complement strand
TATTTGATCATTATCTTTGGTCGCTCTACAGCGGTTTGATGCTCTTGGCGGTGGGGGCGGGCTTAAGCGTTAAAAAAGAGAAGGGGACTTGACATCTTTAGCCCATTTTTGTATACTTGACACAGTTATTAGCACTCGGATTATTTGAGTGCCAAAATTAAGTTAATTAAACACGATACGAATCAACGAATATAGTATACAAATCTACGAATGACACGAATAAAATTTGTAGATTTGTTCACGAAATTTGTAGATTCGAATCATTTATTTTAATATGAACATCAAACCTTTAGGCGACCATGTGGTCGTCAAACCCCTCGAGGGCAAGGAGGAAGCCACTCGCGCCGGTATTATTTTGCCGGATACAATAGATAAAGAAAAACCGGAACAGGGCAAAGTCATGGCCGTGGGTCCGGGCAAGTTGTTGGAAAACGGTAGCCGCGCTGTCATGTCGGTTAAAGTTGGCGACAGTATTTTATTTAAAAAATATTCACCGGATGAAATCAAAATAAAAAATGAAGAATATCTGGTTTTATCCGAATCGGACATCCTCGCAATTTTGGAATAATCAATAAATTAAGGTGTATGCCCCGTTAGAAGTTCTCCTGCAAAAAAATTTTTTTAAAATTTTTTTGCTCAAGACTAGCGCGGCAGCACAAAGAAATTATCAATTATAATCCAAAGAGTGTTTAGTTTAATTTATCTAACTTCTAACGGGGTATGGCCAAACAAATTTTATTTGATGAAAAAGCCCGTCAAGCTCTCAAAAGAGGCGTGGATATTTTAGCCAACGCCGTCAAAATTACGCTCGGTCCGCGCGGCCGCAACGTGGTTTTAGATAAAGGCTTTGGTTCACCGACTATTACTAAAGATGGCGTGACCGTGGCCAAAGAAATTGAAATGCCCGACAAGTTTGAAAACGTGGGCGCGGAATTGGTTAAAGAAGTGGCTTCCAAAACCAATGATGTGGCTGGCGACGGCACCACCACCGCCACGGTTTTGGCGCAGATTATGATTACCGAAGGCCTGAAAAATGTGGCCGCCGGCGCCAATCCTCTGGCCATAAAACGCGGGATCGAAAAAGGCGTGGAGGCGGTCATTAAAGAATTAAAAGAACATATCGCTAAACCGGTCTCCGGCGACGCCATCGCCGATGTGGCTTCTATTTCCGCCAACGATCGGGAGATTGGCGAGATTATTGCCAAGGCCATGAAAGAAGTGGGCGAGAATGGCGTTATCACGGTGGAGGAATCCCAATCGTTCGGTGTGGAAACAGAAGTGGTCAAAGGCATGCGTTTTGATAAGGGTTATGTTTCACCTTACATGATTACCAATGCCGACCGCATGGAATCGGAATATAATGATCCTTACATTTTAATCACTGATGAAAAAATTACTTCGGTGGATGAAATTTTACCGATTTTAGAAAAGGTGGCCCAGAGCGGCAAAAAAGAATTGGTCATTATTGCCGATGAGGTGGAAGGCCAGGCCCTGGCGACTTTTGTGGTCAATAAATTGCGTGGCACTTTCAACGTCCTCGCGGTCAAGGCCCCGGGTTTTGGCGACCGCCGTAAAGAAATGTTGCAGGATATTGCCATCCTCACCGGTGGCCGGATGATCTCAAAAGAAACCGGCTTGAAGTTGGAGACGACCACCATGACCGATTTGGGTTCTGCCCGCCGGGTAGTGGCCACCAAAGATAACACCACGATTGTGGAAGGCCGCGGCGACGTTAAAGTGGTGCAGGAACGCGTGGCGCAAATCAAAACTTTATTAAAACAAGCGGACAGCGATTTTGACAAAGAAAAATTGCAGGAAAGATTAGCCAAACTCTCGGGCGGCGTGGGTGTCATTAAAGTGGGCGCGGCTACCGAGACTGAAATGAAAGAAAAAAAGCACCGCATTGAAGACGCGGTCTCCGCCACCAAAGCGGCCATAGAAGAGGGTATTGTGCCGGGCGGCGGCGTAGCTTTGATTCGCGTGCGCGAAGCCTTATCAAAATTGGCGGTCAGCGGCGAAGAAAAAGTGGGCGTCAACATCTTAATGCGCGCTTTGGAAGAACCGTTACGCCAGATTGCCCAGAACGCCGGCAAAGACGGCGCCGTGGTGGCCGAAGAAGTTAAAAAGTTAACCGGCAATATGGGTTATAATGCCGAGACGGATACATATGAAGATATGGTTAAAGCCGGTATTGTTGATCCGGCCAAAGTCACCCGTTCAGCTTTGCAGAACGCGGCTTCCATTGCCGCTATGTTACTCACCACCGAAGCGGTGGTCACCGACTTGCCGGAGAAAAAAGAATGTTCTCATGGCGGCGCGCCGGATATGGGCGGCATGGGGGGAATGGGCGGAATGTATTAAAACACGGATCATAGATTTCCCAGATTCAAAAAAAAGACCCGACCGTTGTTTAACGGTCGGGTTTTGAGTTAGGTCAGGTTTTTTTAAGATGGGTCAAGCCCACCTTCAAGGCATCCAGACGTTTCTGTTCTCGCTGGAGCGTTTTCTGGCGAACCAGAGCCAGGGCTTCGGCGCCCCGGTCAAAGAACTCAATGCTGAACCTGGTGAGTATCCCCGATTTGTTGTGGGTAATGGAGTAGATGATGAAACCCACATCGGAGAGTTTGCCCAGGCCGGTGATAAAGCCGGTTTTGCCCTGCAGACAAGGGAGGAGGATGAAGATGATACCCTTGTAGAGCATGGCGCAGAACACGTGGCCGCCGCCCGAGAGTGCGGTCACTACCTTACCGCGATAGCGCGAGGCTTCTTTGTCTATTTCTTTGAGGATTCCGTCTTCTATGACCTGCTGGGGTTTGTAGGATCTGGCATAGCCGGTACCCCAGTTAAAGTGCCGCAGAAGCGTGATGAAGCGGTCTTGCTCTTTTTCACCCTGCTGAACGCCGCGGTAAACAATATCCTTTCGGACTTTGGCCACCTGGTCCAAGAGGTCATAACCGGTCATGTCTTGGAACCACCGGTCATGGTCGCCGGCAATGGCGTCGGTCATGATGCCTTCCACCGCGGGGTAGAGGGCGATGACATGGTTTGTGAGCGCAGTGGCTCTAAATTCGCGCACTTCGCCGTTGAGGTGTTCGGCGTGTTTGGGCGGGCCGTTGGTGATGTCGCCGACGTGGTTGACTCGCTTAATGCCACGCTTCTTAAAGACGTCATAGGCTCCGTGGAGGATTTCCAGCAGTTCCGAGTGATGGCCGAAGTGAGTATCGGAGACCGCGCCCTCTTCCAGGGTCGTATAGAAATAGTCGGCGAAGTCCATCTTTGACGCCTTGAACTTGGATTTCGGAGAAACCAAGAGGCGATAGGTTTTGGCCGCGTCGCCGGCCTGGGGCTCCTTGATAGACAGACCCTTCTTTTGGAGAGAGGCAATGATATCCACGACCGACTTGTTACTGCGGTTCAGAGCCTGGGAAATTTCCCCCAACGATTTGGGCGAATTTTCCAGCAGGTTGATGACCGCGCGCTCATCGTCGTTCAGCTTTTTCACCGCCGCTTCGTTGTCCGAAACCTTTTCGGAATAGTCCTGCTTGATGCCGGGCAGGGGGTAGCAGTTCTTGGCAATAGAGAAGCCGCCATCCTTGTCGAATTTAATCGTCAGGATGACGAGGCCGATGGTGGGGACCACCGAACGGCGTTTCTTTTTCATCACCGAAGGGGACACCAGTCGAATCCCAGGCACTGACAGCAGGTGTTCGATTTTGCCGCCGGAGAGGTCACAGAAGACCCCCTGGCCGGCCACCGCCACGATGTCGGGCATGTCATCGGAAGACAAATCTTCCACGTCCTGGATGAGGTTTTCGGCAAACCCCTGCACCGGATACGATTTGGAATAGGGGGTGTCATCACCGCCGTGGTAGGCGGCTTTGAGCACCGGCCAGCGGATGTCGGCGCCCAAGGATCGACGCAGCTGGAAGTTGGCCTGCCAGTCGCCCTTGTAGAGCAAGTCGTCACGCTGGGCGCAGACTTCGGCCAGGATGTTGATGGCCGTTTTGTCTTTACGCCACTGCATATCATGGTGGCCGGAAATGAATCGCGTTTTGAACTTCGGGGATTTGGGGTAGTTCGCCACGATGTAGGCAATCTGCTCTTTGGCCGTCAACTTGTGGAATTCATCTTTCTTGGCGGGTGTCGGTTTGCCGGCGCTTACGCCCAGATGAATCATCAGATCAACGCCTTCGTGTTCGGCAATCTGGAAAGCCTGGCAGAGGGCCGTCGGCTGTTCGTACTTGCTGCCCAAAATGGTGTCGGCGATAAATCCGACTTTGAGTTCGTTGGATTTAATCACCACGTCTTCGGGCGCGGCTTCCACCTGGGTGCTACCCAGGTAAAGCTCTTTGCCGTTTTTCCAAATTGAGATGCCCTTGTCGCCGATCTGCTGAGCCAAATCCACGACGCCGGACGCGGAAATGTCCATGGTCGTCGAGATTTCCTTGATGGCGCATTTGCCATCTTTCGCCAGCAAATCCAGCAGCTGCTGTTCCTTGGCCGTCAGCTCGGGATCTTTGGTCTTGGTCACTGTGACCTCCTTTTGTTTTTGGATTTTCTGCGCCAAAGGCGCATCCGCCTATGGCGGAAAAGAACTGTTGTTTGTTTCTGAAACTGTTTTGCTGCTTATATATCAAGCCTATTTCTAGGCTGGTTTTATCTTAACAGCGAGCTTTATTTTTGTCAAATTTTATGATAAAGTATTTACATGACCATCAAAGAAGTGATTTCGCGCTTGGAGGAACTGCAAGCCAAGGTTGTAGAAGCTTGGCAACTTTTGGATTTGGAAAATAAAAAAGCGGAGTTGGCCGAGGTGGAACAAAAAATGGCCGCGCCCGCTTTTTGGGCCGATCAGATTCAGGCGCAGATTGTCAGTCGCCGTCACGATGAATTAAAAAATGAAGTGGAACTTTGGAGCAAACTAAAAAAAGACGCCGAGGATTTATTGGAGATGGCCAAACTGGATGAAGCCGACCGGACTGTTAATTTGCGCGAGGATTTGGAAAAACAACTTTTGGTTTTGCAAAAACAATTTCAGAACGCGGAATTTGTTTTGCTTCTGTCCGGTCCGCGCGACCGGAGCAATGTCATTCTTTCCCTCCATGCCGGCACCGGCGGGGTCGATGCCATGGATTTTGCCGACATGCTTTTACGGATGTATTTGCGTTTTTGCGAATCGCGCGGCTGGTCGGTTCAGCTGATTGATGAAAGCCGCGGCAACGAAGCCGGCCTGAAAAGCGCCACTTTGATTGTCCGGGGTTTTTACGCTTATGGTTATTTAAAATCCGAGCACGGTGTGCACCGGTTGGTGCGTATTTCGCCTTTTGACGCCGAAAAAATGCGCCATACCTCGTTTGCTTTGGTGGAGGTGTTGCCGGAGATAGATGAAAAAATAAATATGGAAATCAAACCGGAAGATTTGCGCGTTGATACTTTTATGTCCGGCGGCCACGGCGGCCAGTCGGTCAACACCACTTACAGCGCCGTCCGTCTTGTTCACTTGCCCACCGGCATTACGGTCAGCTGTCAGAACGAACGGAGTCAACAACAAAACAAAGAAACCGCCATGAAAATTCTCAAAGCCCGGCTGGCTCGGCTTTTTGAAGAACGACAGGCCAAAGAAATGGAAAAAATCCGCGGCGAATATCACGAAGCGGCCTGGGGTAATCAAATCCGCAGTTATGTTTTGCATCCATATCATATGGTTAAAGATCACCGCACCGAGTATGAATCGTCGGCTCCGGAAAAAGTTTTAGATGGGGATTTAATGCCGTTTGTGGAAGCGTATCTGAAGTATCTTAAGTCGATAAATCCGAAATCCTAAATCCGAAATTCGAAACAATATCAAAATTCAAATTTTTTAAATTCTAAACTTTTGAGATTTTGGATTTTGGTCATTTGAATTTGTTTCGGATTTCGTGCTTCGTGCTTAGGATTTAGAAAACTATGAAAACAGAAATTTCTTCTAAAATTATTGAAAATGCTGTTGAGGGATTAAAGAAGGGCAGCGTCATTGTGTATCCGACTGAAACCGCTTACGCTTTGGGTTGCGACGCGACTAATGCCGCGGCTGTCCGCCGCGTTTTTAAAATTAAAAAACGGCCGCTGGGTAAAACTTTGCCGCTCATCGCCGGTTCGCTCGCGATGGTCAAAAGATATTGTCGACTGGCCGGATTAGAGCAAAAACTGGCGAAAAAACACTGGCCCGGGCCGCTCACGCTGGTGTTGGGAATCAGGAATCAGGAATCAGGAATCAGGGAGGTAGCTAAGGGCGTTGTGGGTCAAGACAAGACGGTGGCGATCCGAGTTTCCGGCAGTAAAATCGCCCGTGACTTATCACATCAGCTTGGCCGGCCGATTATTTCTACCTCGGCCAATTTAGCCGGCGGGGAAGAGTGTTATTCGCTAGACGAAGTAAGGCAGAGTCTCCGTTTATGTCATTCTGAGCCGAGCGTAGCGAGCCCTGAGCGAAGCGAAGGGGCCAGCGAAGAATCTTTACTGTTTATAGACGGCGGGCGGTTGAAAAAAATAAAACCATCCACAATCGTCAAAATAAAAAATGAAAAGATTGAGGTGCTCAGGCAGGGGGCGATAGAATTATGAATCAGGAATCATGAATTATGAACGTTGGACACGGCGGCCCATAATTCTTAATTCATTATTCCTAATTCCTGATTATAGAAAATTAGTATGCTATCTCAGGCGGAACTACGTCAAAAATATAATATTACCCCAGACCACTCCCGTGGGCAGAATTTTTTAACTGACAAAAATATTTTGAAAAAAATCGTAACGGCCGCCGATCTGCAGCCAAAAGAAACAGTCATAGAAATCGGCGCCGGCACCGGAGTTTTGACCGAGGAGTTGGCCAAAAAGGTCGGCCGCGTCATCGCCTTTGAGGTGGATAAAAAATTGGCGCCGCTCCTGAAAGAAAAATTTATCAATCAAAAAAATGTTGAAATTATAAATGAGGATATTTTAAGTTACAAGCTCCAAGTTGCAGGTTATAAGTTGGTCGCCAATATTCCTTACAATATTACTTCGGCGATTTTAGAAAAATTTTTGTCAGCCGAACACAAGCCGTCTTTAATGGTGTTTTTGGTTCAACGGGAAGTAGCCGAGCGGGCGACGGCCAAAGCGGGGGAGATGTCATTTTTATCGGTGATGGTTCAGTATTACGGCCAGCCCAAGGCGGTGGCACGTGTTCCGGCCGGCGCCTTTTGGCCCAAACCCAAAGTGTAATCGGCAATCTTAAAAATATCAGTCTATCCACATTTTCATTCTGATAAAATCCGCCCCCGCCCCCGCCAGCTGGGGGGGACGGAGGCGTCGAAGAATCTTTTATCTTTTGAAAAAGAATTTTTCCGTTTAGTTAAACTGGGTTTTAGCCGCCGGCGCAAAATGTTGCGGGTTAATTTGAAAAGCCGAGTAGAGCCTGCCAAATTAGCCAAAATTTTGTCTTCTTTGGGCTTGCCGGCCACCACCCGCGCCCAAGAGCTCACAGTGGATAATTGGCAAAAATTGTTTAATTTGTTAAAGTAATTTTACCGTGCTTCATATCTGTTTTATCATTGCCTCAAATTATGCTATCGCACAAATTGAGGCAATGGCACAATAATGGCATTATGGGCATAATGAGGCTGGAGCGGACAAGGTATTTGGCATAGAGAATAGCGAGACTTATGAAAAGAAAATCGAAAGAGGATATTAAAAGTATTACAGTCGCGATTTTAAAAATTCTTGGCGCGACTTCGGGCATAACTCTGCTCGCGATGTTAAACAATGGTAGGAATAGTGACAAGCTATTTAAAGGTCTTGTCGGATTTAGTCGTTGGCAAATTTCTAAAACATTAAAACAGTTGCGCCTGCGCGGCTACGTGCAGTTTGATGAAAAAGATGATAAAACGCCGATTTTGCTTACACCCAAAGGATTAAAGCGGTCGCTACATTTTCAATTGTTCGGTCTTTCTTTTAATCGTTCAAAGAAATGGGATTATCTTTGGCGAATGGTGATATTTGATATTCCAGAAAAGAAAAAGGCCATGAGAGAATCATTCAGGCGGGAATTGAATTGCATGAAATTTTATAAACTTCAAAAGAGCGTGTTTGTGACGCCCCAAAAATGTGAAAAGGAAATAATTGAGATAGGTCGCGCGTGTAGAATACTGTCGCATATACTAATTTTGACTGTGGCTTCCTTGGGTCCGCTGGAGAAGCGGGTTAGGCGTTATTTTTTTGATATGCTCTAATAAGCGTGATTGTTTGCCGTCTAGGTATTAATTATCCCAAAAGCCAGATTGCCTCAAATTATGCTATCGCACAAATTGAGGCAATAGAAAACAATAGAAACTAAGAGTGATGGGGGCGGCAAAAAGTATAAACTATAAACCAAGAAATGAACCCGACCTCGGGGCAGCGAGGCGTCAGGGCGGGTTTTTTATGAGCAGTGTCCCGCGGCGCGGGATGATTTGATTGCTATTGTCCTTCATCCTCGCGACAATCCGCCAGCTGGCGGAGCAGGGCATGCTGGCTCCCATAATAAATTAATAGATGATCCAAGCAATAATCCAAAGGATAAATCAAAAAACGTGGGTTTGGCGCGGGTTTAAAGATGTGTCTCCGCAAGGGGATATTTAAGGCCATTTATTTGGGATTGATTGCCCTTTTAGTTTTATGTTATAATATAATCAATGAATGAGGATGAATTTCCACAACTTGAACCATCCAGCGCTGATTCTGGTTTTACCAGAGCTGAAAAACTGGGTTTTGCCGGCCTGGTTATCTTATTTATTATCATAATTTATCTTGGTTTCGGTCAATTAGGCAACAACATCAAGTCGCCGTTTAACAGTTTTATTGCCAAGTATTCCGGCAGTGGCGAAGTTGCGCCGCCCGCGACCGATGAAGCGGCCGCCGCGGAAGAGGCAAAAAATAAAGATACGGATAAAGACGGCCTTTCCGATTACGATGAACTTTATATTTTCCGCACCAGTCCTTATCTCTCGGATACCGATTCCGATGGCATTCCTGACAAACAAGAAATAGAACAGGGCACCGATCCGAATTGTCCTCAAGGTAAGATTTGCGGGGGTTCAAACTTAACCAATCCGGCCGCGGCGGTTGTCGCTACTTCAACTTTGGTTGCTCCAGTAGGGAACATTACGAGCACCGACCAGCTATTATTGCAATCCATCTTGGGAGCCAACCCCGACGCCAAAACCATACGCGAGTTTTTGTTAAAACAGGGGATGGATAAAAAAGTGCTAGAAAAATTCAGCGACGCGGAACTGACGACTGTTTTTAAAGAGACCATGTCTAACGCCACCAAACCTTCCGCCGCCAGCCAAACTTTTGATCAGACGTTGGATATCAATAAAATCACTCCGGCGCAAATTCGCGAATTGTTACAGCAGCAAGGGGCTAGTGCCGAGCAACTAAAAAATATCAGCGACGAAGAGTTATTAAAGATATTTAAAGAAGCCGCCAAATAATTTTTGGTAAGAATATGTTAAGGAAGGGGAGGATAAAAGTAGTATCAGTCATTTGTTTGACAGTTTTACTGGCAGGTTTATTTTTGGCGCAGCCGCAAAAAGTTTTCGCTCAGGGCGTTCCAGTTTTTGCTCCGCCCCCAGGCTTGTTGATTTATGATCCTTTGACACAGATTAACAAAGGGATCGGTGCGACTATTGCTGCGGGTTTGGTGTCGGGCGCGAGTTATTTTTTGAATAAACTGGCTTATGACATGTCCACTTGGCTTGCTTCGGGTGACTTTGATAATAGGCCACTTTTTTTAACCGAAGACGCTGGTAAATATTTTGCAACGCTGGGTCTTGACGCGGTAGGCGATGTGTTGGGCTCTATTAGCGATAATAGTGAATTTTTGAAAAAGTATAAGGTAAATTTGTGCATGCCGCCGGATATCCGGCTTCAGTTATGGCTTAAGCTGGCCGTGGTGGATGTTTTTGAACCAAAATCGCGTTGTAGCTGGGAAAGCATTACAACTGCGTATAATAGGATTGCCACACCCGGTTATTGGCAGAATATAGGCGTGGGTTTTACTGCCGGTCAAAACGATTTGTCGGTTTTAACTCAGGTTTATGGGTTTACTAAGGAGGAATCGGCTAGGAAAGCCCTAGAAGCGGAAAAAAACAAACAATTTCAGGGCC
Organism: uncultured Gammaproteobacteria bacterium; assembly: GCA_964596405.1. Lineage (GTDB taxonomy): Bacteria > Patescibacteriota > Patescibacteriia > Magasanikbacterales > UBA10003 > CAZQSS01. The sequence continues at coordinate 17,444 of CAZQSS010000011.1, read as the reverse complement.
AAGCTGAATGTCAGAGAGACGCGGTGACGGGATATTGTGTTACTCCGGTACCAATTGTCAATAAAGAGCTGGAGGCGCAGGCGCCCAGTTCTTTTTATGAAAGGGAAGTGGCGCCACAGCTTGGCGCTTTCATTGTGACTTTAGGCAATGGTAATTTAGGGGCGATTTTTACTAACGCGGGTAAATTATTTTTAAACAATTTGGCCGCCAAATCAATGCAGAAACTTCTCCAGCTCGGGTTTCTTAGTATTATTGGCTCTCAACAAGATTCTTTGGAAGATCTGCAATTAGGTTCTTTGGAAGATGTTTATGCGAGCGGCGGCGGCCGGCGCCTTTCGGCCGAACGCGCGTTTGCGGATTTTTTAGTGCCTAGTCCGGTGGCGGTAGATAGTTATAATTATGTCGCTGAAATGGCCGACTGTGGTGATGAAAAAAATCGGGGTTACTTAACTTGTTCCATTGATCAGGGTTTGCAATCCGCCTTAGCGCAGGCCGAAGCGGGCGCGCCCTTGACCATCAAAGAAGCGATTGATAAAAATTATCTGCATCCGGATTGGGTTTTATACGGCCCGGATTTTACGGATAAAAATAGCAGTTTTAAGTGCGCTTTAGAGGGATATTGTTATAGCAATTTGGTCAAATTAAGGTTGTGGCGTATTCTGCCGGTGGGTTTTGAGCTGGCGGCCAAACAATCCAAACCCGATAGTCGTGTCACTTTAAGAAACGCCTTGGCGCATTTTAATGATGTTAATAACAATTCCGGCCTCCAGCATTTAATTGACCCGGATTGGGTCATCAAAGCGCCCACCACCCGGTGCGGCGCCCTGACTTACGGCTCAATTTATTTGGCCGACCAAAATCAGCGCGCGCAATATTGCGCCGATCCGCAAAGCTGTGTTAAAGAAGATGCCAATGGCCAGTGCGCCAAAGACACTAGTGACGCGTCTTGGGGTTATTGTCTGCGCGAAAAAAATGTTTGGCGGCTGGGTGGCGACAGTTGCGACGCGCAATATAATACTTGTACCGCTTACACCAATGGCAAGGGCGGTAAAGTAGCTTATTTGGCTTCTACACTAGATAAAGGATTCTGTTCGGCGCAAAACGCCGGTTGTCGCGGTTATTCTGTCGTCAGAGACGACGGTCTATCGGGTTGGCATGCCAGAAAAAGTATATTTTTGAATAAAAAAGCCGAACAGTGCGCTGTGACCAATGAAGGCTGTTCCAAATTTGTTAAAACCGACGGCAGTGAAGTCGCTTTGAAAAAAGCGTTGAGCCTGCTCGAGCCGAATAATTCATCCTCTGCCGGTTATAATTGTTATGGTGAAAGAAATGGTGTGGCGGCGATCGGTGAATCTCTCTCGGGCGGGTTAGGTAGCTGGCCGGTCAATAAAGCGGATTTGTATAAGATATTTTCCACCTGGTCGGAAAAACAAAAAACCGAATGCGGCCGTTTTGCCGGTGTTTGCTCGGCCGATGAAGTCGGCTGTGAACGTTATACGCCGGATAACGGCAATCCGCCCATCCCGGGTATTTTGAGCGCCAATGATGTTTGCCCGGCCCAATGCGCCGGCTACGAAACTTACATTGAGCAACCCACGGTTTTTGCCTCCACGGCCGTAACCACCAATTTTATTCCTCAAACCGCGCAAGCCTGTCAATCCAACTATGTCGGTTGCGATGAATTTATCAATTTAGAAAACCAGGCCGGCGGCGGTGAAGCAAAATCTTACTTTAGCGAACTGCGGGCTTGCAGTCAAGATGAAGCAACCGCGGCCACCGGCGCCGCCACATATTATACCTGGGAAGGCTCGGACACGGCCGGTTATCAATTGAAGTCTTATAGTTTGATGGAGGGTGGTTACACAATTAACAGGGACGATTATATTAGTGGCACGAATAAGGTTTTTACTATAATGCCCGCCTATAACAGTACGGCCAGTTTCAACGCGGGTATTATTAAGTGCAATCCGGTGATTTACGCCAATCGCGCTACCGATCTTAATTTTGATCAGGATTGTCGGGAGTTTTATAACAAAAACGGTGAGAAGAGTTATGTTTTATCTTCCAAAACTATTACTTACGATCCGGTAAATTGTCAAAAATTCCGCAAAGGCGAATCCACCCAAACTTCCTGTAACGAAACCGGCGGCGCTTGGGACGCCCAGGGCTTTTGTATTTATTTAGCCATTCCCGAAGAGGGTCGAAGTTGCCCGGCTACGGCCAACGGTTGTCGCGCTTACAAAGGCAATGCCGGCAATAATTTTCAGGTGATGATGACCGAAACTTATGAAAATGGCAGACCCGGCCAAAGCGCCGGCCAAGGCAATCAATACAGCGCTGAATCATTGTCTTTAAATGGCGTATCATTGAAAGTTGTTTCGGGCGTTTTAAGTAGCGGCGCCAGCGGCGATTTTCCCAAAGATTCGGTCTACTTAGTTTCTTTTTGGGCTAAGGGCAACTTGGGCGATTTGACCGCCACTGTTTTTCCCAGCGAACCAAATGGCCTGCCAAAAAAACCAACACCGGCCGGCGTCACTCTACCACCACCACAAATTGTCAAAATCAATACCGAATGGGCGGCCTACACCGTGGGGCCGTTTAACATCTCTTGGGGCCAAAATCAGGCCTCCTCAACTTTTAAATTAAGCAATAGCGGCGGCGCTTTCTTTATTGATAATTTGGTGGTTAAGAAAATGACGGATAATATCTACGAAATAAAAAATTCTTGGACTACGCCGGCCAGTTGCGATAACACCCTGAATGACCCGGATGGCGGCGCGGCGGGCGGCACGGCCGGCAATCCTCTGCGTTTGGTGCCCCAGGCCCAGTTGGGTTGCGCTAATTATAAAAACAGTAAATTTGAAACAGCGACCGTCAAATCTTTCACCAGTATGTGCCGCGAAGAAGCCGTCGGCTGCGAAAAGCTTACGGATACATTTAATAACACCGCCACTTCCACTTATTATTATAATGTGGAGTGTCGTTTGAGCGGCGGCGGCCCCACCAAAAATATCTCTAATCAGCCCCTTGCTTGTAAAGATAATCAGGGTTTGGAAAGATGCCAAATCGCGCCCAATCAATCAATGTGTTTGTTCAATACGGCTTACAGCGGAACGATTGCGAATACCGTCTTAAATGATTTAACTGGCGGCGCGACCACTGACATCGACGGCAATAATTACAGCGCGTTAATTCAGCTCGGCGGCGCGGGCGGCGCGTTTAGTGTTCCAGCCGATAGAGAAGTTTATCTGGTCAATGACCAAAAGTCCCAATGCGCCACGGAAAATTTAGGCTGTTCGGCCATGGGTCTGACTGATTATGATAAAGTGGGCTTAGCCACCAGCACGCAAACGGCGTATCTTAAAAACACCCCGGATAAATATAAAGACATTTTGTGTTCGCAAGAGGCCGAAGGGTGCGAAAGTTATGCCACCACCAAAGGCGGCCTGGCTTATTTTAAGGACCCGGTGGTTTGGGGCAACAAACTTTGCGAATGGCAAGAGAACAAACTTTCTGCTGGCGGTGCCACACGCACGGGTTGGTTTAAGAAGGGAACTAATGAGGGTTGTTATTGGTCTTCAATCGATGGCATTCCAGAGAATGATTATAAAATTGAACCGGTAAATTCCTATCATTATGATAAAAAAGTCGGTGTCTGCCCCGTGGCGCAAGACACCTGCTCGGAATTTGTTGACCCATTGGCCACCTCGCCGCTGCATCCGGCCGGCGAACCTTATTTTGTTTTGAATAATGAAAAATTAGACAAGGCCTCTTGCCAGGGTCAGGCCAGTTTAAAGAAGGGCTGTGTCCTGTTTGATGAAACAGCCAAAGGTTCTAAATTGTGGAGCGCCTCAACTACTTATGCCGCCAGTCAAGTTAAAAATTATGAAACCGTGGCGCCGATTGATTGCGGTCGGAAGGGTGAAAAAGGCACGGCTGATAATTGTAAAGACGACACAAACATTGATAATAATAATTTTGATGAGAACGACGCCAATAATGCCAACCTGGTATTAAAAGTCACGCGCGATCGCGCTTGCGGCGAATGGTTGGCGTGTAAATCATCCTATTCGGCTTGGGATGATAAACTCGGTAAGTATAAAAAAGTCTGCGTAGAAATTGGCCGTTGCAACCAGGCGCCACCGGCCGACAGTAGCGAGAGTTGCGCCAATTGGATTGACGGGACGCACGAATATGCCGGGAAGATTTTAACTGCCATAACCAACCCGGTTGTACCAGAGGTAGCAAAGCCGGTGTCAAATTATCAAAATCGTGAAATTGGCTGGGCCGGGATGGATTTCGCCGGTTTCAGCCGGCCGGATTGGGTGCCTCTGGAAGAGTTGTCGGTGATGGATGTAAATCCGGACAGAGATGTCACGAGCTGGCGTCTGGTTAAAAAAATCAGCGGATTAACAAATGCGTTGGCTTGTTATAACGGAGGCGGTTATTGGACGGGAATCACACCAACTAATGGCGCCTGTGTTAAGCCGCCGGACATGTTATTACCGACGCAAGCAGAACTACCAAATAAGACCCCCTCTGTCTCTTGCCGCAGTTATCCCGAAGCTGGCGCGCCTTTGCCTAATACACAATCATTGTTTGACACTCAACCTATCAATGTCAGTAATACCAATTTGTGTTCCGAAGATATTGGCAAATGGGAGAACTCCAATCCTTTTTTAATCGCTCAAAGACCTGATGGTATCGCCACAAATGCTACTCGAGCTAATGCTTGTGATTGTAACTATACTAAAGCCGAGTATGAAGGTAAGACATTGTATTGGCAATATGATGCCCCAAACGCCACGGGCGCTCTACTCTCTAAAACTGCCGCCGCGCCCAAAGGGATTTTGCCGGGCATTTGTAGCGATGGTCCCTATGTAGGCATGGCTTGCTCCACCGCGGCTGATTGCAGCGCGGGTAAAATAGAAGAAGGCGCTCAAGGCACTTGCGCGCCACTCACCAAAGCCTCGCGGCTTTTGGGCTGGCAAGGTATTTGTATAGAAGAAGACACCTCGCAGACTCTTTATGGCGAAAAAGGCCGGCACCCATGTTTAGCCTGGTTGCCGGTTGATCAGACAGCCGGTATGTACGATATTTTCAACCAGCACAAAGAAGCCGGTTTTGACCCGCAATCCAATCAGCTGGGCTTTATTGACGGGCCGTATTATTGCACCGAAGCCGTACGCTGGGAAAAACGACCCGGGTATCAGATTAATGATGTGGGCGGATATTTGGACTGTGATGGCGGAAGTTTGATTGATGGAGAAAAGCCGCCTGGTGATGATAATGCCGACAGGGTCTATAGTCCGCCATTAAATGATGTTAATATCAGATTACAACAATATTTTGGACTAGGGTTTAAACTATTTAGGGATCCTGACACTGATTTACAATATGAAGAGTCTTCAGACAAGAATCTTTATGTTTTCAGAGCTTGTGAGCGCGGGCTAGAAGGCGACGTATTATTACCGGATAGTTCAGATTTGGTTAATAAGATATTGCCGTCGCCGCAACTACTTTGTTCAAATAACTATGACGCTTGGAATTTACGAAAGTTTGTCAGAGAGCCGGACGCGGCTTCTCACAATGATAAATTTACCATGAGTTTTGATTGCCGTCCCAAGAGTGCCGGTAAAACGGGCTGGTACTATAATCCGTTTGATAAAGACCCAGCTACTGGTCTCTGGGATACACCAGCGCTAGTTAACGAAAATTATGCCCCAAACCATTTAGTTGTAAGAGTTCCAGTGTCCCTTCCGGAGATACAATTTCCAACCGGAGTAGGCGGGGTTGCCCCCGATTATGCTCCCGACACTTTTTTAAATAAGAACACCAAAGGCGAAATCCAAGAGTGGCGATGTACAGAAATGTATAAAGTCGCTGATAATGGTAATAGTAAGGCCAATACCCAACTTATGTGGCAAAAGGCCAAGGCGTCTTTTAATAACAACTGTACTCCGGTTGGCGCGTTAGCTTTGTACACCACGCCGCCGGCCACGGGCGCGGTGATAATTGATCATCCAAATGCGGATCCAAATCTAGATGCCAGAGTAGATTGCTTAAAAGGCAAAATAACCGATAACCCTGATTTGCCCGAAACTGATGGCGCATTTTATCAAGGTGGCAGGTTGATGGATTTGTCAGGTCCGGTCGGCGCTGAAAATGTGATCAAAAATTATTTTATGAAAGTGTATGAAAAGTGGACTACAGGAGTCGGCTCGCCTGGGATTTATTTTCAGCAAGATCGCGCCAAAGCCGGTCTGTTAGGTTATAAAAAAACCGATCCGTTTACACAGACAGATGACGCAAAGGCTCGCGGTGGTTCAGCCCTACCCAAGATGGCGGCGGTAGGGACGTGTCTCCAAGCGGATAATTGTAAAGAAGACAGCGGCGTGAATATGAGCGTTACGCTGTCTACCGCCACTCCCGGTTTTGGCAGTACCCTGTTGAAATTTTACGCCTGGGCCGACAACAGCCACATGCCATTACGCAGTGTGGTGGTTGACTGGGGCGATGGTGAAAGAGTTGGTGAGGGCGTTCTTGGTTATTATCGCAATCACCGCGGGTTGGATGCTTCAAACAAACCAATCTGTACAACAGACAATAGTGGCTTTGGCTATCTTTTGGGCAAAACTTGTGATAACGCGCCATTTAATTTCAGCCATACCTATAGTTGTTTTGGAGTAAGCAGCGCTCCCGGCGCGTGCGATGGGAGTAATAAACCGCTTTCTGGAAAAACTTCTTGTTGGATCGCGCCAGGCGGCGCTAATCCAAAAGGCGCTTGCGTGTTTGTACCGCGCGTGAGTCTTCAGGATAATTGGGGCTGGTGTAATGGCGCTTGTCCGGGCGGTGTAGGCGGAAGCGGTTGTTATGATGCCACGGTAAAGGGAGAGGGAGAATGTGATAGATCAGACACAAATCGGCCGGGTGGCCAAGGTCCGTGGACACCTTATGCCGGGACAATTGTCGTGCCAGCAAAATAGTCAAAACTAAAAAAGCCTCCGACGTTGGTCGGGGGCTTTTAAGTTGGGGTTAAGTTTTGTCCAGCCATTTGTCGCGGAGCTTGATGACCAGTTTCGTGCCCTTGTTCCACTTGAACTTGGTCGTCAGCGCCAGCAAGAAGCTGATGATCTTTTCTTTCTTGATTAGTCTCAAATCAATGAGGAGTAACAAGGGGGCGATGATGGTGCCGAACGGCACAAAGATGAAGATGAAGGCCAGCTTGATGATTTCTAGGATAATCGTGAAGGTCCTCTTCCACAGGTAGCCGGCGCGCTTGCTCATCTTGAGCTCCTTTTTTGGCGTAGTTTAGCTTAAATGTACTGTGTATAGTATAGCACAAAATAAGGCTTTTGTCAAGATTAGAAATATGGTATAATATCTATGCGCAATCCAGCGCGTAAACTATGCTTGATTTAAGGCAATTTTTGCCTAATCCGAAATTTTGGTTAAAGCGAGGCGTCAACCA
>CAZQSS010000011.1:0-9873 GCA_964596405.1 uncultured Gammaproteobacteria bacterium | reverse complement strand
ATTTAAGGCAATTTTTGCCTAATCCGAAATTTTGGTTAAAGCGAGGCGTCAACCAAACGTTTTTGGTTTTTGTTTTGTCTTTTTCTGTAGTGGGATATTTAATATCCGCCGAGATCTCATCCGCCGAGCTTGGTTTGACCGGTTATGTTTTAGGAGCGATGAGCAGTATTTTGGAGGCAGTGGGCGGCCTTGTTGCCGGTCTTCTGCTTTGGGTTATTAGTTTTTTGATACAGCTTTCCGGCTATAATAATTTTTTGGACGCCAAGGTGGTTTCGGTGGGTTGGGTTTTGACACGCGACGTGGCCAACATGTTTTATATTCTGATTTTGTTGGTCATCGCTTTCGCCACCATGCTCAAAATTGAAAAGTGGAGTATGAAGGCGCTTTTGCCGCGTCTTATCGGCACGGCGATTTTGGTCAATTTCAGCAAAACTATTATTGGTATTTTGATTGATTTGGGGCAGGTGGTGATGATGACTTTTGTCAACGGCTACGCGGCCACGGCCGGCGGGAATTTTGTCACCATGTTTAATTTGGGCGAAATTTTTAAAGTCGCTGCTTCCGGCCAAGACGTGCCAGCGAGTTTGAGCGCCACCATTTTTATGGGTTATCTTTTGGGTGTGGTGGTTTTGAGCATTGCGACTATTGTCACGGCGATTTTTGCCGCCATTCTGCTTTTTAGAATTATCACTATTTGGTTTTTGGTGGTGATGTCGCCGATCGCTTTTATGTTGGGCACTATCCCTGGCCGCGGCCAGGAGTATTACGGCAAATGGTGGACTAATTTGATTAATAACATTTTGGTCGGCCCGATTGTGGCGTTTATTTTGTGGTTGACTTTAGCCACTATGGGCGGTGGCAAACAAATCAATGAGATAACCGGCGAAGGCAAGAATGCCATTCCGCCGGCAGCAATGGGCGGCCAAAATGAACAGGGTCGAGCGCGTAGCATAGATGGCGCGGCCACGGAATTTTCTAAGTGGGAAAATCTCGGTTCTTTTGCCGTGGCCATTGCCATGCTTTTGATGGGTTTGTCTATGATTCAGGAATTGAATGTGGTGGGCGGGGGTATGGCCGGCGCCGCGAGCGGATTTATGAAAAGCGCGGCTACTGGTTTAGCCAAACGCGCGGCTATGGCGCCGTTCAAGCTGGCGGGTAAAGCCGCGGATAGAGGCACAGAAGGCACGCGCGAAAAAGGCTGGCTGGCCTTGAGTCATCTCCCCGGGTTTCAAATGTTGGGCGCCAGACGCGCCGGCGCCATTGCCGGCGCTAGAAAGGAACGCGCTAAAGACAAAATTGCGGGCGTGGGAAACTTACCGCTCAAAGAACAGATTCGTTTGGCTCAGACTTGGAAGCCAAGCCTGGCTACCAATAAACTGGCCAAAACCGCGATGATGGAACAGGCCATGAGTAATTATAATTTTACTAAAGAAATGCGCGCCGTTGGTACGCCAGGCGAAGCTACGGCCACGGAAAGAACTACGGCATTCCTGAAAGACTATAAAGAATTGGCCGGCGGTGATGAAAAGAAAGAAAAACAGATTAAGGAGTTTAAACAGCAAAATATTGATTTGATTAAAGAACCGGACGAAAGGAGAAAGATTATTGAGAAAATGGATCCTAAAGACGCCACCAAGATTTCCTCCGATACTTTAAAAAATCCGCAGGTTTATGGAGAAATTTTACAATCCGCTCCGCGGTTGTTAAATAGAATTGTGCGGTATGGCAATGAGGAACAGAGGAAAATTTTAAAAGGTAAGAACTATATTTTTAATCCTGATCTGGAAGAAAAGTTTGAAGTGGCAGAGGAAGAAGAGGAAGGAGCGGCCACGACTCCAAAACCCAAAAAGCCGACTCCCGGCGGCGGCGCAGGTGGTGGTACTACTCCTGGCCCGACTCCGCCGCCAACAGGCGGCGCTCCGACCCCAAGCGTCGGAGCAACTCCTCCCCCAACTCCGACTCCGCCGCCAACAGGCGGCGCTTCAACCCCACCTGCCCCGACCGTAGCGTCGGGGGGTGTCGGAGCTACCCAACCCACTCCAGCGCCTGGTCCAACACCTGGTCCTACTCCCGCCCCAACGCCCACTCCCGCTCCGACACCCGGCCCGACTCCTGGTTCTACGCCCACTCCGACTCCAACACCAACTCCTCCAGCTACACCGCCGCCCACCACGCCTCCTCCAGCTACACCGCCTCCCACCACAAAGTCTACTCCGGTCACGACACCCGTGTCAGGTTCGGCAAAGTCCGCTTCTTCTTCAGCCGGTGGCAGTAGTGGTAAAGTGGAAAGAGTGGACATAGATTTAACGCCAGCAGGTCCTTTTGCGGCTTTATATAATAAAAAGAATGATACAGCAGAGGCAGTTAAGAAAATTGTGACAGATGATTTAAAAGGATTGCTCTTAAAAAAAATATTGCAGGATGTTGACGACTTAACAGAATCAGCCGAGAAGGTTGTTCAAAAAAATCCTGGTGCCCGTGTTAACTGGCGAAATATGGCCCATTTTGGCGGTATAAGGGTAGCAGCTGCCGAGGCACCTGTTTATCAAAAAGTGGCGGCCGCAACAAGTGGTAAAGTAGAAAGACCGATAGACCTTGCAAGAATGCCCATAGTTGAATATCTGAAAAAATATTTAGGATATGATCTCACAGCGGATAAGAAACGAGCTGATCTGTTGGAGAAATATACGACCGCTTTAGACTAGAACCATCATAAAAAACTGTTCTTATAGATAAATTAAGTATGGCTCAGATTGATGAACAATTGTCTGAAATAGTCAGCGACCACATTGATCATCCGCATTTGGCAGATCATTATTTGGATGAAATATATGATAATCTTTCTGATGAGCAGACAACGAAATTGAACGATCTTTTGTGGAAAGTCTACAGGCGCGAGATAAGAATTAGTGAATTTGAAAAACAGGCGACCGCGCTCAATTTACCCAAATTTCATGAAGAAATCTGGCCGGGGATTTTGCGTTATGATTTGTTGCCGATGGCCGATTATCTGGGTTTTCGGATTCAGGATTATCTGCGCCACCTAAAAGCCACGGATTTTAAAAATTTGAAAGTGATTGATCTGGAGGATTGGATTGCCAAGCTGAATGTGGCAAAGCGGCTGGGTTTAAACACGGTGGACCAGAAAAAAGTTTTTAATATCTTAAGCCAGTATTTGCGTGGCTCAAAAAACAGCAGTGAGGCGGCCGAGTTGATCACTCATCCGGCCAATTTGGGCGGCATTGGCCTGAATCCGGATATTGCCAAAGAGATTGTTCAAAAATTTAAAGACGATTTACAAGACGCGTTGGCCAATGATCGGTTTATCACCGAACAGCCGCTTGATCTCCAGCTTATTGAAAAATTAAAAGCGAAAAAAGAAGAGGATGTGTTTTTGAAAGAGCATCAGGTGAAAATAAAGGAATCAGGAATTAGGAATCAGGAATTAGGGGCGACTAGCAAAGAACAAGCGAGTGTGGAAAGTGTCAGCCGGTTGGGCAAGGGGAGTGGAAGTTTAGACGCGCCGGTAGCGCCGGTAAAAGTCGCGGAATCTTTTAGGCCGGCCATTGTCACGTATGAGGCCGAAGCGGAAAAAATTATTCGCCAAGTTGATCTTAAACTGGCTCCAGAGTTGGAAAAGAAAGTGAAAATTGTTATTGTCTCTCGGCTTAAAGATATTCGCAAACAGTCCGAGTTGCGAGAAAAATTATTGGGAGCGCCAATCGAAAACGGCCTAGGTTTAAAAATAGAAGAGGCGGAAAAAATTGTTAAATTAGCCGAAGAGGGTCGGATAAAAATAATGCAAGCTACTCCGGTGGCACTGGCTTCAGTCAGTGTCATCCCGACTGTCAACGTCGGGGCTACAGCATCTATTGCCCCGGTTGTTCCGCCAAAACCCGCCAAAACTCCGCCACGCGGAGATTTAGGCGGGCCCGCCACAATTCCCGCCAAGCGGGATTTGGGCGGGGTCCAGCCACCGCGGCCGGCCACCATGCAGATGGAAGATAATTTTGCTCCGCGCACATCGTCCGATATTAAGAAATCGATACCGCAGGCGATTAAAATTGTGCCGCAACTGGATAATCGTCCAAAAGTCGAGCTAACGCCCACGCCGCAACCGGTCAAACCGCCTCAAACCATGGCGATTCCGCAAACTCCCAACGGCAAAGCCAAGCTGGAAGACGTGGCTTACCGGCCGCGCTTAATGGGGCCGATGGAAGAATTGAAAGAAATGTCGCTTTTGGATTTTCGCCGCCTTTCACCCAAGGTCAAGGTGTCAATTGACAAAATTTCTGCTAAAATAGAATTGTTGGGTCAGGAAAGTTATCAAAATAAAATCAGAGGTATTCAGGCTTGGCAGGGGAGCCCGGTCAATAGTCTATACAAAGCGATTTTAAATGAAAGTTTGCGTAAAAGCTTGACGGTCAATCAAGTGATTGAAGAAAAACAAAAACGCAGCGAAGAGACATTAAAACCGGAAGAGTTCAAAGCAGTGGTAGAGTTAAACAGAAGCTTTAAGGTGTAAAATCCTAGTTGAAGGATTAAGAATTAAGCAAGCCTGCCTGCCGGCAGGCAGGATAAGGATTAAGCTTTGAAATTTTGACATTTGGATTTTTGATTTGTTTCGGATTTCGAGTTTAGAGTTTAGAATTTTCATTAAAGTATGCCGCAGCAATTTACCGTCCCACAATTTATTGACGTAGAAGATCAGATTTTAGGCCCGATTACGGTGCGTCAATTTGTGATTTTACTTGCGGACGGGATTTTTTTAGCCATTAGCTACAAGCTTGCCGATCTGACTTTGTTTATAATTTTGTTGTTAATTTTTGGCGGATTGGGGATTGTGGTCGCTTTTGTAAAGATTAATGGCCAGCCCTTTCATTATTTTATTTTAAACGCTTTGCAGACTTTGCGCCGCGCGCCGATTAGAGTTTGGCAAAAGCAATTAATAGACGCCGAGTTAAGGCAATTAATCAAGGGCGAAAAAATCATTTTACCCCAGTCTCCGCCGGTCAAGGCCGCGCTCACCGGTTCTCGCTTGAGCGAAATGTCACTCGTCGTTGATACGGGGGGCCGGTATATACCGGAACAAGAATAGAAACTATGATGTCCAAAAAATTAGCCGGAAAAAAACCCAGCGCGTCCACCCAAAGTTTTTTGGACATTGCTTCTATTCACGATGACGTGGTGGTAATGAAAGATGGTACTTTGCGTTCCGTGCTTTTGGTTTCCAGTATTAATTTTTCATTAAAATCCGAAGATGAGCAAAACGCGCTCATTAGCGCTTACGCCAGTTTTTTAAATTCCCTGGATTTTCCCATCCAAATTGTCATTCAGTCTCGCCCCCTGAATATTGATAATTATTTATTGCGGCTGGAGCAGACGGAAAAAGACCAAAAAAATGAGTTATTAAAAATGCAAATCACCGATTATCGCAATTTTGTGCGCGAAATGGTGGATTTAGGCCAAATTATGAGTAAGCGATTTTTTGTCACTGTGCCATATAATCCGCTTTCCAACAAACGCAAAAGTTTTTTTTCCCGACTGCAAGAAATTATAGTCCCGGCTCTCTCGGTGCGGCTACAGCGGGAAAAGTTTTTACAACGCAAGAAAGATTTAATGATGCGCGTGGATAATGTTATGGGCCAGTTGCAGAGCATGGGTCTTAACGCGGTGATGTTGGATACCCAAAGTTTAATTGAGCTTTACTATAATTCATACAATCCGGATATCGCCGATACCGAAAAATTAGTCGAAGTCGGCAAATTACAAGTAGAAGAATAAGTTATGCCATTTACTCCCACTACAATTTCTCCGGACAAAAAACCCGGCGGCCCGACCGAAGCTCAGCGCGTGGCCCGGATTAAAAAGCAATCTGTTTCCGAAAGCGCGCTTTTGGAAGAAGAGAGGGTTTATCGCCGGGGCGTGGTTTCCATCAAAGACCTGATAGCGCCGGCGGCTTTTAAAGTTGACCCCGGTTACGTTCAATTGGGTAATGTTTTAGCGCGCACGATTTTTGTGGTCACTTATCCGCGTTATATCACCATCGGTTGGTCAAGTCCGATTATTATGCTAAACACGGCCTTGGATATCGGCATGTTTTTTTATCCGGTACCCGCCGCCATTATTTTGAAACAACTAAAAAATAAAGTCGGCACGTTGGAAGCGCAAATTTTGGGCGATGCCGAAAAGGGCGCGCCGCGCGACCCTCTGCGCGAAACCGCTCTGCGCGATATTGAAAAATTGCGTGATGATTTGACCCAAGGTATAGAGCATTTTTTTCAGTTTGCTTTTTATGTCACGGTCTATGCCGCCGATAAAGAAAAGTTGGATAAATTATCCGAAGAGGTGGAAAATATTTTCGGTTCCAAATTGATTTACACTAAAAGAGTATTTTTTCAGGCCGAGCAGGGCTTCAATTCCACCATGCCTTTGGGCAACGACGAGTTGATGGTGACTTTCAATATGAACACTTCGCCCATTGCTTCGTCTTTTCCCTTTATTTCGGCCGATTTAACATCAGACAACGGCATTTTGTTTGGGGTTAACCGCCACAATAACAGTTTGATTTTGTTTGATCGTTTTTCACTTCAAAACGCCAATATGGTGGTTTTTGCCACCTCGGGCGCCGGCAAAAGTTACGCCGTCAAATTGGAAGTTTTGCGCACCATGATGATGGGCGTGGATATTTTGATTATTGACCCCGAGCGCGAATACAAACATCTCTGCGACGCGGTGGGCGGCACTTATGTGGATATTTCACTTTCTTCAGATAGTAAAATCAATCCTTTTGATCTGCCGCGGCCGGTGGGCGAAGAAACTTCGGTTGAAGATATCATCCGGAGCGCCGTGATTACCGCCAAGGGTTTGCTAAGAATTATGCTGGGCAAATTGACATCAGAAGAAGATTCACTGTTGGATCGGGCTCTCTTAGAAACTTATGCTAAAAAAGATATTGGGCCGGAAACTGATTTACTGACGGCCGAGCCGCCCATTATGCAGGATTTGATTGATGTGCTGGAAGGCATGGAAGGCACCAAGGATATTGTTATCCGATTAGAAAAATTTGTTTCCGGGACTTTTGCCGGCTTGTTCAATTCGCCGACCAATGTCAATGTCCGCAATCAGTTGGTTATTTTCAGCGTCCGCGATTTGGAAGATGAATTGCGCCCCATGGCGATTTATTCCATCGTCAATTATATTTGGAACGTGGTGCGTTCCGAACGCAAAAAGAGAATTTTGATAATTGACGAGGCTTGGTGGTTGATGCAACAAGAAGATAGCGCCCGTTTTATCTTTGCCTTGGTCAAACGTTGCCGTAAATATTATCTAGGCATCACCACCATTACTCAAGATGTTAATGATTTTTTGCGATCCACTTACGGGCAGGCGATTGTCACCAACTCCTCGCTCCAGCTTTTAATGAAACAATCACCGGCCGCCGTTGACCAGGTGACCAAAGTGTTTATGTTGACCCAAAGCGAAAAGTATCTGCTTTTGGAAGCGGGCGTGGGTGAGGGTATTTTCTTTGCCGGTCAAAAACACGCGGCCATTAAAGTGGTGGCTTCTTATACCGAAGACCAGTTAATCACCACGGACCCGCGGCAGTTGTTGGAAATTGAACAGGCCAAAAAAGATTTTGAAGAATACGGGCTGGGCAAACCTCAAGACGCCCCGCCGCCAAAATAAGATGATACTAATCAACAAATATAATATACAAATCTACGGATACTACGAATCAAATTTGTAGATTCGTTCACAAAATTCGTAGATTCGAATCATGTTTATGAATTTTCGCGCTAAAATTATTGTTGTTATCGCCGCCGTCGTAGTTATCTTGGGCGGAGTGATTGGTTTTTTAATTTGGCGATCCCGTCAGGCCGAACTCATAATCGTTCCGCCGCCGACCGGGCAATTGCCGGCCGCGCCGACTCCGTCGGCTACTTCCGGTGTTCCCACCGCTCCAGCACCAAAATTAATGACTCCGGCGCAGTTAAACGCGGCCGCCCGCGAAGTCGCGATCAAGAATCGGGCCAGGGATTTTGTGGAAAGATTCGGTTCTTACAGTAAAGATGCCAATTATGCCAATCTGGCGGAACTTCAGCCGATGATTACCGCTCCGGTGGCCAAGTGGCTTGAGCAGTATCCCCAGACGTTAAAAGGAAAAGAACCGGCCGGTTTTATTGGTGTTTCCACTTTTGTAATCATTCAAAAGATTTTAAGTTCCGGCGACACTCGCGCCGAAGTGATGGTCTCGGCCCAGCGCGAAGAGACGACTGCCAGCGGTGTCAGTCGTTACTATAAAGATATTTTAGTCAAAATGGTTTTTGTCGGCGATATGTGGAAAGTTGATGGGGCGTATTGGCAACCGTGATTTAAGATTATAATATTGAAAGAGCAGAAGACTGAAAAATCTTTTAGTCTTTTAATCTTTTAGTTTTTTTATGTCTGATTTTTTTAAAAAAACAGTCAATTTTTTGAAAGACGTCTTATTTCCCAAACACTGTCTGGAGTGTGGCCAAGAAGGGGAATGGATTTGCCAAAAGTGTTTAAAAATTTTGCGGCTGGTGGTCAAGCCGCAATTTTTTTGTCCCCGCTGTTATAAAGATAATTTTAGCGGCCGGACCTGTCCGGATTGCCAGCCGCAATCGCCCTTGGATCGGGCGGTGGCCGCCGTTCAATACGAAGAAAGGCTGGTGAGCCAATTGGTCAAGCTTTTAAAATACAATTATGTAGAAGAAGTCGGCGCGATTTTTGGCCGGTTGATTGAGGATTTTGGACGCCAGAATCCGACGTTTTTGTCCGCGCCAGCCGAGGAATATCTGATTGTGCCAGTGCCGCTCCATCGGCGGCGTTACGTTTGGCGCGGGTTTAATCAGGCAGAGATTTTAGCCCGTTATTGGTCAGACGCTCTTAAAATAGAACTGGACAGCCGGCTTTTGGCGCGGCAACGCCATACTCGGACCCAAGTGGGATTGACTGGGGAACAACGCCGCAAAAATTTAGTCGGCGCTTTTGCCGTCAAAAAGCCATTGCTCAAGGCCAAAATTATTTTAGTTGATGATGTTTTTACCACCGGCAGTACTTTGCAGGAATGCGCCCGCGTTCTCAAATCCGCCGGCGCTCAAGAGGTCTGGGGGTTGACTCTGGCAAGGGAGAGATAAAAAAAATTCCTTTCAAAAAGGAATTTTTTATTCGGAGGCGGTAGGATTCGCCCAGTCATACGACTGGGCGCCAGGTCGGATGACATGGCGAACCTACGGCCCCGCATTTGCGGGGCAACAGTTTTTCCCGCCTCAGCGGGATCCCGCCTTTCTTATTTTTTAAAATTCAGTGCGGCGGGACAAGACAATTGACAAGGCGGTGAGGGTGAGATTCGAACTCACGGTCCCCTTGCGGAGACTCCGGTTTTTGCCGATTTTCTTTACAAAAATCGAGCATCCTCGATTAGAGCGGAGGCGGTAGGATTCGAACCTACGGTTATCTTGCGACAACAACGGTTTTCAAGACCGCCGCATTCGACCACTCTGCCACGCCTCCGCTCTAATCGGGACAAGACCGGCGCATTCGACCACTCTGCCACCTCACCGCCCTGTCAATTATCATCATTCGACCCCTGCCTACCGGCAGGCAGGACTCTGCCACGCCTCCAGATAAAACGGAGAGTACAGGATTCGAACCTGTGAGCCCCCTTACGGGAGCGCGGTTTAGCAAACCGCTGCCTTAAGCCACTCGGCCAACTCTCCAATGACGAAATTAATATAACATAAGATAAGGGAGAAATCAAGAGTTTTAAGATTTTTACAACATTCCAATATTCCGCAGTAGATAAAAATAAAAGGTTACCGAAATCACTTGTCCGAGGATAGCGTC
>CAZQSS010000010.1:0-30094 GCA_964596405.1 uncultured Gammaproteobacteria bacterium | reverse complement strand
GAAACTTCGCGCGAGCCCTCTTTTTGAACTGTAAAGAATTTCTTTACAGTTGAATTTTCATCCTGCTCCATTTCTTCCAGAATATTTTTAACATGTTGACCTATGTTTTGCTTGGTTGTCTGAAAAAGATCGGCCAGCGCATTTTGCGTAAGCCAAACAGTTTCGTTTTCAAAACGAACATCAATTTTCACTTGACCATTTTCGGCTTTATAAATAACAATTTGCGATTTTGGATTATTTTTTTTCATATTTTTTCTTTTTAGATTCTGTTTCAACATGTAAAGTTGCTCCGCTACGCATATTTTTTTAATTTCCAAAACGGAAGGTGAGGGATTCGCCAAGTCATCCGACCTGGCGTCCGGTCGAATGACCGGACGAACCCGCGGTTTTAAATAAAACGGAGGCGAGAGGATTCGAACCTCTGATGCCCTTTCGGACATAGTTGCTTTCCCCCGCAAGGCGGGGTCCCGTATGCGGGACAAGCTAATTATCAAAACGGAAGGTGAGGGATTCGAACCCTCGATACCTTTCGGTATACTCGCTTTCCAAGCGAGCGCACTCGACCACTATGCGAACCTTCCGTTTTGAAAACTAACGATGCTTACGTTGACTTAATTAAACCATTAGACCACCCCCGCAAAGCGGGGTCCCGCTACGCGGGATATGCGAACCTTCCGTTCTGAAAACTAATTTTTTACTTTAAACTTCTTCCAAATAAAAAATCCCAAAATTATCAAAATCAAACTTCCCCACTGCGCCAGGGTCAACCCGATAAAACGTGGGTCAGAGCCGATCAAGTCGGTGGCGCGGAGAAAATCCAGAAAAAACCGGGTTAAGCCATACCAAAAGAGCAAAAAGACCGAGTAAAACCCCAAAGATTGTTTTTTGCGCGAAAGAGCCAGGAAAATAATCGCTAACACAAGAGTCGTCACCAGTTCTAACAAGCCTAAATCCCAGCGGCCCCCTCCTGGGAAATTAACAGCAAAAACGGAATTTGTCAATCGGCCGATGTGCTCATGCATTAAAAAACAAGCCAGACGGCCAAAAATCCAGCCAAAAGGGAAACTGTAAGCTAAAATGTCCAAATATGGCCACGGGTTTATCCGTCGGCGTTTAAAAAACCAAACCAAGACTAGAGCGGCGCCAAAAAAACCGCCGGTACTCATCATGCCGCCCTGCCAAATAGCCAAAACCTGCCACGGCTTGGCTAAAAAAGTCCCGAACTCGCCGCCGAATAAAACGTAAAAGATTCGGGAGAAAATTAAAACAGATAAAATCAACCAACAAAAAAGATCGTTTAAAACATCTGCCGATAATTTTTCTTTTTTCACCCGCGACCACGCAATAAAAAAACTCACGGCAAAACCCGTGGCCACTAAGAGTCCCCAAACCTGAATTGAAAACCAACCCAAATGAAATTGTGTTAACTCAAAATAAGGTATCATTTTTTAGGCGGATGACTGTGAAACGGCGGCACAGCGGCCACGGCCTCATCTACACTATCAACAATCTGATAAAGACCGATGTCTTTGGGACTGATTGTCTGATATTTTTGATTAAGATAATTTTTGATAAACGCGTCCAGCGGCGCCCAGAATTTTTTGCCGTAAAGTATAACTTTCATATTTTCAATCTTGCCGGTTTGCATCAAAGTCAAAACTTCAAACAGCTGATGCAGGGTGCCATAACCGCCGGGGAAAAAGATGAAAGCCAAAGACGGCATGGTAATAATAAGTTTGCGGGTGAACGGAAAAGAAAAACTGATGGATTTTCGGACATACGGATTGCGGCGAACCTCGTTGTTGACATTCATATCAATACCCAAAGAAGCGGTGTTGCTTTCCACCGCGCCTTTATTGGCCGCTTCCATAATACCCGGACCGCCGCCGGTGATAATGGTGTATCTTTTTCGGCCTAATTTTTTGGCCATTTCATAGGCCGCGATATAAAACGGATTGTCTTCTTTAACACTCTTAGTGCCCAAAACGGTAACATCATCATGACGAGAAATTTCCCGGCTTAAAAATTCAAAGCCGTCCACCAATTCGGCCATAATGCGGAAAATCCGCCACTGCATGCTTTTACCGCAATTTTCTTCGGCCGGATCACAAAGATTTTTTTTGATGGGTGACTTTTTAATAATCTCGGACGCTTCTTCGGCCGTATCCACTACTTGGAAAATCTCCAAATCTTTTTCAACAATCGCGCCCACGGCTTTGAGTGATCCGGATTTTAAAAATTCAATGAGGGGCGCCCAAAACTCGCGCCCCACCGCCACCACCGGAATTTTTTTGATTTTATTGGTTTCAATCAAATCCAAAATTTCAAAAAATTCGTCCAGCGTGCCGAAACCGCCGGGGAAAAATACCCCGGCTTGCGCCGGCGAAGTCAGCATCACCTTGCGACTAAAGAAATAATGAAAACCCAAAGATTTTTTGACATATTTATTGACCACCTGTTCATTAGGCAACTGAATATTGAGGCCGATGGATTCGGCGCCGGCCTCGGACGCGCCTTTGTTACCCGCTTCCATAATGCCCGGGCCGCCGCCGGTAATGATAGAAAACCCGGCTTTGCCCAGCAAGTAGCCGGTTCTATCTGCCTGCTTATAGCTGTCGGTTTCGGGCTTGAGACGGGCCGAACCAAAAAAAGTAATCGTTCGTTTAAATTGCCCCAAAAATTGGTAACCGTCCACAAACTCGGCCATAATTCTAAAAATGCGCCAAGTATCGCGATAATCAATCGGCTCATGATATTGCGCGAACGTCGGTTTTTCCACCTGGATTAAGTCGGAAGTTTTAACAACTTTTTTGACCATAATGCTTTATTATAATAAAATAATTTTTCGTTTTGGCGCGGGGCAGAGGGGCAAGGGGTGAATGACCCGCAACAATTTAAACAATTTGGGGTCTGTTGGGTTCTATTCCTTGGATTTTGGCCAGTAATCAGATAGGTAAATAGGTTGATCCGCGAGACCCAGCCTATGCACGGCTCTTATCTTGTCTCCAATGCCGGAAATGTTCTCGGTGTGAATACGGTACGAGAATAGTGGTTCTGGTACGTATACACCCTTGTTCCCTTCTTTGCAGATATTCTTCCAGAGGGAGTGTTTTGGGTCTTCAGATAAATTTTGTGGCAGAGGAAAGAACGAGCGCAACACCGAGGAGAATATAGGGCTTGGCCGAGGTAAAAAACTCTCAGTTTCAATAAGCTTTGAATCAAATGGTTTTGATAAACCACGCTGAATTTTTCTGCCCCCCTCATCAATTAAATAGCAATCACAATAGGAGAACATGATCGAAGGATCTATCTTATTCTTTTCAAGAAGAGCAGAAACAAGCTTTTTCAAATGTGTCTTGTCTAGTACATCATCTGCGTCAAAAATCACAGCTATTTCTCCACGGATATCATTTATCGCCACATTCAAGGCCCCATTAATTCCTTGATTAACATGGAGAAAATGAGTAGAAAATTGCTGGAACCGTTCGTTGTACTTTATTTTAAGCTCTTCAATCACTTTCCTTGAGTCATCATCACTTCCGTCGTCAACGATTATAAGTTCAATTGGTCCGTATTCTTGTTGAGCGATACTTTTTACGGCTTCAGTGAGATACTTTCCGTAGTTATAATTTGTGATGATAACTGAAACAAGTGGATATGTCATAATTACTTCGTAGATTTAATGACGGACGTAAAGATGTCGATACCTTTATTCAGGACGGATCGAGGAATTGTCAGTGGAGGCATGAGCTGAATCGTGGCATCCTGATCGCACACAAGATGCAGTCCTATTTTCTGTGCTTGATCCACAATCTTCGTTACGAGAGGATTGCCAGAAGACAGGGTGAAGTGCACGCCAACTATCATTCCTTTTCCAGCGATGTATGTTACACGACTGTCGTTATTCAGTGCTGCCTGAAGAGTTTCTAATAGGTATGAGCCTTCTTGCGCGGCTCGTTCCCACAATTTGAGCTCAAGATGAAGTTGAAGCGTTCTTAGTCCTACAGCGCAAGCGATAGGGGTCCAGCCGAAGGTAGAAATTAAGGTCGCTTTTTCAAAACTCTTTTCTGCAATCTCTTTAGTGGTAACCATTGTTCCCAAAACTGCGGCTCCATTGGTGGATCCCTTGGCGAAAGTAACGATGTCGGGAATAACTCCCTCCAAGTGCATTCCGTAAAGTTCCCCACAGCGTGAGAATCCTGTCCCAACTTCATCCAAGATCAAAATAGTTCCGTATTTCTTGGTGAGCTTGCGAATGGTCTGAAGAAATCCTTTTGGAGCAATACGAGCTGAACCCCAACCGGTGATAATTCCGGCTTCAGTTATGATAGCTGCAACATCCGACTTGCAAAGAATCCCCTCTAACTGTTCAGAGAAATCTTTCAGTAATTCTTTTTCATTCTGTTGTTCATTGGTGATTGTAGGGAACTCAATTTGAATAAAATTCTGATACATAGGATCTTGTCTGAGATCCTTTTCCGACAGGTAACCCAATGCAAGTGTGAAACTTGATTGGCCGTGATAGGTTCTGGCGAAGCCAACCATCTTCCGTCTTCCTGTATATGCTTTGGCTACTTTTATCGCCTCTTCATTCGCTTCTGTTCCGCTCGTTGCGCGACCAATAGCACATAATCCCTTTGGCAATGACTGCACGAGTGCGTTCGCGTATTGCTCTTGAATAGGATCAGATGTCCACATGGGAGCGTATGCGTTCATTTTTACTTGCCTGATCAGGGCTTTGCGAAGCTCTGGATGATTCCAACCTAAATTTGTTACGTTCCAGCCTGAGGTAAAATCAATGAGTTTTTTTCCAGATTGATCCCAAAGATAGCTTCCCTGAGCTTTGGAGATAGTAAACCTCCAATCCGAGAATGGCGTGTAGATGATTTTATTTTTTTGCATAATAAAATAATTTTTCCCTTGTCATTCTGAACTTGGTTCAGAATCTTTAGATCATAAAATAAATTCAGGATGACAAATGTTTGGCGACATCTAAAATTAAATTTTCTTCAAACGGGCGGCCGATAATCTGCAAACCCACGGGCAGTTCGCCTTTTTGCTGAACCGGAATAGAAATAGCGGGCAGGCCGGCTAAATTGACCGAAACCGTAAAAATATCTTCCAGATACATCTGGAGCGGGTCGGATGTTTTTTCACCCAATTTAAAGGCCTGACTGGGAGCGGTCGGCGTAAACAAACAATCCACTTTTTTAAAAACATTTAAAAAATCCTGTTGGATAATTTCTTGCGCCTGGCGGGCTTTTTTATAATACGCATCAAAATAACCGGCGGAGAGCGCATAGGTGCCCAAAATAATACGACGCTTGGGTTCGGCGCCAAAACCCCGCGCCCGGGTTTTGGTATAAACTTCTTTTAAATTTTTAGCGTCTTTATTTAATGACAGACCGTAACGGATGCCATCAAACCGCGCCAGGTTGGAAGAAACTTCGGCCGGCATAATTAAATAATAGGCGGCCAGGGCGTATTCGGTGTGCGGCAATGAAACCTCCTGAATTTTAGCGCCCATTTTTTTAAATTTCTCAATCGCCTCCTCTACCCTTTCTTTTACCACCGAATCCGTCCCTTTGATAAAATATTCTTTGGGTATTCCAACTTTCAAATTTTTCACTTGTTCTTTGTTCTTTGTTCTTTGTTCTTTAACACTTGTGGCGTCTTTGGAATCCACGCCTTTTATAACATCAAAAACAATTTGAGCGTCTTCGGCGGTGTTGGCAATCGGGCCGATTTGATCCAAAGAAGATGACATAGCGATGAGGCCATAACGGGAAACCGCGCCATAGGTCGGTTTTAGACCCGCCACACCACAGAAACTGGCCGGTTGACGAATAGAGCCGCCCGTATCAGAACCAAGGGCCACCGGAACGAATCCCGCGGCCACCGCCGCCGCCGAACCGCCCGAGGAACCGCCCGGCACCCGTTTTGTGTCTCGGGGATTTTTAGTCGGCCCGTACGCGCTGTTTTCGGTGCTGGAACCCATGGCAAACTCATCCATATTGGTCCGGCCCAAAATAATCGCGCCCGCTGATTTTAATTTTTCCACGGCTGTGGCGCTGTAAGGCGCCACATAATTTTCTAAAATGCGCGAGCCGGCCGAAACTCTGTGCCCCCGATACATCAGATTATCTTTGATGGCCACTGGCACGCCTTCTAACACACCCAATTTTTTCTTTTGGCTGATTTTTTCGTCAACTTTTTTCGCTTCGGCCAACGCTTCGTCTTCAAACACTTCTAAAAAAGCATGAATCTCGCCGTCTTCTTTTTTAATTTTTTTCAAACACGACTTAACTAACTCTACACAAGAGAGTTCTTTGTTCTTAAAAGATTTTTGGATCTCCGCGATAGTCATAAACTAACGGAATGACATACTATTTATTTTATTTTTATGTCAGTTTCTTTATCCTGTGTCTGAATTCGCAGAGTGTCTGAATCAGTCCAGCCCACCAAGGACCAACAAGAATTAGGTGTCGAAATAACTTTAGTGGAAAAATTTGCAATATCTATAACTTTTAAAGCTTGGCCACAGTGAACTATATCTTGTTGGCCGGCTGTTCCTACGTCGCCTCCGATTGCTATAGCCACGCGAGAGCCAGTGGAATCAAAAACGGCTACGGCATCCTGTTCTGTTGAACTCAAAGTATATAATTTCTTTTTTACAGTTCCATCAAAATTCACTAAAAATATTTTTTTACCAGTTACGAGGGCTATATTTTTTTGAGCATAAACGTCCATTAAGTAACCGTCTTTCAAAATGTCGTCTGCTTTTAAAATCGTTTGATGTTCCCCGTCGGTAATTCTGACTGCTTCAAGATTCTTGCCGCCATTGATTAATTGTTCGTTGTTAACCTGGGCAGGATCTCCACCGGGACTATAACTTGTTACAAAATAAACCGTTTGTCCATCTGGCGACCATCCCGCAGGTACCCAGCTTTTATGCGCAGGATACCCAGGTATGGTGTCGGCATTTCTATCTCTATATTCTAAAATTTGAGGCACTATAACTTTTTTATTTTGTCCGTAAAGATTTGATAAAGATAGGACATGATTTAAAACATATCCAGAAATTGTTGGTAAATGTGTTGTAACATCAGCGACATTTTCAGGGGTTTCCAAATGCTCCTCTGACAAGAACCATTGGCCGTCAGGACTAATCAGCGGTCCAAATTGAAACCGTGAACTAGAAATATTTGAAGCGCTGGGCGATGTCAGAGAAGTGGGAATTGAACTGGAAGGTACTAATAATGATTGGCTGTTTTCACTGATTTTAACGAGTTTTTGATTTTGATAATAAAACAAGATGCCTAACACGGCGCTCACCACAACTAAGAAAATAATGATCGCTCCTGGTATTCTTTCGTTTTTCATAAAAATGAGAACAGATTTAAAAATTAAATGTAAATTTTTTCTAACCGGCATCACATTTGCGTGACCCGCGACATTTATATGGTCATCCGTGTGAAAATTTACTCAAATACCGCTTTCACTTTAGTGGCATTCCCCTCTTTGGTGGGAAAAGAATTGATGATTTGCCTGACATCGTCGGCCGGACAATCCAGAATTTTATCCTGCCGAAAAGCCGCTTCGGCCGATTCAGCCTTGCTTAACTCGCCGACTTTTAAAGACTGGATTTTTTCCACATAATCTAAAACACCCGAAAGTTCTTTCTGGTACTTCTTTTTTTCCTCCGCCGTCAGATCCAAACGGGCCAAATCAGCCAAATGTTCTATTTCTTTTAACGAGATTGACATATGTCGCATTATATCAGTATCCGCTTATTTACTCAATAAGCTTAAAAATTCTTTCTCACCTAGTATCTTTACACCCAATTGTTTCGCCTTATCATATTTAGAGCCCGGCTCATTGCCCACCACCACATAACCGGTTTCTTTGGAGACGGATGATGAAATATCCCCGCCCAGCTCGCGCACTTTTTCTTTAGCCGCATCGCGGGTTAGGCTCTCCAGCTCACCGGTAAAAACAAATGACAAGCCCTTCAGTTTTTGAAGCTTGGAGCTTGAAGCTTGAAACTTAATCTCGATGCCGTTACGCAACAATTCTTTGATCAATTTACGATTTTTATCGTTGCCAAGCCATTCATGAAGGCTCGCGGCTACTACTTCGCCGATGTTAGAAACATTGAGCAGGTCTTCCAACTTTGCCTCTTGTAATTTTTTGAACGCGCCGAAATGATTGGCCAAATCAACGGCCGTTTCTTCGCCCACGTGGATAATGCCCAAAGCGTAAATAAAACGCGGCAAAGAAACAGTTTTGGATTTCTGAATGGCGCTAATTAAATTCTGGGCGGATTTTTCCGCAAACCGATCCAACGATTCCAAATCGCCCTGTTTAAGAGTAAACAAATCGGCGGCAGTCGTAATCAAACCGACACTGAGCAATCGTTCAACAATGCTCTCGCCCAAGCCATCAATATTGAAAGCTTTTTTGGAAACAAAATGAATAATTTTTTCTTTTTCCTGAGCAAAACAATTTTTGTTGGTACAGTAAATGGCCACTTCGCCCTCGCGGTGTTTGAGAATGCTATTGCAAACCGGGCATTTGACGGGCGGATGAATTATTTTTTCTTTGCCCGTACGCAAGTTGGACAAAACTCTGACGACTTTTGGAATGACATCGCCGGCTTTCTCTAAAATAACCGTATCGCCCATTTTTAAATCCAGCCGATGAATTTCATCCAAATTGTGCAGGGTGGCATGCGTGACAATGGTGCCGCCGATGGCAGTCGGCCGCAGAGTAGCCACCGGCGTGATGGCGCCGGTGCGTCCCACCTGCCAGTTCACTTCTTCAACTACCGTGGTGGCTTGCTCGGCCGGAAATTTATAAGCAATCATGCCGCGCGGCGTTTTACCCACCACACCCAGCTTGTCAAAATTTTTATTATTATTGATGACCGCCACCACACCGTCGGTCCAATACGGCAGTTTGGGACGGATTTTCATCACGTGTTCGTGAAAAGCCTCCACTTCATCTAAATTTTTGGTATAACGATTTTCCGGATTAACTTTAAAACCGAGGAGTTTCATCACTTCGTGCGCTTCTTCGTGGGTCGCTTGCCCCAAGTCGGTCATCAGGGCGTAGGCAAAAAAATCCAAGCGGCGCTCGGCCATAATAGAAGGATTGAGCTGGCGAATAGAACCGGCCGCGGCATTACGCGGGTTGGCAAATTTGGGTTCTTTCTTTTTTTCCTGTTCTTTGTTGAGTTTTTCAAAAACGGCCAGGGGCATAAAACATTCGCCGCGCGCCTCCAATTCTTTGGGATTAGCCAAAAAATCGCGCAATTTCTTTTCGTCAAAATCTTGGCTAACTTGAGCTAAAAACTTCTTAATTTCTTTTTCTTCCGGCTCGCGTAAATGCAGCGGGATTGATTCAATCGTTTTTAAATTCTGAGTCACTTCTTCGCCAATTACGCCATCGCCGCGGGTAGAGCCGGTCAAGAGCACGCCCTTTTTATATTCCAAAGACATGGCCAGGCCATCCATTTTTACCTCGCTATAAAAATCAAATTGTTCGCGGGGTAAAAGTTTTTGGATTCTTTCTAGCCACTGCCGCATCTCGTCAAAAGTAAAAACATCCTCAATGGAGAGCATGGGAATTTTGTGTTTGACTTTTTTAAATTCCGGCAAAGCTTCGCCGCCCACGCGCTGGGTGGGCGAATCCGGCGTAATCAAATCCGGGTATTGCTGTTCCAAAATGTAAAGTTCGTGTTTTAAAGAATCCAAAGCGGCGTCAGATATCTCAATTTTATCCAAAACATGATAGAGGTAGCGATGACGATCTATCTCCTGGCGAAGTTTTTCTATTCTTTTTTTAGCCTCTTCGTGATTCATAAAAAATCTCTGACAAAAGTATGATAGTGGGAACTATGGAACTTTTGTATAATTTTTAAAACAAAAGTTTTAAATAGTTTCCGTACCAATTAACAATTTTTTCTCCCCACATCATAGTAATAATCGTGGCCGGCGCCAAAAAAGCGCCAAATGGCACAGCGCTGGCTAAAGTTTTTTTCTTCAACAAAATTAAGACCAAGCCAATAGCGGCGCCACCGATATACGCAAACACTAGAGCGACAATGATACTAGGCCAACCCAAAATCGCGCCCATCAAAAATCCAAGCCCAATATCCCCCGCCCCGATCCAACGACCGCGGGAAACCAAATACTGCAGGCCGAAAAAGGAACCGCTAATTGCCATCCCCAGCCCTAATCTCCACCAAGATAAACCAAACAGTAATTGAGAAATAAAAATAATCAGCGCGCCGGGCCAAATTACGATATCTAAAATTACGCCATCATTTAAGTCAATCAGAAATATTAGAATTAAGATGCTGGTGACAAAAAGATTAAAAGATTGCAAGATTAAAAGATCGAGTGTGTGCCAATATACCAGCAAAAACAACACCGCGGTGGCAATTTCCACGAACGGATATTGCCATGAAATTTTTTGCCGACACGACCGGCAACGAGTTCTTTGCAACACAAAACTCACGACCGGAATTAATTCCAGCCAGGACAAAATCTTTTGACACTTGGGACAGCGCGACCGCGCAAACAAAATCTTTTCCGCTCGCGGCAAACGATAAGCCAGACAGTTTAAAAAACTGCCCGCAATTAAGCCTAAAATTCCGATTAAAATCCAAACCATAGGGATTTATCCATTATAACAAAAATCCTCCCTTTTGTTGAGAGGATTCTTGTTTTTCCCGATCGGAAAAAATTATTGCGTCATACCTGAAGGCGAAGCTGTAACCACGCCCGCGGCAAAACCGCCGGTCGCGCCTTCCAAAGTGAAGGTGGTGGCGTAAGTGCTGGCTGAACCCGTGAATGAATAACTCGCGCCGCCTGGCGTTGGATTAGCCGGAACCAGACCCATATACACCGGAGCCGTACAAGCGCCCGCGGCTTGGAAACCGTTAGCACCCAAGCATTTGGCTGTAGCGCCGCCCAAAACTAGAGCTTCGGCGACCACCGGGTAACCGTTCTGGTCTGTAAAATACAGTTCCAAGGCGGTTTGAATTTGCTTGATATCTGATAAACGTTTCGCGTCACGTGATTTTTGTCTGGCATTGCCTAAAGCCACTACCGCTAATGTAGATAACAAAGCGATGATGGCAATGACTACCAACAACTCAATCAACGTAAAACCTTTTTTATTTATCATGTCTTTCACCCCCTTTCATTGTATTTAAAATTTTTTTGACTTTATCCACAGTCTCTGATGGTTTAAAATGCGTTTTGATCAAATAGTCGGCCGCGCCCATTTCCAGTCCTTTTTTTACGTCTTCTTTTTGACCCAAATTGGTTAAAAGCACCACTGGGATATCTTTTGTGGCCTCATCTTTTTTTAAAGCTTGCAAGATAGTAAAACCGTCTAATTTAGGCAATAAAACGTCCAAAAGAACAATATCGGGTTTTTTAGTCTGAACGGCTTTGAGGCCTTTTGCGCCGTCGTTGATGGCTGTCACTTTAAAACCTTCCGACTCAAACTTGGTTTTGTAGATAGCCGACAAAAATTCGTCGTTTTCAATAATAATTATTTTACGAACTTGACTGTCTGGCATAGCGTGTTAAATAGTATATCAGATAATCAACTAGCCTTCAATTTTTTTCAAGGCCAGACCGAGGGTGACGGCAAATCGGGGGCCGATACCATCTAACGTCGGCTTGAGCGAATCATCATAAATGATGCGCGCCCAGGGATCACCCAGATAAACTTTAATATTAAAAAGATTGCTCAAGCGCGTATCCAAATGCGGCAAAAGCGACGAACCGCCCGTCAAAATTATTTTCTCCGGCCGAGCGGTAGAATCCTCTTTTTGCTTGGCATAGAGTTCATTTATATAATGAACCGCCTCTTCAATAGGTTTGAGGAGCGGCTCAAAAATCACCGGGAAAGACGGCTCGCTTTTGAGATCGTGTTTGATTTGCTCGGCTTCTGACTCGGCCACGCCCATGGTCTGTTCTATAACTTCGGTAAATGACTGACCGCCCAAGTTAATGCTGTGGAAGAGAATAGGCACGCCATATTCAACAAAAATAAAATCCGTTTGAGCGGCGCCAAAATCAATCAAAAGTATCGGGCTGGGATCTTTGCCGATGAGCGCGCTGATAAGCGAAAAAGTTTCGGATTCCAGACTTAAAAGCGTCAAACCGGCTTTTTTAAAAATCTCGGTATAAGAAGCGATGATTTTTTTGGGCGCGGCATAAAACAAAACTTCTTTGCCCCCGATTTTGTTATTTTGTTTTTTACCTTGCGCCTGATCTTTTCTTTGAATTATTCGCCAATCCAACTGCACCTCTTCAAGCGGCACGGGTAAAAATTTCTGCGCCTGACGCCGGATAAATTCTTTTTCTTCGTCTTTTCTTAAGTTGGGAATGGTAATCAAAAAATTGTAGACCGTGGAAGCCGGCAAGCTGGCCAGAGCCTGCTTGGAGACTGTTTTAGATTTCTGACACATTTCTTTCAATAAGTTGGCAGCCACGTCTATATCCAAAAAACTATCACCGCCGGCGGTGAGATTTTTGGTTGAATAAGCATATGTATATAAGTAGGCGCGCTTATTCTTTTTTTGGACTTCTACCAACTTAATGCCGTAGGAACCAATATCAACGCCCAAATAACTTTCCGGCTTGGAAAATGGCCACATAATTTGAAAAATTCTAAATCCTAAATTCTAAATCCGAAATTGAGGGTGGGTTATCAACAGACCTGCCTGTCGGCAGACAGGTATATTATAACACATTTTAGTTCCAACAAGCTATGTTGCCAAACATCCCAGTACCAAACTCCAACGGAAGTTTGTATTAAAGCCGTTAGGCCGTACCCGATGCCGCCTGCGGCTCAGTCTATCTACGGAAATGTCTTGCTTGAGAGTTGGTACGGGATTGTTAACTGTCACAAAAATAACTTCGCCCGCAACTCGTTATTTTTGGACGTTAACAAAAAAAGCCCAGCTGTTAAAGCCGGGCTTAAGAGTTACTTGATTTTGGATTTTGCGACTTCCAACGCGCGAAGTAGCTGGGGATCGCGGCCCAAAGCATAGTCTTTGGATTCAAATGGCACCACGATGTCGGGCGTAACGCCAACCTTGCCTAAGGCGACGCCATTGGGAGTGATGACCCGGCTAACAGTGATTGACATTCCCGCGCCTTCGGGTAAATCAATAGTTGCGCCCACATCAACCGCCACGGCGGTTTGCGTACCGACTATAGTGGCTCGACCGTACTCTTGCATGGCCGCGCCGATAACCTCTGAACCCGAAGCGGAATCGTCATTCACCAGTAGCGCAACAGGAATGTCATCTTTGGACAAATACGGTTGATGTGGCCAAAACAGAAAACGGTCTACCGCTATTACATTTTCTGTTTTATTATCTTTGGCTCGGAAAAGAACCACTCCTTTTGGTAAAAATGTGCCGGCGATGAGCCTTACTTCGCTCACGAAACCGCCAAGATTGCCACGAAGATCTAAAATCAACGCTTTCATCCCTTCGTCTGAAAGCTTTTTCATTTTAGAAATCGCTTCTTTGCTTACATCATAGCGTTCAAACGTGTATATCTTAAGATAACCCACGTTACCGGCCAACATTTCACTGGAGACGACAGGCGGTTTAACCGAAGCCCTCTGCAAAGTAAATCCAAGGGACTCGGGTATGCCTTGACGCGCTATGGTAATGGTGAGCCCGGTGCCTTCTTCTCCGCGGACTAAATCAACCACATCACCCGTGGTTGTCTCTGAGTTGATTTTCTGACCATTAACAGTAACGAATTTATCAAACGGTCTAAGCAAACCGCCGGCTGGCGCTTCGTCATAAACCTCAACGATATAAATATTATCGTCGGCTTTATGAATAGTAACACCGATGCCCGCGTAATGAGTCTTGCCGGTTATCATCTCTTCGCGTTCGTGATAACGCTCGGGATTCAAAAAATACACATGGCTGTCGTTCAATGACTTGGCCATGTAACGGGTGGCTTCAAAGGCCAATGTGGTTTTGTCGAGATCGCTACCATCAGCCGCCTCTACGGCTCGCGCGAACTCAACCACAAAACGGTCTTGAGCTTCGGGACACTTGTCCTCTGGAATACTCTCCAATTCGGCCGAAAGCTCGGCTTCTTTAAGAGTTTCCTCCAGACCCTCAATGGCGCTGTTGAAAAGCGCGCAACGATCCACGGGGTCAACGTAATTTTTTTCAAGAACATCGACCGCTTTAATCACAAACGCGGCGTCGGCAGCCAAAGCCGGGCTAGCGGCAAAAATTGCCACTGCCAGAATCAGAAAAATCAAAACCAGCCTCTTGGTCATTGCCTCCTCCAGTGTGTTTGAGTTTTCAAAGACCTTTAAATATCCTGTAATCATCTAATCACATTGACTAAAATTTGGCAAGGCGGCCTGATGTCTACAAATTACAAATAAATACAAATATACAAATTGGATATGTATATTTGTAAAAATTAGTAATTCGTAGCCCCATGAAAATTTGTAGTTCATAATTTGGCCCTTGACATCTTTTAGCCTGTTGCGATACAATTAAAATTAGTCTAAATTCGATCTTTTTGGTCTTTAAAAACGACTTACCTAAACGTCAGTAGCACAAGGAGGCAGAAACCAATGAAAAAGACTCTCTGGAACGGCACTCTCAAGGAACTCATCGCTTTCGCCCGCACCGACCCTCCGACCAAAGAAAACCTCGGTATGAACGCCGGCATGCGGCTTTACAAAGCTGTGACGGCCAAGGGCATCAAAGACGGCAAGGCCTTGGATGGCCGAACCATCAAGATCTATCGCTACTTTCAGGACAACGTCTTCGGCAAGGAAGCTGGAATTGATAAAGAAATGCGTTTGGTAGAGACTGCGGCCAGCGGTGGCGTCGAGCGCAGAAATCTTTTCCCAATGATAGGCGCGGCTGGTACGGCCAAATCCACCATTGCCCAAATGCTTCGCGAATCACTGGAAGGCACGACCGGTTTCTGCATCAAGGACTGTCCCATGCACGAAAATCCGCTTAAGTTCCTGCCCCGCGCCGAGCGCGAGAAGCTCTGCAAGGACAAAGAGGAAGGCCTCGGTATCCGCCCGCCTGATGGCAAAATCTGCCCCTGGTGCGCCAAGCGCTACGGCGAAGTGGAAAACTGGGAGGATCTCCCGGTAACCGAATTCGTCTTTAGCGAGGACAAGGGACAGGGTATTGCCATTATTGGCACGGCCCAGAACCCACTGGACGCGGACATCTCCGGTCTCATCGGTAGCGAAGCCATCAGCCGGCTCTCCAGCACACTTGCTTCCGATCCCGATTCCTGGGACCCCCGAAAAGGCGCCCTCTTCAGAGCGAACGGCGGCATACTGGAGATCGTTGAGATGTTTAAAATGGAGGCCAAATGCCACAATGTCTTTTCAACCGTCTGCGGAGAAGGCACGGTGGATATTGAGGGTATCGGTAGAGTCTCCGGCCTTGATGTCTTCATTGTCGGTCACAGTAACCCGGATGAATATAAGAACTTCGAGAGCCGCAAAGGCGCCGAATGGCTCCATCGCCGGGTTTCTGTAAATCACGTTGGTCACGTCTTAAACTGCCAGGATGAAGAAAAAATTCAGCGAAAACTGGTAGACCTTTCAACCTTCGAGGATATCCACAAATCGCCCTACACATATGAATTTCTGGCTCGTCTGGGCATTCTTTCCCGCCTCACCAAGTCGGAAAAGGTCAAGCCTTTCCAGAAGATGTGTCTGTACGCCGGCATCCCCTTTGATGGCCAAGAAGATATTGGCATCTCGGTGGAAGACCTTTACAAAGAAGGTCAGGACGATAAGAACCACGTCAGGGAAGGCACTTCGGGCCTAGACAGCACGCTCTTGAACAAGATAATAAATGAGGCTTTAACCCGTGCGAAAGACGACAATTGCCTTTTCGTGCTGGACTTGATTGATGAAGTCCCCGGCTTCTTAAAAAGCGGTCATGACGCCACTGTTAAAGACCGTCCGGCCGAGATGAATCAAGAGATCATTGAAAAATTGGTACCGGAACTCAAAGAACACTACCGCCAGAAGTGCTACAAAGACGCGGTCAAGTGCTTTCTGAGCGAACATCAGCAAAAGCTGGAAAATATGTTCCATCTCTATATCCTCTACTGCAACAACTTCTGCGACAACGTTAAACTGGCGACCGAAGTGGCCAAGAGAGAGGAACATGAGATGCGCCGCATTGAGTCCAGAATGGACATCCAAGAAAGCGGCAAACGCGAGTGGCGAACGATGATCACCCGCCAAGTGGCCAGGAGCGAGTCCAAACAGCTCAAGGATTTCCCCAAGGCCCACAAGGCCATTGAGGCCATCATGATCAAGGAGTTGGAACCGCTCATGATGCTCACCCTGAAATCCGACAAGCTCTCGGATCAGACCGAGCAGGAAAAAAACCGCGGCGTTTTGCGCCAACAGCTCATTGAGATGGGCTACTGCGCCAAGTGCGCCCAGCGCGCCATTGAAGTCGCCTCGGACACGATGCGAAAAGAATAACCACGAACTCAAAGCGAACCACAACGGTTCGCTTTTTTTGTCCCGATTCCGACTTCGGTCGGAATCGAGGATCCTCGATTTTGCGCGAGGCAAAATCGGGATTAACGACCGAAAATTTCAAGCCACAAGCGCAGAAATTTTTGTGTCAGAATTCCCCTCCTTGGAAAGGAGGGGCTAGGGGAGGTTGATCCCGACTGACATCAACCCCACCTCGCCTCCCCTTTCTAAGGGGAGGAATCCTGTATCTTAGCGAAATTTTTATCGCGCAATATCCTTCGCGGAGTTTACGCTGAGCGAAGCGAATGTGTTCAGAGCCTGCCCTGAGTTTACCGAAGGGATGACATTTGGCGACAGACCCAACATCACAAAAGTTCACGACCGTGAATTATTGTGATGTTCGATAGCAATAACAATAATCCCCCGCTCGCATTGACACCCGCGCCTATTTAAGTTAAGATTTCCAGTAGCACATTAATAACCTAAAACCCCATAAAAAGGAGGAGCGTCATGTCAGTGCGACAACAGGATTGGCAACCGGAACGCGGCGAAGGTGATGCTAAACGGCATCGGGATTTGGTCAAAGAAGACGTTAAAAAAAGAGCGATTGATTCTATCGCCAATACGCCGATTGTCGGCAAAAGCGGCAAAGTCAAGGTCCGCATCTTGGGCAAAAAGAGTTACAGTTTTAAACACGGCCAAAGCGACAACGGCAGTGGCACCGGAGCGGGCGAAGGCGATGTGGGCGACATAGTCGGCGCCTCGCCCATGCCGGGCGAAGGCGAAGACGGCGCGGGCGACGAGCCCGGCGAATGGGAGCTGGAAACCGAAATTGAAATCGCCGAGATTATGGACTGGCTTTGCGAAGAGCTGGGCCTGCCCAAACTCAAAAAGCGCGAAGGCGGACAAAACACTGTCAGCAAAACTTGGAAACCTTCCGGCGTCAAAAAAACCGGCATTCCGCCTCACCTCAAAAAGAAACTCACGGTCATCCAGGCCATCCGCCGCCAAGCTGGCGTCGTGCTGGGCCTTAAAGAGCTCCTCAAGAAGGAACTCCGGACCGAGCCAACCTTAGAAGACAAAGCCTACATCTGGGCCTGGAACGAAAGCGATTTTGACACCGTCAAGACCATTGAGCTCTTAAAAAAGATGGTTCGCGGCGAAGTGACGCCGCCGGCCGACGCCCAACCGGTCATGCTTGACAACGACGACCTGCGTTACAAGCAGTTTGAAGAAATAACGGAATACAGTTCCAACGCCGTCATCTTCGCGATTATGGACGTCTCGGGTTCCATGGACGAAGAAAAAAAACTCATTGCCCGATCTTTCTTCTGGTGGGCTTTCAACTTCTTGCGCGTGACCTATGAAAACGTGCAAATCGTTTTCATTGTTCACCACACCGAAGCCCGAGTGACCAATGAAGAAGAGTTTTTCCACACGGTGGAAAGCGGCGGCACCTACAGCTACACCGGTTTCCGTCTGGCCAAAAATATAATCCAAACCGACTATCCGCCCGACAAGTGGAATGTCTACGCGATGTATTTTTCGGATGGCGAAGATTATGACGTGGAAGAAACCCAAAAATCCGTCCAGGAACTGGCGCCGCTTTGCAGCGCTTTGGGCTATGCCGAAGTGGGCGGCGGCGGCGAGCTCTTAGATCACCTGACGCCGACCATGTTTATGAATGCAACCAAACTGGACGACTTTGTGTACTACTTTGCCGAAACCGATGACCAATACTTTATGGGCGCCGAGATTATGATGCGCGAAGAAATCTGGCCGCTCATCAAAGCCTTCTTCCGCAATTCAGAGGAGGTGGAATAATGCTCACCCCGGAACAGATTGAAGAGCTTAACCGGTTTGACCGGCTAATTCAAGACTGGGCCAAAAAATTCGGCTTAGACTGCTACCCGCAGGAATTTGATATCATTGATTCGGAAAAAATGGCCGAACTCATGACCTCCGGCAACCTACCCACCACCTTCAACCATTGGTCATACGGCCGCGATTTTGAAGCTATCAAGACGGCTTGGCGGCTGAATCGCGCTAATCTGCCCATGGAGGTGGTGTACAACGCCAACCCCAGCCGAGGCTACATTTGCGGTACTGACCCATTCGTGGTGATGCTCCTTGTGATGGCCCACGTCTATGGGCACAATGACTTCTTCAAAAACAACTTCTGGCTCCTCCAAGGCCGAAAAGACATGCTCGGATTCATGGCCGACGCGGCTCGGCGATTCAAAAGGTATGAAGATACCTACGGAGTGGAAGCGGTGGAAAAAACACTGACGGCCGCTTTGGCCCTGCAGTGGAACATTGAACCGTTCCGCCTTGAACGGCCTGATTTTCAAGAACAGATTGAGGCAAAAATCCTGGAAACGCGAGCCAAGGCCAAGAAAGACCAAAAAACTCTTGACCTGAAAAAACTGCGAACCGATCTGGAAAAACAGATTCCTTTTGAACCGGATAGAGACATCATTGGATTTTTGAAAGACGTCTCCCCGACGCTTGAAGATTGGCAACGCGATATTCTCGCCGTGGTCAGAGAACGGGCCCACTATCTTTTCCCAAACTTCCGCACCAAGACCATGAACGAGGGTTGGGCGGTCTACTGGCACGAAAATATAATGGACGAGCTCATCAAGGCCAAACTCATCTCCAACGCCGACCGCGATATCTATATGGACACCCAAAGCAAGGTATTGGCCGACTGGATGGTCGCCCAAAATCCGTACTGGCTGGGCCGAGAAATTTGGAAACATATCATCAAAAAGCATGGCCTGAAGAAAGCCTTTGACGTCAGGGCGAATTATCGCGACATTGAGTTCGTGGAAGAATTTCTTGAAGACGAACTCATCCGACAACTCAAACTCTACATCTACGAACGCTATGAAGACCACATTGACGGTCAAGACGTCTACGTCTATGAGATCGCGGACAAGAACCCCAAGCGAGTGCGCGAACGGATAGTGGATTCACTCAAAAAAATTCCTGACGCGCCCGTCATCAGGGTGACGCGAAGCAATTTTAACAAAGATGGCGAGCTCCTGCTCCTTCACGATTTCAACGAAAATCAGGAAGAGCTGGACGGCGAGCACTTGGCAAAAACCCTTGAACACGTCTATCACCTGTGGGGCAAGCCAGTGTGGATCCAAACCCGCGAGCCAAACGTCAAGAGCTCCAGCGGCTTTGCCAGCATACTTTACGGCTACGATGGCAGCAGACATCAAAAACAGCTGATCTAACGAACCTTAAGGGACACCCAACGTGTCCCTTTTATTATTCTTTTTAATCTGATAAACTATAAAAAACGGATTAAAACAGATTTTATGTTACATCTATACAATACCCTCGCCCGCCGCGAAGAAGAATTTAAACCCATCAAAAACAAACGGGTCGGCCTTTATACCTGCGGCCCGACAGTTTATAATTACGCGCATCTGGGCAATTTGCGGACTTATATTTTTGAAGATATTTTAAAACGGGTTTTGGTTTATAACGGTTATAAAGTGCGGCACGTGATGAACATAACCGATGTGGATGACAAAACCATCCGTGATTCGCAAGCGGCCAAAGAGACCTTAAAACATTTTACGGGCCGGTTCACCCAATATTTTAAAGAAGATATCAAAAAACTAAATATCCTGCCGCCGACCAAGTTTGCCCCGGCCACTAAATATATAAAAGAGATGGTTAAACTGGTCCAGGCTCTGCAAAAAAACGGTTTAGCCTATCAAAAAGACGGTTCAATTTATTTTAGCATCGGCAAATTCAAAAATTACGGCCAGTTATCCCAGTTGGATAAACGCGAACTGCGCGCCGGCGCCCGGGTTGACGTGGATGAATATGAAAAAGAAAATCCGGCGGATTTCGCGCTTTGGAAAGCCTGGAGCGAGAAAGACGGCGATGTTTTTTGGCAAACTCCCTTGGGCAAGGGCCGGCCGGGCTGGCATTTGGAATGCTCGGCCGTGAGCGCGACCGAATTGGGCCAACCTTTTGATATTCACGCCGGCGCCGTGGATTTGATTTTTCCACATCATGAAAATGAAATCGCCCAAAGCGAAGCGGCCACCGGCAAAAAATTCGTCAACTACTGGCTCCACGGTGAACACCTGCTGGTTGACAGCCAAAAAATGGCTAAGTCTCTGCGCAATTTTTATATTCTGCGCGATTTGGAAAACAAAAAAATCAATCCCCTGGCCTTCCGTTATTTAACTTTGATGACCCACTATCGCGCAAAAATGAATTTTACTTGGGAATCTTTGATGGGCGCGCAAAACGCGTTGAACAACTTGTACAATGTCGCCCGTTCGCTTCCTCTCCTTAGTAAGGAGAGGGCGGGGGTGAGGTTGCCATTCGCGGAAAAATTTCAAGAAGCCCTCAACAACGACCTCAATCTACCGCAAGCCCTGGCTGTTCTGTGGGAAATGATTCACTCTCCCCTGCCTGCCGGTGAAAAATCAACGCTGATTTTAAAATTTGACAAAGTTTTGGGATTGGATATAAAAAAATATCTGGGCAAAAAAATAAAAATTCCGGCGGCAATCAAAAAATTATTGGCGGAAAGAAAAATGGCCCGAGAAAATAAAAACTGGCAAAAATCAGACGATCTGCGCGATCAATTATACAAATCAGGCTTTAGAGTGGAAGACGGCCCCGAAAGTCAAACTGTCAAACATTTATGATAAAAAATGGTTATAATCTAATGCGCGATCTGGCTATAATTATTTTTAGCATTATTATCGCCGTTATTCTTGTCAAAACTCGCTATTTAGCGACTATTTTGACGTCAACCAGAGAAATGGAATTTTTAGGCAGTTTTGTCGCCGGCATATTTTTTACTTCTATCTTTACAGCTGTGCCGGCCACTGTCACTCTGGGTGAAATCGCGCAAAATAATACGGTCGGCTGGACGGCTTTTTTTGGCGGTTTAGGAGCGTTGGTCGGTGATTTAATTATCTTTCGTTTTGTTAAAGACAGTTTTTCAGAACATATTATCACCGCTTTTGAAAATATCCGGCAGAAAAAAATTCTCCTGATTTTTCATAAAGAAAAAAGACACATCGGGTGGATGCTTAAAATTCTGGGCGCGATCATTGTCGCCTCTCCCCTGCCCGATGAAATCGGTCTGACCCTGTTAGGATTCTCTAAAATAAAAATGATTTATTTTGTCCCATTATCATTTTTCCTAAACTCTTTGGGGATTTTAATTATCGGCTTAATCGCAAAAAGTCTTATTTCTTAATTTGAGAGTGTTGAATAATTCACTTGTCATTCCCGCGAAAGCGGGAATCCAGTATGTGTAAAAATAACTACTGCGTCTATATCCTGGCCAGCAAACGAAATGGCACATTGTATGCGGGCGTCACTAATAATTTGTTCAAACGGACGTGGCAACATAAAAATGATTTGGTGGACGGTTTCACCAAAAAATACAAGGTCCACCATTTGGTCTATTTTGAGTTATCCAATAACATCAATGAAGCAATCAAAAGAGAAAAATGTATTAAAAAATGGGAAAGAAAGTGGAAAATAGAATTGATAGAAAAAATGAATCCAAACTGGGAGGATTTGTATGAGAAATTTAAGAAGTGAACGAATTATTGACTGGATTCCCGCTTTCGCGGGAATGACAGGGTGTGTGGACTCCAGCCCGCAGTAGGCAGGTTTGCTTAATCCTTATCTTGCTTAATTCTTAATCCTATGAAGGCTCTCATCACCGGCGGGTCGGGATTTTTGGGGATCAACCTCGTCCGCTACTTGCTAAACCGCAACCACGAAGTGGCGGTTTTAGATATTGCTGATTTTGACTATCCGGAAAAAGATAAAATTCAATTTATCAAAGGCGACGTCCGCGATAAAGAAACCATCAATCGGGCAATGGAGAATGTGAATATCGTGATTCACGCCGCGGCCGCTCTGCCGCTTTACAGTGAAGAAGAAATTTATTCCACCGACGTCAAAGGCACCGAAACGGTTTTGCAATCGGCTTATGAATTTAAAGCTGATCGCTGTATTTTTATTTCTTCCACTTCGGTTTACGGCATTCCCGATCATCACCCCTTATACGAAACCGACCAACTCCGTGGCGTCGGCCCTTATGGCAATGCCAAAATCTTGGCGGAAAAAGCCTGCGAAGAATATCGCCAAAAAGGCCTCTGTGTGCCCGTTGTCCGGCCCAAATCATTTATCGGACCGGAACGGCTGGGTGTTTTTGCCCTGTTTTACGATTGGGCCAAAGACGGCCGCAATTTCCCCATGCTGGGCAGCGGTAAAAATCGTTATCAGCTTTTGGATGTGGAAGATCTTTGCGATGCTATTTATGCCTGCGCCACATTGGACAAAAATATCGTCAACGACACGTTCAATATCGGCGCGAAAGTTTTTACGACTATGGGCGAAGATTACCAAGCGGTTTTGGATAAGGCCGGTTTTGGCAAAAAAATCATACCGTTGCCGGCCGGTCCCGCTATTTGGACTCTGCGAATTCTGGAAAAACTCCACCTTTCCCCTCTTTATAAGTGGGTGTATGAAACCGCCAGCAAAGATTCTTTTGTTTCAATTGAAAAAGCCGAGAAAATTCTCGGCTACCGGCCAAAATATTCAAATAAAGACGCGCTCTTGCGCAATTACGAATGGTATCTAAACAATCTGGATAAATTCCAAGGACAAACCGGTGTTACCCACCGCGTGCCATGGAAACAAGGCATCCTCGGCTTGGCTAAACGGCTGTTCTGATAACACAGATACGCGGATTTTATACAAATACACAAATCACAAATCTGTGATCTGTGCGAATTCGTAAAAATTCGTATAATCTGTGTTTAAATTAGATCCAGTTTCTCTTCTTGAAGAAAATCACCATCATCAAAATTACCAAAAGCAATCCGGCGTTCGCTGCCAAAAAGCCCGCCGGATTATTTTGGAATGAAAGAGTGTCCAAATCAAAACTCACCCAGCTGATTACCAGTTCCACTGAAAAAATAACCGTCGTAAAAATGGTAAAAATCTGCATGATAACATTGCTATGATGGTTGATGAGCGAGAGGTGGCTTTCATGAACGGCGTCAATCGTATCCTGATAACTTTCCAGCATTTGCCAAAGGTCTTCGGAACGTTCGGCCAAGTCTTTAAAATATAAATTCAGCTTGTCGGTTTTTTCCGGCGCGAAGAAACGCGGGGCCTTGTTCAAAAACTTCTGAATAACGTGCGTGTGGCGATTCATGGCCTTGCGGAAATTAACAATGTTGGTTTTAATGCGCAAAACCTCGTTGATGGTTTCGGTTTTATTTTTTAAATTAAAAATTTCATTTTCAATTTTATCTATATCATTATTGATGTGGATGGAAATCGGGAAACAATATTGTTCCAGCCGGCTTAATACTTCGTAAAGCAATTCCACCGGCGTAGTTTCTACCGACCACTGTTTTACTCCCTTGTCTTTGCCTTTCTGACAATGAACAAACAGCTCGCTCAATGGGAAAAGATCTTCGGAGGTGGCGGTGATAAAAAAATCTTTGCCAATAAAAAAATCCACTTCCGCCGGATGGATGCGGCGGGTCTGTCGGTTAAAAACCGGGAAAAGCAAAATCATGAAAATATAATTGGGGCGCTCAACGATTTTAGGTCTCTGAAGCGGCGGCAAAACGTCGGTTAAATCTATCGCCTCAAACTTAAAACGCTGCGCCAATTCTTTGGTTTCCAAAGCCGTGGGGTGAACAATATGAATCCAGGAAAAATTGGCGTTTTTAAACTCTCTAATGCGCGGTTTGGCCATATTGAAAAGTAAATTAAGAACTAAGCAGATTAAGCAATCCGCTTGGTGTAGATATATTATACCATATTTTGCGCCAAACCCAAACACCCTCAACCCCACCCAGCCTCCCCTTTCCAAGGGGAGGAATCGAGCCCACGTCTTTCCCCTCCTTAGAAAGGAGGGGTTGGGGGAGGTTGAACGCGGAAAAAATAAAAAAGGACACGGTTATGTTCGTGTCCTCTCAAGAGTTAGGTTTTTTGTTTTTGTATCTCTTGTGCCAAAGCTTCAAAAGCTCTAGCTTGGCGAGTAAATGCTTCATCTACTGCTTTCCTGCAGCTTTCACAATAGTTTAAATGCACGGAAAATTCGGTTGATGCTTCACCCGCTTGGATGAACTTTTCGAGTTCCGGTTTCAACCGTTCACAGTTGAAAGACGATGACATTGCGTACCTCTTTGTTGGTTGTTAACGACCGCCCTAATACCAGTTGAATAAGCTACCTTACCACACTTGTCCACAGTTGTCAAGGGAACCGCCAATTTTGACGCGAATCTAAACGAATTTATATCCAAACGGCTGGTTTGTGTAGAAGCGAATGTTTGTGCTATAATTTAAGCAGCTACTTGAGCATTTTAACAACTCCACACAATGTCATCCCCGTGAAAACGGGGATCCAGTCGCATAATCGCCTGCCTACCGGACAGGCAGGCTGGATTCCCGATCGTGGTCGGGAATGACAAAACAATATGCCCACCAATAACATTCCCCAACCGGAAAAAAAACCTACTCTGCCCGAATCGGCCCAGGCGCCGGAGATAATCCAGCGGCCGGTTTTAGAATTGGAAAAAACCGAGGCCATAGCCGAGACGCCGCGTGAAACAGAATTACAAGCAACAGAGGAATCCAAAGTGGCTCCGGCTCCGGCGCCGAGCCTTGTGACTCCCCCGCCTCCGACGCCGTCGGCCAAACCGGAACAGTTGATCGGTGTGGAAAAAATCATGTCCGATGGGTTGGAAAAAGTTTTTGTGGAAATGTCGCCCGAAGAGCAGCAAAAATTTAAAATTAAGGGTGAAGAAACGGCCATCAAAATTTGGCAAACTCTTCAGAGCGCCAAAATCCAGGTCCAAAAAATTATTGATCTCATCCGGGGCTGGCTGAAAATGGTGCCGGGCATTAACCGTTACTTTTTGGAACAAGAAACAAAAATCAAAACGGATAAAATAATCGAACTGATTAAAAAATAACACAGATACACAGATTCTATGCGAATTCACAGATCACAGATCTGTGATCTGTGTAAATCCGTAAAAAATCTGTGTTAATCTGTGTTTATTTTATGAACCCTGAAGACATTTCTAATGTCAACCTCAACGAGGTGGGCAGCCAAATTGTTCAAAGCGGCGCGCAGTTGACCACGACGGTGACCGGATCACCCAACACGCTTTTGTGGGGGTTGATTATAATTGTTTTGATTATCACCGCCCTGGTTCTTTTGCGTTTTTTGCTCCATCGGTTGGAAAGTGTCCGGGCCAGTTTTAAAAGAAAAATTTTCCTGGTGATCATGTCCAAAGAAGCCGAAGAAGAAGCGGGTAAAAAAGAAGGACTGGGCCATAAAAAAGACATTAAAGAAGCGATCGGTGCCATGGAAACTCTTTACGCCGCTTTCTCCGGCATCCGTCGATCCAAAGACTGGAGTTATTATTTGTATTCATTCAAAAAGTTTTGGTACGGCTCTCACCGCTATCTTTCATTGGAGATTGTTTTTGAAAAGGGCCTGATTAAATTTTATGTGGTCACGCCCGGCTCACTCTCCACTTATGTTGAGCAACAAATTCACGCCGTCTATCCCTCGGCCGAAATCAAAGAAACCGTTGATTACAACATCTTTCAAGCCCAAGGCGTGGTTTTAGGCACTTATCTCAAAATGCCGTCCGCCAACTG
Organism: uncultured Gammaproteobacteria bacterium; assembly: GCA_964596405.1. Taxonomy (GTDB): domain Bacteria; phylum Patescibacteriota; class Patescibacteriia; order Magasanikbacterales; family UBA10003; genus CAZQSS01. The sequence goes on along the minus strand of CAZQSS010000010.1, from coordinate 3,859 downwards.
GTTGCCACTCAAAACTTTCAAAAAATTTGAGTCTGATCCGACCGAAGGCATGCTTAACAATTTAAGCAAACTTAAAATGGATGAGGGCGCCGCCATTCAAATGATTATCAAGCCGGTCAAACATAAATGGCTAAGCCGGGTATTGGCTGTCTCCCAGCGCCTGCATAAGGGGGAAAAATTAGAAAATGTGATGGGCGGTTCGGGTGTGGCCAACGCGATCACCAAAATTTTAATGTTCCCTTTCAAAATTTTGGGTGATATCTTCAAAACGATTACCGCCACGGCCAAAGATAAACAAAAAGAAGACACGGAACGCGCCGAGAAAAAAAACGCGCCCGTCCGTCTAATGCAACGCGAAGAAGAACTGGTCAAAGCGATTGAAGAAAAAATTTCCAAAGCTTGTTTTGAAACTAATATCAATATCATCGCTTCGGCGGCCGACATTTTCCAAGCCAAACAAATTTTAAGCAATCTGACTTCGTCTTTTGCTCAGTTCACTTCGCATGAAACCGGCGCCGCTCTTAAAGAGCGCGCCATTGTTTTCAAGGGTATGTTTATCCGGGATTTTATTTATCGCAATTTCAATAAATATCGCGCCAATGTCTTAAGCACCGAAGAATTAGCTTCCCTCCTCCACTTCCCTCTGCCCTCGGCAGAAACGCCGAATATCCTATGGCTCCAAGCCAGGCAAAGCCCGCCGCCGGTCAATCTGCCCGAAACAGGTTTAATTTTGGGTGAAACGGTTTATCGCGGCGTCAATCACCTGGTTCATATTCAAGCTGAGGATCGTCGCCGTCACGTCTATATCATCGGCTCAACCGGCGCCGGTAAATCCGTGCTTTTAAGCAACATGGCCATTCAGGACATAAAAAACGGCGAGGGTATTTGCGTGATTGATCCGCACGGCAGTTTGATTGAAGATATTTTACCTCACATCCCCAAAGAAAGAGCCGAGGACGTGATTATTTTTGACCCGTCGGACGTGGAACGACCCATGGGCTTGAATATGCTGGAAGCGGATACGCCGGATCAAATGGATTTTGCCGTTCAAGAAATGATTGCCATCTTTTACAAATTGGTGACTGACCCGTCAATGATCGGCCCGATGTTTGAACATAATATGCGCAACGCCATGCTGACTTTGATGGCGGATAAAGAATATCCGGGCACCATTGCCGATATCCCGCGTATTTTTACCGACCCGGAATTTCAAAAATACAAACTTTCCAAAGTCACCGACCCCATGGTCCGCGCTTATTGGGAAAAAGAAATGGCCAAGACTTCCGATTTCCACAAATCCGAAATGCTCGGCTACCTCATCTCCAAAGTCGGCCGCTTTGTGGAAAACGAAATGATCCGCAATATCATCGGCCAGGGCAAATCCGGTTTCAACTTGCGCGATGTTATGGATAACAAAAAAATTCTTTTGGTTAATTTGGCCAAAGGCAAAGTGGGCGAGGTCAACTCCAACCTGCTGGGCTTGATTATCGTTTCTAAACTGCAGATGGCCGCTTTGGCCCGCGCCGATCTGCCCGAAGAAAAACGCAATGACTTTTTTCTCTACATTGATGAGTTTCAAAATTTTATTACCGATTCCATTGCCACGATTTTGGCCGAGGCCCGTAAATACCGCTTGGATTTAATCATTGCCCACCAATATATCGGCCAACTTTTGGCCGGTGGCGGCGTGGAGGGCAAACAAGGTTCCAGCAAAATCAAAGATGCGGTTTTCGGCAACGTGGGCACTATTATCAGCTTTAGAATCGGCGTGGATGACGCCGAGACTATGGCCAAACAATTCGCGCCGGTTCTCAACGAATATGATGTCATGAATATAGATAAATTCCACGCTTACATCCGGCTCTTGATTAAAAACGCCCCATCTAAACCCTTTACACTCAAGACTTTACCGCCGCAAAAAGGTGATCCGGCGATGGGCGAAATGGTTAAACAACTTTCCCGTCTCAAATATGGCCGCGACCGCAGCCTGGTTAATGCCGAGATTTTAAAACGCACCAAACTGGGAGAAGCCACCACCGGCAACGACTTGACTGATGTTTCCAGTAAGTTATAATGGTTGACTATGCCTTCACTTTACCGCAAATACCGCCCTCAAACCTGGGCTGAGTTGATTGGACAAGATCCGATTAAACTGACTCTACAAAAAGAACTGGAGACCAGCCAACTGGCCCATGCTTATCTTTTTTCCGGCCCCCGCGGCACCGGCAAAACTACGGCCGCCCGTCTTCTGGCCAAGGCTTTAAACTGCGCCCAACGCCAAGAAGACAAAAGCGAGCCCTGCAACCAATGTCCGTCTTGTGAAGAGATCAGCCGCAGTCAGTCAATTGACGTGCTGGAAATTGACGCCGCTTCGCACACCGGTGTAGATAATGTCCGTGAAAACATAATTGATTCTGCCCGATTTTCCCCCACCAAAAGCCGCTACAAAATTTTCATCATTGACGAGGTACACATGCTCTCTACTTCGGCTTTTAACGCCCTTTTAAAAACTTTGGAAGAACCGCCCGCCCACGTTTTTTTTATCCTGGCCACCACTGAACCCCACAAACTGCCCTCTACTATTCTTTCCCGCTGTCAGCGGTTTGATTTTAAAAAAATCCGTTTAGATAGTATCGTTAAGCATCTTGATTTTATCAGCGGCAACGAAGGTTTTAAAATTGAAACCGACGTTTTGGAACAAGTGGGACGCTTGTCTGAGGGCTGTTTGCGCGACGCCCAGAGTATTTTAGAACAACTTTTTTCTTTGGGTGAAAAAAAGATTACCCAAAAAGAAGCCGGGCTGATTCTGCCCCGTTCCAATTTTCACCAAGTTCTGGAACTGCTGGAATTGATGATAGCCAAAAAACTCAAAGAAGCGATTTTGTTATTAAACACGCTGGTGGAAGAAGGCGTTGACCTTTTAAATTTTACCGACGATATAATTCAAACGCTTCATCTGTGCCTCTTGGTCAAAACCGACCAGGAAACCGCTAAAACCGCTTTTGAAATTGACGAAGCCTCAATGAAAAAAATAAACAATCTGGTAAAAAATGTTTCGCTCAATAGCCTGGTCAAGGCGACGGAACTGTTTTTAAAACAAAAAACTCTTATTCGTTCGTCCCCAATTCCCCAACTACCGCTGGAGATCGCCTTGATAGAACTATGCGGCGAAACTGACAGCGTGGCCGACTCGTCTTGTCATTCCGACCGATCCGCCGATGGGGCGAGGAGTGGAGCCTGCCTGCCAGCAGGCAGGGAATCCCTTCGTGAAAACAAATCCACTCTCGACAACAAAAAAACCGAAACGACAAAAGAAGCGGCGGCTGTGGTTGACAAAACCGAGATTTTAGTCCAAGATACCGAAAAAGCCGTGGGAGAAAATCCAGGCACTTTAGAAGAAATTAAAAACAAATGGTTGCTTTTTTTAAAAAAAGTCCAGGACTATAATCATTCTTTGCCTTTTATTCTGAAGATGGGAGAACCAACCAAGGTGTGTGGTAAAAAAGTCCACATTAACTTTAAATTTACTTTTCATCGCGATAAGATAAATGAGCCGAAAATTAGGGCATTAGCGGAAAAAGCCCTTAACGAAGTCATGAATTGCAACAATCTATGTATTGAGGGCTGTTATTCGCCCAACCTCGTGATCCAAAACGAACAGGCTGTCGGGGCCGGCAACGAAGATTTGATTGCCAATTTGGCCAAAAGTTTCGGCGGACAAGTGGTGGACTGACATCGATTATTAGCTCTGCTCGGGGATCGTCTAATGGTAGGACACATGCCTCTGGAGCATGTTATCTTGGTTCGAATCCAAGTCCCCGAGCCAAGCTAATAATTTCTAACAAAGTTCGCCCAGTCA
>CAZQSS010000009.1:29285-31584 GCA_964596405.1 uncultured Gammaproteobacteria bacterium | reverse complement strand
TTTAGCTTAACAAAAAAGTGGTGTTTTAGGTACCCGCTTATGTACCTTATGCCAATTTTTTATTCTCGTCTCAAGGCTTCAATCGGATCCAGGCTGGCGGCCTTGCGGGCCGGCCCGCCTCTCGGTCCGTCGCGCAAACCTCCGCTTCGCTTCGGCGCTGGGGCACCCGCAATTATCTAATACTGCTAACCAATTTTAATATTATTCTTGTCTCAAGGCCTCTACTGGGTCAAGTTGCGCTGCGCGGCGGGCAGGATAAATTCCAAAAAATAAACCAACGGCGGCCGAAAACCCAATCGCTAAAAATATTGAGGCAATCGGAATAGAATAAACCCAGATAAAATTGTAATAGATGGCAATCAGATAAATTATCAAAGCCAGAATCGCGCCGATAACAATCCCGGCCAGGCCGCCGACCGTGGTAATCAAAATCGCCTCGGATAAAAATTGCCACAAAATATCGCGCGACGTGGCGCCCACCGCTTTGCGCAGACCAATTTCAAAAGTCCGTTCAGTGACGGAAACGTACATAATATTCATAATCCCCACTCCGCCGACGAGCAATGAAATACAAACTAACGCCACCAACAAAAACGTAATGCCGTCAACGACCGTGGCGAGCATCTTCATGGCCTCGGCCATGGTACTAACCGAAAAATCATCTTTGTTGGGATCGGTAATGTCGTGATTGGCCCGAATTATTTCTTCCAAATCGGCCACAGTTTGCTTGATTTGACCGCCGTCTTTAACCTTGGCCATAATCTCCGGCATATAATCAATGCCCAAGATTCTTTTTTGCATGGTTTTGGTGGGCAAAATAACTATATTATCCATATCAAAACCAAAAACGGCCCCCTGTTTAGCCCTGGAACCAATCACCCGAAAGGACTTGCCTTTGATGTAAATCGTTTTGCCGATCGGATCGTCGTCTCCAAATAAAGACTCCTTTATCACCGGGGTTATCACCGCCACTTGGGCCAAAGATTCTTCCTCTTCTTTAGTAAACATCCGACCGGAGGCAAGAATAAATTTTTCCACCTCCGGCACGTTATAACCTTCGCCCACCAAAATACTGGTTTTGCTCTCACCTTGATACTTAACGACGGCTTGCCCCATGACCATGCCATAAGCCGCGGCAATATTGGGATGCTTCCTCACCGCTTCCAAATCTTTATCCTTGATGGTGGTGATGGTGATGCCCGTGGCTTGCCCAATAGCGTTTTCCGGACTGGTTTTTTTCGCCGACGGCACTTTGACATCAATGGTCAGCATATTTGGAGAAAAAACTTCCAGTTGCCCCAAAATCATTTTATCCAAACCGCGGCCGGCCGCCATAATGGCAATGACCACGCCAATGCCGATGCTGACGCCCAGCATGGTTAAAATTGACCGCGTTTTTTGCGCCCGGAGGGATTTAAAAGCGAGTTGGACGGGGGTTGTTAAATTCATATGTTTGTCATCCTGAACGCAGCGAAGGATCTAAAGGACAAAGATTCTTCACTTCGTTCAGAATGACATTTGTTATTCGTATCTTAATGCCTCTACCGGATTTAAACGGCTGGCGCGGCGCGCCGGCGTGATGCCAAAAATTAAACCGACAGTCACCGAAACAAAAACGCCTAATAAAATGGAATAAATTGAAACAACAAAATTCCAGTCATAACCCATAGCTTGAGCGACCCGCGCCACAATATAAGAAATCAAAACGCCTAAAATTATACCAATGATTCCGCCGATGGTTGTAATCATCACCGACTCCATCAAAAATTGAGTAACAATGTGACGATTCTTGGCGCCCACCGCTTTGCGCAAACCGATCTCGCGGGTGCGCTCCTGCACGGCCGCGAGCATGATATTCATAATACCGATACCGCCGACGATAAGCGCGATCGCCGCCACGGCCGCCAAAAACATTTTGAGCGCGTTGGTAATCTGCGTAATAGCGCTCAAACCCTGCGCCATGGAGCGCACGCTAAAATCATCATTTTCCGGTTTATCAATTTTATGCCGCTCGCGTAAAACCACTTTCATCTCTTCCATGGCGCCGTCCACATTTTCGGCCGTATCAACTTTGAGTCGGGCAAAACTGATGTGGTCAATGCCCAAAAGTAATTTTTGCGCCGTGGTGAGCGGCACAAAAATCTGATTATCTTGATTCTGCATACCCGATGTCCCCCGCGCCTTCATCACGCCGATAATATTAAAAGTGGTTTTTTTGATTTTAATTTCCGCGCCCACCGGATCTTGATCGCCAAACAAATCGTCAGCGGCCCGACTACCCAATACCGCCAAACGGGCT
>CAZQSS010000009.1:8247-29275 GCA_964596405.1 uncultured Gammaproteobacteria bacterium | reverse complement strand
ACGGGCTGCGCCCCGCTCTTCATCGTCGGTAAAAAACCGGCCGGCCGCCACGCCGGCATCTTCCACATCAACATACTGGGCGTTCACACCGGTAAAATTGGTATCAATTTTTTGATCACCCCAATTCACCGTGTCCGTGCCCCTCACATAGCCGGTGCCGGCCAAAAGATGCGGATTTTCTTTAAGCAAAGCTTTGATATCGTCAGATTTTAAAGAAGTGATCAGAATACCGATAGCCGAAGCCGGCGGACCCTTTTCGTCGGATTTGCCCGGCAAAATACCTACCAAGTTGGATCCCATGCTTTTAACCTGATTTAAAATTAAACTTTGCGCGCCGGCGCCCACCGACATCACAATAATCACCGCCATCACGCCGATTATAATCCCGAGCATAGTTAAAAACGAGCGTACTTTATTACGCCCGACGACACGCCAAACACTGTGAATACTTTCGGCCAAATTCATACCCCGTTAGAAGTTAGATAAACCAAATTAAATAATTTTTTAACGCAATGATATATTTTTAAACTGTCGCCGTTAGTGCCCACACAAAAAATTTTAGAAAAATTTTTTGTGTTGAGAACTTCTAACGGGGCATAACTACTTCATTAGTTCTTCGGCGCCATCGGCGATTTGTCGGTTGTTAACAATTTCATCGGCCACAATCTCGCCATCTTTAATGCGCAAAATGCGCCTGGCGTGTTCGGCGGTATAGCGTTCATGCGTAACCAAAATAATCGTATGGCCATCTTTGTTTAATTCCTGTAAAATTTTCATGACCTGCAATCCGGATTTGGAATCCAAATTGCCGGTCGGTTCATCGGCAAAAATCACCTTGGGATTATTAACCAAGGCGCGGGCAATGGCGACCCGCTGTTTTTCACCGCCGGATAATTGATTGGTAAAAAAAGTTAGACGATGCCCCAAACCCACCGAAATCACCGCTTGCTTGGCTTTGTTTTCCCGCTCTCTTTCTTTATCACCGGTATAGATGAGCGGCAACATAACATTTTCTAAAACCGTAGTGCGCGGCAATAAATTAAAAGACTGAAAAATAAATCCCACCTCATGGCTACGCATTTCGGCCAACTCGTCATCGGTTTTTTTACTCACATCCTTGCCGTCAAAAAAATACTGCCCGTCAGTCAGTTTGTCCAGAAAACTTAAAATATGCATCAAGGTGGATTTACCCGAGCCGGACGGACCCATGATGGCCACAAATTCGCCCCGCTCAATATTAAAATTCAAATGATGCAGGACCGGAGTTTTAACTTCTTCGTTGATATATTCTTTTGAGAGGTCTTTTACTTCTATCAAAAACATACACTATTTCGTTTTGATTCCCAAAACCACTAAATCGCCTTCTTGAAGACCGCTTAAAACTTCCGTTTTGCCATCATCGGCTTTAAGACCCAACTTTACCGGCATATCTTTTACTTCGTTACCCACCAAAACCCGCACATACTTTTCATCGTTAGTACGAACGGCGCGAGAAGGAATATAAAGCGTGTTTTCCCGACTGGCGGTACTCACAGTGACGTTGGTCGTCATACCAGATTTAACGGCTTTGTCGGTATCATCCAGAGTCATTTTTACTTTATAATAAACCACGTCTTGAATTTCAGTTGAGGCCGGTTCAATGGAAGCTACTTTGCCGGAAAATTTTACATCATCGCCAAAAGCATCTAAGGTGATAACCACCGAATCATTCAATTTTAATTTAGCCACATCGGCTTCCGGAATATCCACGTCAATTTCAAAATGCGGTGAAATAAAATTGATCACGACATCCGCGGATGAAACCAGCTCACCGACTTTTTTATTAACCTTGGCAATCATACCGTCAATGGGCGCGCGCAAAACAGTTTTCTCCCGATTGGCCACGGCCTGAGCCAAAGCGGCGCGCAGGGGCGCCAAATCAACTTCACGTTGAGGCGCTTTTTTAACCGCCAATGAAGCCTGGGCCGAACCCAGCGCCGCTTCATATATTTTTACATTGGCTTCGTATTGAGCCACTTGCGACGCGCCGGCTGAACCCGCCTCGCCCTGATAATTTAATTTGGCCGTGGCCATGGTTTGCTCTCCGGTCAAAACAGCGGTCTTTTTAGTGGTCACTGACGCCTTGTCCGTATCCAAGGTAGTCTTTTTGGCCGTGACTATGCCAATCGTCAAATTGTGGGCCGGAGCATTCACGTCTAATTTATCTAAAACTGTCCAGGTGCTGCCTAAAGCGGTGGCTATGGCATCCAAAGACTCTTTTACTTTGTCGGTCGCCGTCGCGACCTCATCGGCGGACGAAGAAATCACCAAAGTTTGGACAACGCTTTTGGCGGCGTTAATCTTAACTCGAGCGGCGCTAAAATCGGATTTTGCTTGTGAATAATAAAACGACGAGTTGTCCATTGTTACCAGCGCCAGATCAAAAGCGTTATTAGCTGAAGAGTTCTCTACGCCCAACACCGTATCCATATCGGTCATTGATGTTTCCACCGGCGCTAAAGCGCCCTGTAAAGTATTAATCTGATTGATATAAGAATTATCTAAACCTTGTTTTAACCCGGCCTTGAGATTGCTCAAATCAGTCAGAGCTTTGACTAAATTCGCTTCGGCTTTTTTAACATCGGCTTCGTATTGAGCAATAGTTTCGGAGGTGGAGCCGGCCATTGTCTGATCCAAATTAGCCTGGGCCTGAGCCACGGCCGCATTCAGTTGAGCGGCGCGCAAAGACGCCAAAATTTGACCGGCAATAACCTGGTCGTTTTCTTTAACCCTGACATCACCCAAAATTCCGGCGGTTTCAAAACGCATTTCCAAATCATTAGCCGATTGAATTTTGCCCGTCGCCTCTACCGTCTGCGCCAAGTTACCACGCATCACTTTGACGGTGTCATAACTCACGGGCTGATTAGTCTGACGATAACGATAAAAACCATAACCGGCGCCGGCTAAAATAATCACAACGATAATAATGTTGCGTTTGGAAAATAGTTTCATATATCATTTTTCAAAATCTCTTGAAAAACGGCGCAGGGATTTGTTTTTTTATGAATCATATCGTACGTGGCATGAAGGAGAGGTGTCTGTTTTTTATACTTTCTAAAAAGCTTAATGGCAATCTCCACCGTCTTGGCTCCTTCAACCACCTGGCCAATTTTTTTGAGCGCCGCGTCAACTGATTTTTCAACGCAAATCATCTCGCCAAAGCGGCGATTGCGACTGGTCTCACCAAAGCCGGTAGTCAACAAATCTCCTAACCCGGCCAAGCCATACATGGTTTCTTTTTTTGCGCCCAAAAGTTCTCCCGCCGCCGCCAGTTCCCGCACCGCCCCGGTAATTGTGGCCGATTTGGTATTCCAACCGTAACCCAAACCGTCACAAACACCCATTAAAATAGCGTAAACATTTTTAAGAGCGCCGGCCAATTCCGCCCCCACCACATCGTTGCTCCAACGGGTAAAAAAATAATTGTTGTCTAAAATCTTTTTTAAAAAATCAAAAACCTTTTTGTCTTTGGTGGCTAAAAGCCCCACGCTCGGTCTTTCTTTGGCAATTTCTATGGCAAAAAGCGGCCCCATTAAAACCGCCAAATTTTTATGAAACTCCGGCGCCACGCTTTTGATAATCTGACTGACTGTTTTACCGGTTTTTAATTCCAAGCCCTTGGCTGTGCTTAAAATAATCGCTTTTGGAGGCAAATACGCGGCGGCCTGTTTCATTACCGCCGTCACTGCCTGCGTGGGCACGGCAATCACGACTACCTCACTGTCTTTGAGAGCGCTTTTTAAATCTGTGCCGGCCCTGACAGCGAGTGGTAATTTAATTCCGGGCAAATATTTTTGATTAAGATGTTTGCGGTTAATGTCGCGCGCCACATCAGCCTCAATCGTCCAAAGCGTAACCGGATAACCATTGCCGGCAATCAAATGCGCCAAACCCGTTCCCATATTCCCCGCTCCCAAAATTGTGACTTTATTTAAATACATAAAAAAATTATTAACTAATAAACTTAGCACAAACTATGATACTGGGAAGTATCATAGTTTTTTCCATTTATGATTTTTTAAACCACTTCGTTGCGACGTTTTAATTGCCGTTGTCAACTGATTAAACAGTTTATTTTTCTGCCCGGACTTCTTCAAAACTCTCAAGGTATTCAATAGTTTTTGCCGCTGATGATTGTTAGCTCCCCTAACGATATCTTCTAATAAAAGCTGGGGCCAAAAATACATTGGATATCGCCGTTTAATTTTAGCCCAATCAGATGTCATCTCTACTCCTTTATAGGCCGGAACCGTTACATCTTTTGAACGCTCAATAACTAAACGATAACCCACACCGGACTGTCCAAGCCAGGCATTGACCCGGGCAATTGTCTGCGGGCTTACTTTCAATTCTTCGCCTATTTGAACATATGTTTTATCTTGCACAAGTAATCTGGCAATTTTCAGTCTTTTTGCAATCATTTCTACTTCTTGCTTCGAAAATAAATCAATCAAAAGATTGGCTGCCTCTTCCAGTCGCCTAACCACCACTAAGGCGCTACAAAGCTCTAAAAGTAATTTCTGTTGCTCCTCCGTTGCCAGTCTATTTTTCTTTTCAAATTTTGACATACTTTGTTACCTTAGCACTTACTATGATACTGGGAAGTATCATAGTAAGTGATGTTTTAAAAGAATTTTGCTAGATTTACTTGACAATATCAAAAATTGTTAAAAACGCTCCCACCAAAAAGATAATTATAATCAAAACGCTCAAAAGCAAAGTATGATGGAGTTTATACTGGGTAGCTGGCAAATCGCCTTTTTGTTTGGCCCGCCAATAAATCAAAATTATGACGATGGCGCTGATACTGCCAAAAACCGAACCGACAATGTCAATCGTCTGAATAAAATTTCTGACGCCAATCAAAAATAATATCACCGGAACAGAAACGGTTAAAAACCAGGCCACAAAACGACTTTTTTTATAATCCCATTCAAACTGGCGTTTAATGGCTATGGCACTGTTGAGAAAAGCCGTGCCCATGGTAAAAAACGCGAAAACATTGCCAAAAATTAAAACGCCTGATCCCAACTTTTGGCCCAATCCGATACTGGCCACTTCGGTCGTCAGACTGCCAGTCACGCCGATAACCGCCGTCATATAAATAAAATAAACAACCGCCGGAATAAGACTGCCGATTATTATTGCCTCTTTTAAACGATGCTGATCATGAGGCAAAACATCTTCAACTTGGGGAATCGCCATCGCCCCCTGCAGGGCGAACAAAATTACGCCGTAGGGTAAAAATAAACTCAGCCAATTGATTTCCCCAAAAAGATTTGGCAAACGGACACTGGGGGCGCTCCAAAAAACAATAACAATCAAACAAACAAAAATAATCAAAGTCAAAAGCATGTCCAATTTTTTAATCAAACGCAATCCAAAAAAGACAGCCACCGCGGCCACAGCCCAAAACAGCAGACTCCAGCCAAAAGCCTGGCCGCCAAACAAGGCCTGCAAAACATAGCCCTCACCGATGATATAAGCCAAAAGGGCGCCGTAAGAACCAAACAGAGTGGTTATGGTCACAAAAGTCTTGCCGCGGCCGCCTAGATATTTAGCCGCCAATCCCGGAATCTGCAGGGGCTGTTTGGTGCGCGCCACAATCTCGCCCAGCATCAAATTCAAACCCATAAGCAGGGCGCCCAAACACACCAGATAAATTACGCCGATAAGCCAGCCGACTTTGGCCACAGCAAAAGGAATACCTAAAATGCCGGCCCCGATAACCGAGCCGACCAAGACTGCCACCGCCTCAAAAAAAGAAAGAGATTTATTTGTCATATATCCCTTCAATTATGCCATTTTGGATGCCTCTTGACAAGTTCTACCTTTTGTGCTATTATAATTTATTCTAGTAACGAGTGTTCTTTTCAAGCTGATAAGGCGGGTCTGGCCATAGTGGCTCTGACTTGTCTTGGACTCTACAATGATACAAAACCAAAAGGAGGCACACGATGGGCGAACATTTCACGTTCGGCGAGTTGAAAGTGGGCGACCGGTTTATTTGTTTCCCGATACCCAGCGATGAAAACGGTCGTGTTGGGTTGAAGAAAGCCCACTACATCTTCATAAAAACTGTTCCCATGATTACACACGGGAACGATAAAATCCGTGCCGTGCAGATTCGCAGTGGTATCCCAGCGATAATGCCAAACAACACTCCTGTCATTCTTGTCGAGTAACCCAAGCCACCTTCAGCAACAACGCCCCCACATGGACATATTTCTATGTGGGGTTTTTATTTTACAAAAATTGTTTCAGTTCGTTATTCCTAATTCCTTATTCATAATTCCTTGCTCCCCAAACGCCTCGGCTTGATAAGTTTCCACTTCCAAATCTCCCCGCCAGCATTCTTCCTCCAACCCTGCTTTTAAACAAAGATGTCCTAAAAATTCTTTTGGATTTGATAATTCTTCCCACACCTGCGGTAAAAAAGTAGCCTGTTGTCTCCCCTGTTTTAGTATCACGCCGTCAATTTTCGGCCGAAGTTTTTTAATTAATTCCTCCGGCGTAGAAAACGCCAGCAGCACCGGCACAGTCAAAACTGAAATTTCAATTTTAATTTTATCAAATTCTTCTTTTGATAACGGATAAAATCGCGGGTCTTCAAAAGCCGCCGAAACGACGTTTTCTATCACATCCTTATATAATTCTTGAACAGGCAAAATGTGGCCAATGCACCCGCGCAACTGCCCGCCAATCGTCAAAGTGACAAAACACGCCAGCTTTTCTTTTAATTTTTCTGACGGGATGCCACCGTCTTCTTTCAAAACTTTCCCGGTGTCAAAATAATGCCGGATGGAACGGCGCGCCAAACCAAGCAAGTATTTTTTTTCTTTATCTAAAAACATAAAAAAATTATTCACTAAAAGCTATCGAGGCATAACCCACCACCCTGTCTTTATCGCCAAAAGTGTCGCCGGAATTGCGGTAATCCAAAAGCTGGCCGCGCCAGTTTCTTTTTTTTGCCAAACGCAAAAGAGTCAAAATCGGCAGGAGGCCGCAGGCGTCGCCTTGGACTTCTAAAACAGCTATCCAGCCTTTGATAATTGCTTCAATCGTCATTTTGTCTTTGGCTTGCGCTTGGCGATACGGCAAATAGTGGCTCAAATCCGAACTGACAATCAAAAAAGTTTCATCGTCAATTAATTTAATCAATTCCTGTGCCACTGCCTCGGGGTCGGCTTCACCGATGACCACCGGAAAAATCTTGAAACTCCCACCCCCCTCAATCCCCCCTCGGGCAGGGGGGAAGGCGAGGACATGTTGTAAAAAAGGCAGCTGAACTTCCAAACAATGTTCTTGAAGATGGGCCACATCAAATTCAAAAAATGGCGCTTCAAGATTTTTTGGCTGCCAAGTTTGGACATCTCCGAGGGGGGTAGTCCAGACAGCGGCCGAAGAGGTGGCTGCGCCAACAAAACTAACCGTGTGGGCGGGACCAAGAAGAATGACTTTTTTGGGACACGGGGATCCAGTCGCTGGATTCCCGCTGGAGCCTGCCCTCGACTGGGTCCCCGCATTCGCGGGGACGACAGATCGGGGGCGGGAATGACAATCGGCCAACACCTTGTACCCGAAAGCGGCGACGAGGCCGGAATAAACATAACCGGCATGCGGCACAATCAACGCTCGCAAGCGGCCGGAAATTGCCGGCGGTTTAGCCGTAGCTAAAAAATCCTCAATCATTTTTTGCAACTCTTTTGGGTCATCGGGATAAAATGCGCCGGCCACGGCAGATTCACGAATCATATTTTATTTCAAATCTGATTTTATACAAAAGTATGATAGTGGGAACTATGGAACTTTTGTCATTTCCAGATTCCTTTAATGATAGAATTGCATTTTGGACATGGCCCTTTTTTGAAATTATTTTTGATCAAGGCCATGCCGTCGCGTTCTAAAACTTTTGTACTGCATTTTGGGCAATACGTGTTGTCATCCGGAACACCTGCCTGCCGACCTGTCTGCCGAAGAGGCAGATGAGGCAGGTTGCCAATATAAACATATTTTAATCCGGCTTTTTTGCCCGCCTCGTAAGCGCGCAGTAAAACATCTTCCGTTGTCACTTCGCCATCCGTCATTTTGTACTGCGGAAAAAACCGTGATAAATGCCAGGGCATTTCAGTGTCCACTGACGCCAAAAATTGCGCCATCCCTTCCAATTCATTGTCTTTATCATTGCGGCTGGGAATCAGAAGAGTGGTTATCTCCACCCACACGCCCTTTTCTTTCCAAAGTTTAATGTTTTCTTTAACCACCGATAGGCGCGCCTTGCAAATTTTTTGATAAAATTCTTCGGTCCAGCCTTTTAAATCAATGTTGATGGCGTCTATAACCGGCGCCAAATAATTTAAACTTTCTCTGGATTGATAACCGTTGGAAACCAAAACGTTTTTAATCCCCCGCTCTTTGGCCAGCTTGGCCGTATCGTAAACATACTCGGCAAAAATTGTCGGCTCGTTGTAAGTATAAGCGATAGAGGGAAGGCGATTGGTTTCGCAATAATCCACGATTTTCTTCGGTGTCCACTCCTCACTCAAACTGGAAATTTGAGATTTTAAATCCTCGATCTTTGTCTGTGAAATATCCCAGTTTTGGCAAAAATCACAGCCGAAATTACAACCGATTGTGCCCAAAGAAAAAATTTTAGTCCCGGGCAAAAAATGATACAACGGCTTCTTTTCAATCGGATCAATGTTGACGACCGACGGATGACCGTAAACCGCCAAAAACAATTTGCCATCGTCATTATAGCGCACGCCGCAGATACCAACGTTATCTTTGGTAATGGCGCAATAATGCGCACAAGCCTGGCACTTAACCACGTCGTTGGGTAATTTTTCGTACAAAATCGCCGGATGCATAAAACACAGATTACACGGATTTTATTACAGATTTCACAGATCACAGATATATTTTACCATTTTTAAGGCACTTGGACAAATATAAAAATTGCTTTATTTGAGCTTATTTTTTGATATTTTCGCTAATTCTAGCCAATCTATGCCTCTTGACAAGATTCTGATTTTGTGCTATACTCATTTGTTAAATGATGAGATAGCCGTACTTTACAACACACCCCTTTATCCCCTATCCAGAGAGGAAAAACACCATCCCTCCTTGAGGAGGGACAGAGGGAGGTGTAAAAACCTTTTTATATCAGGGGGGACACAAGATAACGGTTAAATAGGCTTATGGCCGAGGTAACCGTTCGGGTAAGATGCTTAGGAAATTGAGTCGGTTTCGACTGGCTTGCTCCTAGCACTTATCTACCTCTAGATCCGCTTATCTGTCTTCGGACAGGAAAGTGACAATACTAGAGATTGATCTTTGTCCTACTTGATGTGAAAGGGTTTGAACGAACATTAACAACAACACGAGGAGGAAGACATGGCACACATGATTCACGCTCGGAAAACCGGTGACAATATCCGTTTCAGGGTTTGGTCAACCAGTTCCGACAGCTACATCACCATGGAGATGACGGAGACGGAATTGCGCGAGTGGACTCTGAAAGTGGCCGTATGCGACGCGATCCAGCAATATCTTGGTGAGATCGACGGCCGCGTACAGAGAACGATCCAGAATGGAACATCGTCGCTAATGGGCGATGCTCGCGATCTGAATGACCCATGGGACAAAGAACGAAAATAAATCCCGAACAACATGCCATCGTTCCACTCTGAAACAAGGCAAGAGCGGACCACCAACGGTTCGCTCTTTTTTATTCTACAAATTATTTCTTTGCCATCTTTTACCATTCTACCATTCGGGCGAAAGGTAGAATGGTCATCTACTCTAATTTCCGCCAAAAGCGGACAGGCGCGCGAATAGGATCAGAGAAAAATTGACTAATTTCTAATATCTCCCGACGCAAGGTCGGGATCCCGACTTCCTTATTATCAAATAGATATAGTATGTCGGGACAACATCTTCAATATTCTCTTATCTTTCAAGGATGTGGCAATTAGATTTGCTTCCCCCGCTCCCCGCCGGTCTTTGACCCAGCGGCGATCCGGGATGATGACGCAAGTCATCCCCGCGGCTTTGGCGGCCCGCATGCCGTTGATGGAATCTTCAAACACCAGGCATTCTTGGGGTTTAACTTTCAACTGCTTAGCGCTGAAAAGATAAATCGCCGGATCGGGTTTGGCGCGGCCGTCACGCATATCATCGGCCGAAACGATTTTTTTAAAAAACGGCCGCAGATGAAGCCGGCGCAAAATCGGATTAATCCAGGCATAGGGCGAAGAACTGACCAAGGCCACCAAAAACCCGTCTTGGTTAAATTTTTTTGCCAACATCAAAAAACCCGGCATCAATTTGGCCTGATGATGATAGATATTGTAAGCGATTTTATCGCGCTCACGTCTGATTTCTTCTTCTGATTCTTTAAAACCAAACTCATGTTTAAAAATGGCGGCCACTTCTCGCTCGCTCCGCGCCATAATATACCGGCGGTAAGCCGGCGTAAATTTTATGCCATGCGCTTCGGCAAATTTTTTTTCCAATTTCGCCCAATACACCTCGCTGTCAATTATGATCCCGTCCATGTCAAACAAAATCGCTTTGATTTTTGTTTTCATACGAAAAGATTACAAGACTGAAAGACTAAAAGATTTTGTTGTATCGCTTCAAATCAATTATATCCTAAAATAGATGAAACGACTAAAACCGCCGTGGCCGCGATAATACCGATTATGGTGAGCCAGGCGATAATATTGCCAATCGGTTTGTTGGTGTGCTCGCCCATAATCCGCTTATCGTTGATAATCTTCATGACAAAAATCAAAATAATGGGCAAAAGAATGCCGTTAATGTCTTGCGACCAAATCATAATCTTGATGAGTGAAACTTTGGGAATGAGCACCAACGTCGCCGGAATAATAATGGAGGCCAAAATCAAACTGTAAAAAATCTTAGCGTCTTTCCACTTAGTATTGACTCCGCTCTCCCAGCCAAAGGCTTCGCAAACCGCGTAAGCCGTGGCCGTGGGCAAAATAAAAGCGCCCAGCATGGAAGCGCTGAAAAGTCCGAAAGCAAACAAAAATTGGGCTAAATTTCCAGCCAAAGGCCGAAGGGCGTCAGCCGCGTCTTTGGCATCAGTAATGCGGACGCCGACTTTGTAGAGCGTGGCGGCGGTGCTGATGATAATAAAAAAACTGACGATATTGGTCAAAAACGCGCCAAAATAAACCTCAATTTTTTCCGCCCGGTAATGTTTAATCTCCAGCCCCTTGTCAACCACATACGATTGAATAAAAAATTGCCCCCAGGGCGTAATGGTGGTACCGATCAAAGCAATCATGGTCAAGAAAAACGGCGTACTCCATTCCAAAGTCGGTTTAACCAAACTGACCACGGCCGCGCCAAAATCCGGTTTGACGAGAAAACCGTTGATGATGTAAACAATATAAAAAGCGGAAAAAATCAAAAATATTTTCTGAGTTGTTTTGAACGAACCCCCGTACAAAACCAACCAAACTACCAGGGCGGCAATGGGCACCACAATATATTTGCTGATACCGAAGATAGAAAACGAAGCGGCAATGCCGGCAAATTCGGCCGTGATGGTGCCCAAGTTGGCCACGAGCATGGCGAACATGGCAAAAACCGTCCAGCGAACGCCAAAATTTTCCCGGATGATACCCGCCAACCCCTGCCGTGTTACCAGACCCATGCGCACACCCATCTCTTGAGTAATGGCCAAAGAAAAGGTAATCAAAAAAAGCACCCAGAGCATAGTGGTGCCAAAATGCGCGCCGGCAATAGAATAGGTGGTGATGCCGCCGGCGTCATTATCGGCGTTGGCGGCAATAATCCCCGGCCCGATCACGCCCAAAAAAAACAGAACGCGCGGCCAAATTATTTTTAGTCTCTCCCGCATAACTTAAGCATTAGGCACAATATGGCGCATCACATCATCAATCGTCACGATGCCCGCCATTCGGCCGTCATTATCTAAAACCGCGGCTGTAAAAAGATTATACTTGGTCATGATGTCCATAATCTGGCTGACGCGCTGATCTGCCAGCAAAGTATAGTCGGGCTGATGTTCTTTGAGAATTTTTTCCAATGTCTGCCCGCCATCATTAATCAAAAGATGCCGCAGAGAAACCTTGCCTTTAAAAAATCCGTTTTCATCGGTAACATAAACGTAAAGCAGGGTGCGTAAAAACGGCGAACGGCGTTTTACTTCTTCAACAGTCTGTTCCACCGTCCACTCGGGTCGGGCGCTGACAAAATCGGTGGTCATCAAACCGCCGGCCGCGTCATTGGGATAAGAAATTAATTTTTCCAAGTTCAAAGTCGGGTGACGCTTGAGATATGACGTAAATTTTTTTGCTTCCCGCTTGGTCATTGTTTTCATCAAGTCAGCCACTTCATCAATGGACATTTTATCAATAATGCCGGCGGCTTTATCCGGGCCCAGATATTTGATTAAGATTTTTTGCAATGCCGGATTCAATTCTTCCACCACTTGCGCCGCCGATTCCGCATCCAAAGTTTTAACCAAGTCACTGCCCTGTCGCAAATTTAGATCCTCAATAATGTTGGCCAAGTCGGCCGGATGCAATTTTTTTAAATTTCTAGCAACCGTATCCAGTTTCAGCGTGCCTTTGACCGGTTGGGCCTGGCGCCAATCAATCACGCGCACTTTGAGGACATTAAAAAAATCCAACCAATCCAAATTCAGGCGACGCAAAAGTCCTTTGAAACTGATATCAATGCCCAAAACGCACATTTGACCTTCCACCAAACCGATTTCCAAATCATTGACGCGCACCACGCGAGCGCCGGCCACATCCACAATCTGCTGATCCAAAACATCACGATTTAAATAAATATGCGCGTCAGTCGGCTCGCCTTTTTGGATTTTGCACCAAAGATGTTTGAGCGTCACTTCTTGACGGCCAAAAGTTTCCACGCAACCGTAGGGAATAAAAACTTCGCCGTCTTTTTTTAATTTGACGAGCAAAAATTCTATGGGCGCGTGCTGACCCTCGCGCGGCATGACTAAAATATCTTTCAGCCGGCCGCTGATTTCATCCGCGCTGTCGCGCACTTTCGCGCCTAGAAGTTCGCTTAAGTAGATCATATAAACACAGATAACACAGATTTTGAAAACACAGATTACGCGGATTGTTTACAGATACCACACAGATCACAGATTCTTTATTTTACTATTTTATCACTTTCGAGATAAATGAGCAAAAAATAGGCTTATTTGAGCTTATTTTTCAATATTTTCGCTAGTTTTAGCCAATTCGCAGGGCTTGACAAGATTCTGATTTTGTGGTATACTATATCGTTAAATGATGAAATGAGTATCAAATCAGAAAATAAGCTCAGAATACAGTAGTTTGACAGTCTAAAAGGTTAACCTTTCTAGATTAAGGAGGGTGAAAACGATTAGGTAGGTTTCAAGACCGAGCTAATCGTTCGGACAAGTAAGTCCAGGTTTCCGATGGGTTTCGACTCATCGATACCGGTGACTTGTCTCCCTTGGTCGATCAAGATTCGTCTTCGGACGAGTTAAGGCCATTACCAAGATTCATCACCACCCTTAATGTGGAAAGGCTTGCCCCCACACCATTTTCAATTAAGGCATCCAATTATCGTTAATGAAAGGCGAAGCCGATAAACCATATCAGACGAGCCTCAAGAATGACTTACTTAAAAATGGTGTGCGGGGTAAAGAGTGTTCTTTCAACCAACTAACGGAGGTGCTAAATGAAGACCCTACTCGTGGCAATGTGCATCGTGTTCGTGGCGATTTTCGTCGCCGGCTGCGTGCCGTCCGAGACGGAGCGGACGGCAATTCGGGTGGACCACCTGACCACCGAGCTCATCTTCGTCAAATACCCCGGGACCGACATCTGTTTCGCCATCCATGGCCTGGGCTACGCTTATTCGATGATGTCGACTGTGCCCTGCGAAAAAGTCCCGGTCGGCAAACTGATCGAGGGACGACTCCTCGAGGTGAAGTGAGCAAACACCTCAAAAAAGCTCAAGCAGACCCAACGGTCTGCTTTTTCATTTTATAAATTATTTTTTAAACTATTCTCTTATTCGTGCGAATAAGAGAATAGTTATCTGCTCTAATTCCCTCCTTCGCTGAAGCTCCGGCGGGCAGGCGCGCGCCTGTCCGCCTTTGGCGGAAATAGGAGCAGAGAGAAAAGAAAGAATGGGGTGGTATCTAAATATTTTTTGTTGCCAACTGTCCACACGCCGCCGCAATGTCTTGACCCATGGAACGGCGGACAGTAACCGTTATCCCCTCTTTTTCCAACAATGTTTGAAATTTATCAATTGACTCTGCCGCGCTTTCTTGCCAATGGCCGCCAATGGGATTGCACGGCACCAAATTAATCCTTACCTGAAAAATTTCTTTGGTCAAGGCGGCCAACTTTTCTGCCTGAACCAAAGAATCGTTTACGCCGCTGATCATAATATATTCAAAAGTCAGATAGTGGCGGCGATTGCCTTTTTGTTTCAAATAATTTTTGGACCAAACAGTCAACTTTTCAAAAAAATCCGGCGGAGTTGATGGTACAATCTTTTTCCGCGTGGCCGCATCCGCGCCGTGAAGTGAAATAGCCAAACGGACCGGTGACCAATCTTTATCCGAAAGAAGCGTGTCCAGAGTCGGCCAAACGCCGACCGTGGAGACAGTAATGCGCGTTGGTCCGATCTCGGTATATTTTAAAATCAAATTGATGGCGGTTTTAACACTTTCATAATTATCCAACGGCTCGCCCATACCCATAAAAACCAAATTGGTAATACTCCCTTGCTCTAAAGCTGTCGTTCCCGACCTGATCGGGAAACCAGTCTGGATTCCCGCTTTCGCGGGAATGACAATAGAATGTAACCAAAACCGATACTGGTCAACAATTTCATCAACCGATAAATTTCTGACAAGCCCCATGGTGCCGGTGGCGCAAAAGCCGCAGCCGCGGGCGCAACCGACTTGGGTGGAAAGGCAGATGGTCCAGTGGCCGCGGGTATTGGGCATTAAAACCGTTTCAATTTTTTGCCCGTCAAGCAATTCCAGCACGGCCTTGAAAGAACCGTCGCGGCTGGTCAAAACTTTTGAATCTTTGAAACTAAAAAACGGCAAAGCCTCCAGCTTTTGCCGTTCATTTTTTGCCAAGACGGTAATATCGCTCCAGTTTTTTATTTTGGGATTAAAAAAAGCTTGCTCAATTTGCTTAACTCGGTAAGCCGGGGCGCCGGCCGACAAAACTTCAATCGCTTCCTGCAAACCCATACCCAGTATATCAACCCCGCATGATTTCATCACTTGGGGAATTGTAAATTAAAATTTTTTCTTTTAGCTTACTTGACTTGCCTGGCTTAAACTAACAACTCTTTTGGTTCTGCTCGAGCAGAACTTGCGGGGTTGTATTACTGGGCATAAAAAAATATTAATTATTAACTATCTAAATTATACTACACCGGGCTATAATTCTCAACCGACCACCCGCCCAACATACACAACAAATTGACAAAACATAAAAAGACCGCTATACTTAACCTATGATTCAGCTTGCCCTAAAATCAAATAATAACAATAATAACCCTTAGTCTGGCGGGCAGTTTTTCTTATTCTAGATTCCCCGCCACAAACGGGGAATTTTTGTAAACAGTTACAATCCCGCCGCATGGCGGGGTAAATTCCGCGCCAAAACTCTGGGGTAGCTTAATGGTAAAACGCCCCGCTGTTAACGGGGATAGTGAAGGTTCGATTCCTTCCCCCAGAGTTTTGTGGCGGACAAAAAAGAGGCTGTTACAGCCTCTTGGGAACCAGGTATTTGATGTGCTGACGAACCAGCTTCTTCAGCGCGTCGCCGCGGTTGCCGTGGCGACAAAGAGCGTTGATCCTGTCGCCAACGACCCAATCGGGCAGAATGGTTTTGCCCACCAGGCGCGTCTGGGCGACATAGCCGTTTTCGCGCAGAAACTTCCGCAGAGGACCCTTGTAAACTTCGGGACTATCCAAATTAAAAATCACATAATCCCCTACCACCGCCACTGCTTCCGGACGCGGACTGCCACCGACGCCAGCGATCCTGAGATTGTGAACACGATAAATTCTGGCCTCCATTGTCGCCTCCCGGTTGATTTTATTGAAGCGCGCTTCTAATGACAAGTTTAACGACAATAAACCGTCTTGTCAATAAAAAAGCTGAAACTGTAACGGGGTTGACATAATCCCCTCAATATGATTAAGTTAGTAGAGCGAACTTTACACAATTCAACATGAGGAGAACAAAATGAAGTCTTGGGTAGAAGGATTGGACAAGCATTTAATTGCTAGGATCAACGCGATTTTGGCTTCCGGCCAATTCATTGAGCCGTTAAAAGAAGCGGCTATAGATGAAGAGGTTTTGGGAGAGATGAGCGCGGTGGAAAAGGCGGTTTATTCTGCCGGCAGGCAAATTATAGACGAAGTCCAGCCAAAAGCAGACGCAAAAACCAACGAAATGCCCATTATCACGCCCAAGCAATTGGCCATGTTCCAGATTGGATGCCATCATTTTGATATCTTAAAAAAGACTATCCAGGAACTGCTCTATGATCGGTTAAATTTGCCGCTCACCGCAAGACTGGGATTCCGCCGAGGCTTCAAAATCGTCAAGTCGCGCTGTCCCAATCCAACCAAAGGAGAAAAACAATGACACCGGATGAAACGCTGAAAAACACGTTCCTGGCAAAAATAACCGAGGTGCTGGCCTCGGGCAACTTCATTGAACCGGAACAAGAAATTGATCCGGATGGAACTGTCATCGGTGAAATGACGCCGCTGGAAAAAGCAGTCTATACCGTCATCAGAACTGTCATTCAGGGGGCGGAACAAATACTCCCGCCCTGCGACTGCGGCGTCGCCTGCGTTAACGCCTGCACTTGCCAGCCGCCAATATCGCCGGATCTGGAACAAGACCTAATCACGGCAAACATCGTTCTCGACGCTCTGCAGCAAACCTT
This sequence comes from uncultured Gammaproteobacteria bacterium, assembly GCA_964596405.1. Lineage (GTDB taxonomy): Bacteria > Patescibacteriota > Patescibacteriia > Magasanikbacterales > UBA10003 > CAZQSS01. The sequence goes on along the minus strand of CAZQSS010000009.1, from coordinate 12,235 downwards.
GTCCGCCCTTGTTCAAGAACGTCTGCGGTACGCCAATGAAGAAATAGATGGGTTCTTCTGCTGTAAGGGCTTCAAAATCGTCGCTCTGCCCCCACAGCCCGAAATGCTTTTCCTCCCCGGCGGATTCGGATCGCCCGACGGCACTCCGACCAAAATCGGCTCTGCCTAAACAACCCCGAAACCGACACCAACGTGTCGGTTTTTTTGTTTTTACATCAATCGCGAGAGGGATTCTTCGGCTTGGCTCAGAATGACAACAAAAGCCATCTGTCTTGAAAAAGATGCCCCAAAATGATATTCTTACAGCATGACCAATAAAACCAAATCAATAATTATTATCTTTGCCCTACTCGTTTTAGTAATGCCTATAAACGGCGCTGTTTTGGCGTTGGACAATACGCAAACCCAACGCCAGCTGGAACAAGAACTCCAGGATATTGAAAAACAAATAACCGAACTGGAACAACAGCTCAAACAAACCCAGGGCGAGAAAAAAACCTTAACCAATAAAATCAATCAGTTAAAAAATCAACAGGCCGGTCTGCGTCTTCAGATCAAAGCCACTTCAATTAAAATAAAAGACCTGGACACGAAGATATCAGTAACTGAAACTTCCATTGACCAAAGCCTTAAAAAGATCGAAAGACTTAAAAATCAGCTCAGTAGCCAATTGAGCCTGGTAAATCAAAAAGACCACGAACTGTTATTCTTGACGTTTTTTGCCAAAGGCGGTCTTTCGGAGTATTTTACTGAATTGGAAAATTATTCCAACCTCCTGGAAAATTTAAATCTCATCTTAACGGAAACAAAAACTACAAAAATCGAGCTGGAAAAGCAACAAACTATTTACGGCGTCCAACAAACTGACGCTAAAAATCTTTTATCTTTAAAGACTATTCAGGAACAAGCCTTGCGCGGCAAACTTTCGGAGCAAACCACTTTACTGCAAGAAACCAAAGGCAAAGAAAGCAATTATCAGTCCACCCTCAATGACACTAAACAAAGAGCGGCCCAAATCCGAAACAGAATTTATGAACTGTTTAACGTGGGCAAACAAATTACTTTTGGCGACGCGGTGGTAATGGCCGAATGGATTGCCAAGCTCACCGGCATCAAGCCCGCGTTTCTGTTGGCGGTGTTAACCCAGGAATCAAATTTGGGTAAAAATGTGGGCACCTGCAACCGCTTGGGTGATCCGCCGACAAAAAGCTGGAAAGTAGTGATGAAACCGGATCGCGACCAAAAACCATTTTTAACTATCACCAAAGAGTTGGGGCTGGATCCGGATATTACGCCCGTATCCTGCCCCCTGCGCGACAAAAACGGAAAACAGTTTGGTTGGGGCGGCGCCATGGGTCCGGCTCAATTTATCCCCTCCACTTGGATGGGCTACAAAAATAAAGTTTCGAGTATAACCGGCAAAACACCGGCCAACCCTTGGGATATTCGCGATGCTTTTACCGCCTCCGCCATTAAACTCACGGGCGACGGGGCCAATGGCACGGATAAAGGCCACTGGAATGCCGCTATGAAATATTTTGCCGGCTCAATAAATTTAAAATACAGATTTTACGCCGACAACGTGCTGGAACTGACCAAACAATATGAAGAAGACATGGCCGATTTGAAAAAATAAGTCAACGCTGTATTTTTGAGTTAATTCTTTTCAAATCATTCAAGAATCTCTGCCTGATTTTTTTGGCAAAACGGTTATAACGCTGCATGTCCAAAAAAAGTTGCCGGGTGTCGTGGGTTACCATATCGTTCATCCGCAAAAGAAACTGGTAGTCCGGCGTGGAGATTTCTTGCGGCTGTAAATTGAGAGACTGGAGACCGCGGCCGATAAAATGCACCAAGGCCTGTGATCGGGCCATCTGCCGGTCATGCTCTTCTGGCGTGGCGTGAATAATTTTCAATTTCAAAGTCTTGAAAATACTTTCAAAAAAAGCTTTTTGTTTAGCCGAAGCGCGCAAAACAGAAACCACTATCTTTTGCCCCGGCAAACCCAAACGCGCCACCGAATCGGGCCCAAACAAGGGGTGGGTGGCGACAATGGGTTGGGTACCCGGCAAAATTCGCCGCATAATTTTAGCCGGATATTCTTTAACTGAACAGACGTCGGCCACGATGGTTCGCGGCCCTAAAAAAGGCGAAATCCGGCGACAACATTTTTCCATCTGTGAAATCGGCACGGCTAAAAATAAAATATCCGCCGCCATCGCTTTTTTAAATAAAGCCGGCGAACTCTTCCGGCCGCAGACAACAACGCGGCCCAAACGGCCAAGGCATCGCGCCCAAAGCGCGCCAAATCGACCCCGACCGATAATACCAAAAGTTATTCTATCTTTCATAAACGTAATCTCTTAATTCTTTTAGTATCTGTTCGGTTTCTTCCCAACTTAAACACGGATCGGTGATAGAAAGTCCGCTACGATCAACGGTCTCCGGTGTCAGGCTCTCGTGGTTTTGATTGCCACCTTTGATAAAACTCTCCAGCATAAATCCTTTAACCATGTTTTTTAACTCCGGCTGTTTTTTTAGATTTCCAATGGTTTCGCGCACCACCTGAGATTGACGACGAAAATCTTTTTTACCATCAACTTTACAATTGTCATGACTGGCGTCAATAATAATAGCCGAATTCTTAACCGCATTTTTTTCCATCAACTCTTTGGCTGACAACAAATGTTCGACACTGTAATTCGGGCCGCTGGAACCGCCGCGTAAAACCAAATGCGCGTAAGGATTGCCCTTGGTTTCTACTTGGTAGCCGTGAAAAACAGCAATGTGCGGATGTTGCGCGGCCACAATGCCGTTAACGCCAATTTCAATTGATCCGCTCGTGCTGTTTTTCATACCCACCGGACAACCGACGGCTGAGGCAAAAACGCGATGCTCTTGGTCTTCCACGCTTCGCGCGCCAATCGCCACCCAACTTAAAAGCTCAATAAAACCTTTAGCGTTGTGTGTAAAAAGAGCCTCGTCGGCAATGGGTAATCCCATTTCAATAATTTTTATCATCAGGTTCCGAGCATATTTGATGCCTTCACTGATATCGGCCGGTTGATACGGATTGGGTTGATTGACCGGCCCGGTCCAGCCCTTGGCGGTGCGCGGTTTTTGAATATAAACCCGCATCACCAGTTTTACCCCGTCTTTTATTTCGTCATTCAATTTTTTAAGCCGCCGGGCGTATTCCAATACAGCTTCAGAAGGCCAAGCCGAGCACGGACCGACGATGACCAAAAATCTTTTATCTTGACCGCTTAAAATTTGTTTAATCTCTTCGCGGTCGTTAATAATCTGCCCTTGGCCCGCCAAAGACAAAGGATGAGCCCGAATTATTTCTTCCGGAGTCGCTATTTTTTTGATGATAGTAACATTCATACTTAGATTTAATAATAACAAAAGAACCTCGTCGCCGAGGTTCTTGTAGCAAAATTTTTAAAGTTTATATGCAAACAAGTGCCTCGGCTGAGGGGGCGTAAAAGTAAAAATAAAATTTCTGGATGTTTTGCATAGTGACTATACCTTAACAAAGATCCACAAGCTTGTCAAATTGTTTGATTGGGGCAAATTGTCCGGAGGATTGAACACTTAAAACTCCAACTCTTTCCGCCAATCATCCAAGATAGATTTCGAAATCTCATTTTCCTTATCAAGCCACTCTCCTATAATGGCCGCCTTTAATCTTAACATTTTTTCATTCAACAATTCGTTGGGTGAAGCGGTTTTCATATATTTATTGTCGCTCCCAGACCACTCGTTAAATTCCTTAAGCACGCGCTCAAAAATATCCCGTTTTTCTTTTTCGGTCAAAACCACCCGGTCTTCGGCCCACTCGGATTCTTGCGGTCCCTGGTCGCCACGCTTATCGTGCATGGCCCCGGCCTGACGATTAATATTGGCGTCGCGAATCTCTTGGGGCAACCTCGCCTTGTTGGGCTTTTCCAAAATGAAACTTATCCTTTTTTCACTTTTGGGCATA
>CAZQSS010000009.1:0-8147 GCA_964596405.1 uncultured Gammaproteobacteria bacterium | reverse complement strand
CTAATAAATTCTACACCAATGGCCACTAAAATCAAGCTCATAAACTTTACGAACATCAACGTGCCGCCCTTGCCCAAAAATTTAACGATATAATTGGCGTAACGGAACAACACCCAGGACAAAACGAGATTGGCCACGATGCCGATAATCGTAATTAAATAACCATATTCTTTGGAAAAGATAACCACGGCGGTAATCATGCCCGGACCGGCGATGAGCGGCGTGGCGAGCGGCACGACACTCAAATCATCAGCCATAATCTCCGGCTCGTTGGAAAAACGTAAGCCGAACAAAAGCTGCAAACCGATCAAAAGCAAGATTATGCCGCCGGCAATGCGGAAACTCTGAAGCGAAATGTGAAAAAAATCAAGAATGATGTTACCCAAAAAGACAAAAACCAAAAGCACGATCCCCGCCCGGATCACCGCCTTGGTGGCCAAAGACCGCTTAGTTTTTTCATCCAGCCGTTCAGTCAACGATAAAAACACCGGCGTATTGCCCAACGGGTCCATCACCCCAAAGACGGCAAAAAAAGCTTTAACAATGCTCAGTATCATATTTACATTATACCAAAAAACCGCCTTTTAAGCGATTTTTTATTCAGGGGGTGTAGGAATCCCGCTCGCTCCGACTCGCGGTCCGGGGCGCTGCGCACCAAAACCTCGCCCGCTCGGTTTCTCTCGCGCCCTTCGATTCCCACACAATTCTCGTTGGAAATTAAAAACTCTTCTCAAACGAGAAAAGTTTTTAATTCAGGGGGTGTAGGAATCGAACCCACGCTATTGGTTTTGGAGACCAAAGTACTACCATTATACGAACCCCCCACTCTTTGAAAATCCCAAATTCTAAACCTTGCCTACCCTGCCTACCGGACAGGCAGGCGGCAGGCAGGTCCGAAATCCGAAACAAGCTCAAATTTCCAAAACTATTTGAGAATTGCGAACGTAAACTATTTGGTTTCTTTGTGCGCCACGTGCTTGCGGCAGTGACGACAATATTTCTTGAGCTCCAAACGATTCTTCAGAGTTTTTTTATTTTTGTGAGAAAAATAATTAACTCTTTTGCAGCCGGTGCACTCTAACTTTATGAGATTGTCTTGAGACATATAATTTTTATTTAACTGTTCTTTAATTTTTTTCAAAGCCGACTCAGGGATTCGGACCCTGGACCTACGGTTTACAAAACCGTTGCTCTACCAGCTGAGCTAAGTCGGCATGGTTGCGGTCTTCGAATCCTCCACGCGGCACAAACAGTTATGCCGCTCTGCCAAGTTTCATTTGGGCAGGGTAGGATTCGAACCTACGAAGCCGTAAGGCGTCAGATTTACAGTCTGATGCGTTTGACCACTCCGCCACCTGCCCTTATTAAAGAAATCTACAGATTCTTGTATCCATTGTTTCAGCTGAAACAATAATTTTTTATCTCCATATCTTATATGAATCACTCCATATCGCATTTTACCCGATTTTGACAACCGATAATCTTTTCTTATATATGGTTTTGTAAACTGATTGCTCGGTATTCCGGTCGTCATTTCCCAAAAACTCATTATTTCTCTTGGATTTTGATTAATGTAACAATATACATAAGCGCGCAATTTTCTTTCATTAATTCCACAAATACTCCTCAAAAAATTTAGAAATATTTTTACCATTTGTGGATTACTATTCGCAAAATCTACTATTGTTTCCCCGCTCCATTGGGAACCCTCGCCCCAATACAACATTATTCCTGCCAGTTTCAAAAGCTCTTCGTTGTTCGTCAGCCTTTCTTTTATAATAAACGACTTCTTTTTTTTTAGAAATTGTAACTTATTATTTTCGGCGGCTAATCGCCTTGGTATTCCATGTTTTCTAAAAAAATAATACACAGCATCGATAGAAACGTTTAATTCATCTGCTATCTCCCTCGCGCTATTACCGTTGCTGTAAGATAATTTTATCTTTTTAAATTGTGACTCATTGATTGTAGACATGGCTCCATTATATCATAGCGACCTGTTTGTGTAAACAGGTTGTTTTGACTAAAGCCATGGAGCCGACGATCCCGCATTTGCGGGATGACCTACTCCTTACCATGGAGTTGTCCCGATTTTGCGCTAAGCAAAATCGAGGATCCACGATTCTGCCTCGGCAGAATCGGGACTCTACTTCACCCCGCCAGAGCCGACGATCGGAATTGAACCGATGACCTACTCCTTACCATGGAGTTGCTCTACCAGCTGAGCTACGTCGGCTCTGGCGGGGCAAGCTGCCTGCCCGCCGAGCCTCTGGGTGCCACAGAACCGAATGGTTGCGCGGCGGACCGAGAGGCGGGAGCTACGCCTGCCTGCCGGCAGGCAGGTCGGCGAATTTTTAATCTACTCTTTTAACTCGATCTTCAAACTCCTGAAGTTTTTGGTTTTCAGGATTAACCGCCTTTAACCGCCTTAAGGTTTCTTTAGCCAGGTCTTTGTCTTTAGTTATTATACTCATTTCTAGAACTTGGTCAAGGTATTTGGGATTATTAGGCTCAATTTCGGCTGCCCGGCTAAAATTAGTTAAAGCTAAGGCCGGCTTATTTAAAGCGGCATAAGCCCGCCCCAGATCAAAGAACCTAATGGCGGCAGTACTGTCCAATTTTACCGCTTCCTCAAAATATTTAACCGCCTCTTCCCAACGGCCATGAACTTCGGCAATCATGCCCAAACGATTAAATGCCCGAACATCGTCCGGTTTTAGTTTTAACAAATAGTCAAAAGTTTCGGCCGATTCCTTAAATTTTTTGGTGTTAAAATACAATCTACCCAAACCGCGGTAGGCTTCTATATTTTTTGAATCCTGTTTAATCACCTCTATGTACAATCGTTCGGCCAAAGAATTGTTTTTTTGATCGACTGCTTCGTCAGCCTGTTTTAAGAGACTGCCGACTTCTTGAATGGCTTCCGGTGTTGGTTCTTTAACCTGGATGGATCTCTTTGCCATCTCTGCCTCAATCAGTTTCTTGTGCCGCTCTTTTAGATTGTGAACAAAAACTCTGAATTTGCTCTGCGTTTTTTTCCAAAAACCGGAAACAGCCTGAAATTTACCCAGTTGGCTTTTTATCTTCCCCCACAGACTGACCAACGAACGATTAAATTTTTGTAATTGAATATTTTCTTTTATCTGGGCTTGCTGAACTTCAACAATTTTTTCTACTTCCACGGCGGTCAGCTGGGGAAACTTTTTAAGAATAATCAAAACAATGGCTAATAAACTCAGAAGGATGATGGTGATGGGTAAAATGGAATAAAACATACCCGGTATATCAACCCCGCATGATTTCATCACTTGGGGACTTTATATAATTTAATTATTTTCTGATTTGATTTTGTAGCCTAGTAAACTTACCGGCCCTGTGTGTTTCGCGAGGCGAAACTTGCGGGGTTGTATTACTGGGCATATCTTAAACTTTTAGCGTGGCGACTTTTTTTAACAAGGCGCTGAAAATTTCGGGTTTAACGCTGGCGCCGCCTACCAACACGCCATCTATGGCGCTCTCTTCTAAATACGATAAAACGTTTTTTTCGTCAACGCTTCCGCCATAAAGCATCGGCACTTCTTCTTTGTCCAACATTTGGGCAATTTCTTTTTTTATAAACTGATGCATTTTAACCGCGTCTTTGGGTTCACACGATTTGCCCGTGCCAATCGCCCAAACCGGTTCGTAAGCAATCAGTATTTTCTGACTATTTTTAACTTTCAACCCGGCTAAACCTTTTTGGATCTGACTGAGCACCGCGGCTTCGGCTCCCCCACTCTCGCGCTCTTCAGTTGTTTCACCCACACAAAATATCGGCGCCAATCCGGTGGCCAACACCGCCTTAAGCTTTAAATTAATCATTTCATCGGTTTCCTTAAGATACGCGCGGCGCTCGCTGTGTCCTATTATAACATATTTTACACCCAAATCCTTAAGGTCGGCTGGTGATATTTCACCGGTGTAAGCGCCTCGTTCGGCCCAAAAACAATCCTGAGCGCCCAAACTTATGGCCAAAGACATGTGAGCGATGGCTTTTTGCACATCGGAGAGGACGGTAAAAGACGGGCAAACTACCAAATCAAAAACTTTTGACCGTAACCCTGGAAACTTAATCTTACTCAACAAACTTAAAGAGCTTTTCCTATCCAAATAAATTTTCCAATTGGCAATAATAATTTTCTTCATAGTCTCTTTAAATTTTTAACCAACCGGCCGGCGTTTCTTCTGTTTTATATGGACCGATGACCGCCAAGCGCAATTTTTTAAAATCAAAAATTTGATTGGCCGCCTTCTGAATTTCTTCGGCCTTGATGGCTGTAAATTTTTTCAATCTTTCTTCCGGCGTTGCCACCTTCTTCATCAACAGCGCCTGTTTGGCATACCATTCGGCCTGGGCGCTGGAGTTTTCAAAACTCAAAACCATATGCCCGCGTAAATTATCTTTGGCTCGCTGGAGTTCTTCTTTGGTCACGCCGTCTTTTTTAATTTTAACCAATTCATCCAAAATTACTTTAACCGCTTCGGCCGTCCGGCGGCTGTCTAGTCCGGCTTGGATTAAGAAGTTCCCGGTTTCATGATAACGGTTTAAATCCGACCGAATCATATAAGCCAAACCTCGGCGTTCGCGTATTTCAATAAACAAGCGTGAACTCATAGTGCCACCCAAAATCAAATTTAACAATGAGGTGGCCGGCCCGGCCGCATCATCATAGGCCAAGCCGGGGAAGCCCAAAACCAGGTGGGTTTGGTCGGTTTCTTTGAATTTTAAACCGATTTTTTTGCCTTTACCCGTCTGACCACCTGGGCCGAATTTAAATTTTTCATAGGCCGGCGCCTGTTTTTTTGATAATCCTAATTTGCCAAAATACTCAACTGCCGCCCGCTTAGTTTTATTATCAATGCGGCCGGCTAAAACCACAATACCGTTTCTGGGGATATAAAACTTGTCGCGGTAATCCAACAGCATCGGGCGGTCAAACTTTTTGACAATGGCCGCTTCACCGGCAATGTCCCGGCCCAAAGGATGATTAGCAAACAAAGTTTCTTCAAACAGTTGTTCTACATACATGGTGGGATTATCCTGATACATGTTTATTTCCTCAACAATCACCCCTTTTTCCCGATCCAACTCCCCGCTGTCAAACTTTGAGTGCGTTAACATATCAGAAAGCATGTCCAAAGCCAAAAGCGAATGTTGGGCGTCAACTTTTATATAATAGCCCGTGTGGTCGCGACTGGTGTAGGCGTTAAACTCGGCGCCGACCGAATCCAATTCGCGCGATAAATCCAAAGTGGTAGGGCGCCGCTCGGTGCCCTTAAACATCATGTGCTCAATAAAATGGGAGATGCCATTTTCTTTTAAAGTTTCGGAGCGCGAGCCCACGCCAAAAAGCGCCAGGACGGTTATGGCTTTAGTGCCGGCCACCGACACGGTGATTAAACGCAACCCGTTAGCTAATTTTTGTTGATGCCACATACATTTTAAAATTCTAAATTAGAAACTCGAAATTCTAAACAAATTCAAATGCTCAAAAATTAAAAATTTTAAATCGTTTTTGAATTTTAAAAATTTGGATTTTAGATTTGTTTCGGATTTCGGATTTAGAGTTTAGGATTTCTATCTCACTCACCAGCTTCCACTTGATCCTCCACCGCCCGATCGGCCGCCGCCAAAACCGCCAAATCCCCCGCCACCGCCCAAACCGCCACCGCCAAGAAAGAAAGGGCCGTTGCCGCCACCCTTGATGGGTCCATTTCTTGAAGCCGCGTAATCAACAACCAAACCGACAAGCGCCAAAATAACCGCGGACAAAAGTATTTTCAATACCAACCCAAACAAAACCAGGCCCAAAATTAAACCCAAAATACCGCCGATCACGCCTCCCGGCCACCAAGTTTTTGTGTGACTCAACTTCACCACCACGGCTTGCAAAATAAAAATTACAAATATCGCGAAATAAATCCAATCGCCCACCGGCAATCCGCGAGTTCGGGCTCGGTTGTTTTCAAACCGTCCGGAAATATCCTCGCCCCGCGTCGCCGCTTCAATGACGGCCACTGATTCAGAAATGCCTTTATCAAAATTGCCGGCGCGAAAAGCCGGCTTGGCAATTTTATCAACGATAGCGAATGATTGCGCGTCGGTCAGCGCTCCCTCCAAACCATAACCCACTTCAATGCGCATTTGCCGGTCATCTTTACTGATTAAAAAAAGCGCGCCGTTGTCCGCCCCCTTTTTACCAATCTGCCAATCGGCAAACAATTTCACGGCAAAATTTTCAATCGTGTCGCCGCCCAAATTCGGAACTGTCACCACCACAATTTCGTGCCGGGTTTCTTTTTCAAAATTGCTCAATTCCGTCTCCAAGCTCTGGCGCGCGGCCGCGCTCATTAAACCGGCGTAATCATTAACAAAACCCATAGGCTTGCCGGGATTGGAATAAGCCCCGGCCGAAAACGGCACAAAAAAAATCCATCCGACTATCAACCAAATTATCTTTTTCGTCATATCTAGAAAAGGCTGTGGTATAAGATAGTTACCTTACAAAACAGCCCTTACGCCACGGCATCCGCTTAATTACTTAATTTCTAATTTAACCGCCGGGACTTCTTTGGCGGCTGTGACCGCTTCAAACATGGTGCGGGGCGCGAAACCAAATACGCCGGCAATCAAATTGGTCGGAAAAGTTTTAACTTTGATGTTATAAAAACGCACGGCGTCATTATATCGGCCGCGTTCCACGCTAATACGGTTTTCCGTGCCCTCAAGTTGAACCATCAGGGTCTGCACGGTCTCGGCTGATTTTAATTGCGGATAATTTTCCATTATCACCAATAATCTGCTCAACCCTGTCTCCAATTGATTGGCGGCCGCCACTTTTTCATCCGTGCTTTTAGCGCCGGCATAATTAGCGCGCGCCCGAGCCAATTCGCCAAACACCGTTTGTTCCTGTTTTAAAACGCCTTTGACGCTTTCCACCAAATTCGGAATCAAATCAAAACGTCTCTGATACTGCGTTTCTATTTGCGCCCACTGGGCATCCACGCCCTCGCGCGAAGCCACCAAGCCGTTATAAACGCCGGCCAAGGCGATAATCACGACCACCACGACGGCAGCCACGATCAACAAAACTTTTGCTGTTTTGGACATATGTTTTAAATTAAATTATTAAATTATTTTTCGTTTTTATTTAAACCCAGCATTTTGTCCATTTCTTCTTCGGTTTTTGGCACTTTGATGCCCCGCGCTTCCAGTTCTTGAACAACATCTATTTTTCCCCCATTTTTACCGGCTTTCTCTGAAATTTCTTGGATATCTTTTAGACTCAACTTGCCGGATAATTTTCTAAGAACTCTAAAGAGTTTATTAGTGTCGTTAGTCACTGAAAGAAGGGACTCTGCAAAAAGATTTTCTAAAAGATCGCGAGCCAAAAATTTGTCGTCAATCGTCTTTTTTAAAAACTGCCTCCCTCTTCTTGCTTCCATTAACGAAGAGTACACAATCAACGGTTTATTAAACTCCCTGGAAACCGACCGCCCCTCACCCCTTAGTTGGTGATAAAGAGACGTGTGCGCGCTACCCAAACTTACTAAAACATTTAACTCTTTATTTGAATAATCTGGATTATTCTCTAAAAAATTCTTAATATACTTGTCCAAATTTTCTTTTATTTTATTTTCACGTTCTAGCTGCAGGTCGGTGAAATTTTCGGCATAAACGCGCATTAATTTAAGACTTTCAAAAAATCTGCCATTTATAAAAAATTCGAAAGCCCGTTCATTTTCTTTATCTGCCCGTTCTTTTCTTTTTAAAATTTCCTCATCCTTAGAAGAAACATCGACAAACAAAATCGGTTTTCGTGAGCCATGCATCACTTTAAGCTCCTGAAACCAAGCGCTGTTTTTATTTTTTTTTAATTGTTCGGGCAATATTTTGCCATCTGAAACCGCCTGAACGTTTTCTAGTACTTCTTGCGTCCACCCCGCCACTTCCGGTATGTAAATATCCGCCTTCTTGAAAGCTTCTTCCAAATTACTAAAGTCTTCCGCCGTGCGATGAGCGCTATACAAAAAATGATAGTTAATCTTTGGTTCGTGTTCTTTGTGTTCGGGTTGAGATGTTTCAACTGATTGTCTTTCGGGCATAT
>CAZQSS010000008.1:0-32913 GCA_964596405.1 uncultured Gammaproteobacteria bacterium | reverse complement strand
GTCTATATTATGCCATAAAATTACATTTTTGGGTCCTAATTTTGTCCATTAACTCCTAAAGGGCAAAAACAAGGCTTGACCGCCGCCCAAAAGGAGCATATAATTGGAGAAATTAGCATTATGAGAATCAAAGACCTTCCCAAGATAGACCGCCCAAGAGAAAAACTCGAAAAATACGGACCCGAGCGGCTTTCTAATTCGGAGCTTTTGGCCATTCTTTTAAGGATTGGCGGCCAAGGAATAAATGTTGTAGAATTGGCAAAGAATATCTTAAAAAAGTTTGGCGGCGATGGATTAGCTAAGGCAAGTGTCAAGGAATTAAAAAATACTTTTGGGTTGGGTAGCGCGAAGGCCTGCGAGGTTGCCGCTTGTTTTGAGTTGGGCCGTCGGCTCTTGCAAAATAAGCAATCAGCTCTGCTCCTATCGCCAAAAGATGTTTGGGAGCAGTTAAAAGACATCCGCGATAATAAAAAAGAGCATTTTGTCATTTTTTTTCTTGATGCCAGAAATCAGGAAATCAAACGGGAAATTATTTCCGTCGGTTCGCTCAATGCCAACCTCGTCCATCCGCGGGAAGTTTTTGAGCCGGCCGTCCGCCATTTAGCCGCGCAGATTATTGTGGCGCATAATCATCCCTCCGGAGATACCGAGCCGTCAGAAGAGGATTTGGCAATCACCAAAAGGTTAGTGGCAGCGGGAAAAATTTTAGGGATTGAGGTGCTTGACCATGTGACAGTCGTCAAATCCGGCTTTTTCAGTTTTAAAGAACATAAACTGATTTGACAGTTTTCTACCTGTACGCTATAATGTACACATCATGTCATTCCCGCGAAAGCGGGAATCCAGCAATTTATAATTAAATCAAACTAAAAATATGAACTCTCAAAATTCTCTTTCCATTACCGAAGCCCGCGGTAAAATTTTTGATTTGGTAAAAAAGACCGCCGCCGGCGCCAGATTTTTTTTAACCGAGCGCGGCCGAGCCAAGGCGGTTTTGATGTCGGCTGACGAATTTGATTCCTGGCGGGAAACCATGGAGATTATGAGTGATCCGGAATTAATGAAAGATATTAAAGAAGCGGAAGAAGATTATAAAAAAGGCAATTACGTAACTTTGGAAAAGGTCTTGGCCAAAGAAGGTTTCGTTTTGGCCGATAAATCACGTAAAAAATATGTATCAGGTTGTTTTAAGAAAAGCGGCGCGAAAAAGTCTGGCAAAAATAGATCAAAGATATAAAATCAGAATAAATTTGGCCTTGATTGAACTTGCCCAAAATCCAGATCTCGGTAAAAAGCTTGAAGGAGAACTGCGGGATTTTTATTCATTGCGTGTTTGGCCATATAGAATCATTTATCAAATAATAAAAAATGAATTGATTGTTTTTGTGGTGCAGATCAAGCATCGGCAGGGGGTGTATTAAGAGTTTTTTGCCAACGGCTCAACCCGTTGAGCCGTTGAGCGGCACAGTGTTTTAGCCGTCAAAGACGCAGTAAAATTGCCATGAATTCAGACTTAAATGCGACGAGTTAATGAAGAACGCGTTTATTTCTTGAAGATCATTTTTCGCATTTTCTCTCTGTGGATAATTTTATTGGACTTTTTATAATTTAGCTTAAATAAGCTAAATTTTTTGTATTTGACATAGACCATATAGTCATATTATAATTGATATATGGAGAAAACAATTTCAAAAAGACAATTGGAGACTCTTGAAATTATCTACCAGGCCATTAAAACTTCCGGCTTTCCGCCTTCTATGGCAGAATTGCGGAGCGGTCTTAATGTGGTGTCAAATCAATCCGTCATTAACCTCCTTAACAGTTTGGAAAAAGGCGGTTATATCACGCGAGAAAAAGAACTTGCCCGCGGCTTGCGCATATTGCCGTTAGGTTTTAAAGCGTTGGGGGTTGAACCGTTGGTGCCAATCGCCGGCGACAGTTCTTGCGGTCTCTTTGTAGAAGCGATACAGGAAGTCGGTAATTGGATGGTTTTGCCAAGAACAATATACAAAGATGATGTTAAGGAATCACAGGATAAGTTATACATTATACAGGTTCACGGCGATAGCATGATTAACGCAGGAATTCACGACAGCGACATGTTATTGATAAAGCAATCACGCGAATATAAAAGTGGGGATATTGTTGTGGCTCGCAGCGATGACGGCACCACGGTTAAAAGATTTATTGCCGAAAATAACAAAGCGTATCTCAAGCCGGAAAATCCCGCTTATAAAAACATCCCTTTTTTTCAAGAAACTCATTTAGATGGCAAAGTCATTGCCAATTTAAGTACTTTAAAAAGATTGTATGGATCAAAAAATTAACAGCGCAATATTAAATAAAATTTTTCGCGATTCAGCGATACAATACGGCTTAAAAGAGTTTGAAAATATTAAACCGGTTGAGGTTTTAGATATTTTTGAAAAAGAAAAAGGTAAATTTTATATCAAATGTCTCAAGCGCGATAAAGACATCTTGCTTCTCAACAACGAGAAGAATTTATCAAAACCCGAGGAAGTTATCCGTCAGCTCTGGCTTTTTAAGCTAACTAAATATTACAATTATCCGTTAAATCGGATTGACTTAGAAAAAGATATTCGGTTTGGTCATGAAATTCACGCTAAAGCGGCGGATATTATTGTATACCGCGAAGATAAGGAAACCCCGCTGGTTATTATAGAGACGAAAAATCCAACTGTGGAAAAAGGCCTTGACCAACTTAAAACTTACATAAATTCCGAAGGCGCGCCTATTGGGGTGTGGAGCAACGGAGTGGAAAAAGTCGTGTTATACCGTCCTTATCCGCGCGAATTTCAAACTCTGCGCGATTTGCCGCGCGCAGACCAAACCATAGAAGATGTTTTGGAAGAAAAATTGACTTTGGGCGACCTGCAACAACAATATGATTTGGTGAAAATTTTAAAAATTTTGGAGGAGCTGGTTTTAGCCAGTGCCGGCGTTGATTCTTTTAACGAAATTTTTAAATTGATTTATGCCAAATTGTTTGATGAAAAAGAAGCGCGCAAGAGAAAAGACAATGAGGTCTATTTTCGCCAATCAAAAGACCCTAAAATTACTTATGATGTTATAAATAAATTGTTTCAAGGCGCTAGCAACGAATGGCCGGGGATTTTTAACTCTCATGAAAAAATTGAACTGGCGCCCGGGCATTTGTCGGTTTGCGTGGATGAATTTTCCAAAATAAGATTATTGGATTCTAATTTGGAAGTGATTGATGCCGCTTTTGAATATCTTTTGCCCGATGTGGCCAAAGGCAAACGAGGTCAATATTTTACCCCGCGTCATGTTATTGATATGGCCGTAAAGATGTTAAATCCGCAAGATGACGAATATATTGTAGATCCGGCTTGCGGCAGTGGCGGTTTTTTAATCCACGCCATGCAATATGTATGGAGCAATAATTTAAAACACGCTGACAAATCCGCTCGTTCTGATTATGCCAGTAAATATGTTTATGGCATTGACTTTGACGACAAGCCTGTAAAAATCGCTCGCGCTATGATGCTTATCGCCGGTGATGGCAAATCGCACATTTTAAAGTTAAATTCTCTAAACACCAAAGAATGGCAAGGCGATGAAAGTGAAAAGGAGCGAGCGCGGGCTGAGTTGCGCGAACGATTACACAAATTTGATGATTACGATAAGAACAAAAGTAATAAAGAAAATTTTAAATATTTTGATTTTGACATTTTATTGTCCAATCCGCCGTTCGCCGGTGAAATTCACGAAACCCCAATGCTCAAAGAATACGAATTGGCTAAAAATGACAAGGGTAAACTGCGTAACAAAATGGAGCGACACATTTTGTTTATTGAGCGGTCGCTTGATTTGGTGAAACCGGGTGGACGGTTGGGGATTGTTTTGCCACAAGGCGTGTTTAATAACAGCAATATGGAATACGTGCGCAATTATCTTTTAGATAAAGCGCGTATTTTGGCGGTGGTGGGTTTGGAGGTAAATACTTTCAAACCACATACCGGCACCAAAACCAGCGTGATATTTTTGAAAAAATGGAACGAGAAAGAAAAGCCACCAAAGGATTACCCAATTTTTATGGCCGTGTCCAAAAAATCCGGCAAGGACAATTCCGGCGATTATGTCTATCGCAAAGATAAAGAAGGTAATTTGATATTTGATGAGCAGGGTAAGAAAATTTTGGAACACGATTTGGACGAAATCGCGGGAGAGTATTTGAAGTTTGTGAAAAATAAGTCACTTAAGAAAGAGTGAAACGGTGTTAGAGATAATATTAATGTTATGCAAAAGACGAATTTAAAATTTTGTCGAATAATTAAAAAAATTGGAGCCATACTGTTGATTATTTTGTTTATTTCGCCACCTTTCTTATCATATTATTTATTTTTTTGGCAGAGTATTAGCGTGGGGGTGAAATCTGAAAGGACGGCGAATGGCAATGTGTCAATCACGATTATTAAAGATCGTGTTACTTACCCAGGGTATTTAGAATTTATTTCAAGGTCGTTACAGGTTCCTCTTAATTTAACAAATTACGATGTTTGTTTCAAAAACAGAAGTTATGTTGAAGAATCGGGTAAGAAAACTTTTTTGGACGCAGATATTAGGTTGGTGGATGACAAGGGAGATTATTTGGAGTTCAAACTTTTTAAGAACGAACACATTTGTAAAACACTGGACATTGATAAGGCCATAATCACAGGAACACATCGCATTGTATTTAAAAATTTTCCAGTAGTGGCCACCTTAAGTCTTGATATTGCCCCAGACGAGAGAGCAAGTTTGAGTCTAATAGATAAATGGGTAATGGCAATAATTTTTACTGTTGCTGGTTATGGTTTATTAATTATAATTAAAGACGTTATTTTTATTATTTATTGTCTGATTAAAATAATTTTTGAAAAATGGTTTTCTCAATAATTCAAAAATCCAAACTTGAAGGCGCAAAACGATTAGACGCTGAATATTATCAGCCGGAGTATTTAATGTTAGAAAATAATATTAAGAAGGTGTTATCGCAAAAATTAGAAACCGTAGCAGATGTAAACGGTGGCAAAAGGTTGCCGCTTGAAGAAACTTTCTCTGATGTTGGCGTCCCTTATGTTAGAGTAGTTGATCTTTATGGGACATTTATTGATTTTGATCACATAAAATTTATCCCAGAAAGATTACACCAAAAATTAAAACA
The DNA here is from genome assembly GCA_964596405.1 of uncultured Gammaproteobacteria bacterium. Taxonomy (GTDB): domain Bacteria; phylum Patescibacteriota; class Patescibacteriia; order Magasanikbacterales; family UBA10003; genus CAZQSS01. The sequence goes on along the minus strand of CAZQSS010000008.1, from coordinate 27,725 downwards.
GTATCAAATTAAGGAAAAAGATAGTCTGGTTACTATTGTGGGTAACACCGTGGGATTGATAGGATATAATCAACTTCAACTAAATAAATTTAATTTTACAGAAAACTGTGCTCGTGTTCGCGCGAAGAGTGTTTTGCCAGAGTATCTTTTAGCAGTTCTTTTATCGAGAATAGGGCAGTTACAAGTCAGTAGAGAAAGAGTTGGTACTGCCCAACCAAAATTATCTCTTGATAGATTAAGAAATTTTTTTATTCCAATTGCCGATGAAGGATTACAAAGTATCATAAGTAATATTGTAAAAACTTCGCTTGAGTTGTATCAAAATTCAAAATTTATCTACTCCCAGGCGGAAAAGTTACTTGTAGAAGATTTGGGGTTCAAAAACCTTGAACCAGCAAATGAATTGTGGAGTGTGGTTAATTTGTCTGAAGTTCAAGGTGTTAATCGTTTCGATGCCGAATATTTTAATTCCCCCTGTAACAAAATGTTAGCGCAAATAATGAATGGCAAAACTGCTAAATTGGGCGATTTGGTGAATATGACAAAAGGCGTGGAGCCGGGGGCTGAAGCGTATCAAGACGAGGGCAAGTTATTTATTCGCGTCAGCAGTATTTCCAAAGATGGAATCATAGACAAAGATCAAAAATATTTGAGTGATGAATTGTATAATGGAAATAAAAAAGATTATCAGCCGCAGGTTGGTGAGATACTTTTAACAAAAGATGCTTCAATCGGTGTCGCTTGTGTTGTGCGCGAGTCGGTTGAGGGGGTTGTGTCTAGCGGTGTGATGCGGTTAAAAATAAAAGAAAAAATGAATCCGGAATATCTGGCTTTAGTGTTAAATTCTATCGTCGGCCAATTGCAGGCCCAGCGCGACGCCGGCGGTTCAATTATCGCTCACTGGAAGCCGGAACAAATTAAAAATTTAATCGTTCCAATTTTACCCACCTCTATACAAGAAAAAATTGCGGATTTGATTGTTAAATCACACCAGGCCCGCAAAAAAGCAAAAGAACTACTTGATGAGGCAAAATTAAAGGTTGAGGAAATGATTGAAAGATAATCAAGATAATATAATTTATAATTAGTTGTATGCCAAAGCAAAATAGCGCCAATGATATTTTTCAATTTAAAATAGTTCTCAACGATAGCGCCCCAAGAATCTGGCGGCGTATTTTAGTTCCGGCCAGATATACTTTTTTTGATTTGCACTGCGCTATTCAAAATGCGATGGGGTGGGCCGATAGTCACTTACACGCGTTTTATATTGAAAATAAAAAAGCAAAAGACAGGATTACTATTCAATGTCCCAGTCCTGATGGAGACGACCGGAGCGATGGCGAAACGCGCGATGAACGCGCCGAACGTATCGCTGATTATTTTGGCCAATTAATTAAGCAATGCCTTTATTGTTATGATTTTGGCGACAGTTGGGATCACACTGTAATTTTTGAGCGTGCGTTGTCGCGGGTACCTAAAACCGTTTACCCACAATGCGTAGCCGGTGAGAATGCCTGTCCGCCAGAAGACTGCGGCGGTTTGGGTGGTTATGAAAATTTATTAGAGATTCTTAAAAATCCTCACCACAAAGAATACGCGGACATGCTTGATTGGCTTTGTATTGACAGCCCAAAAGAGTTTAATCTACGTGAGTTTAATCCGACAGAAGTTGATTTTGAAGATTCTAAAAAACGACTTGCCGAATGGAACAAGGAATTTGATAATGATGATTAAAAAAGCGATTTTGACCGGGGGCGGACGGGCGACGCGGTTGCGACCCATCACCACCACTATCAACAAACACTTGATACCTTTGGCCAACAAGCCGATGATTTTTATGCCATTGAAAAAGTGGTGGAAGCGGGCGTGAAAGAAATTGCCATCAATATGCAATGGTGGGCTTTGCGCGCCCCACCTTTGTAAAATTCTCACTTCAATCACTTCAATAAATTAACTTCTCAAATCCCGTTCCCTCAAACTCACCCTTACAAACTGGAGTATGTAAGGATGAGAAAGCAAAAAAAGTTTAACAAAAAACTAAGGTCATCTTATGAGTCAAGTTTTAATTTTCATTTTAGGCGTGGGGGTTGGCGGCGTGGCCGTCTGGCTTGCCGCGCGTCGGGGCTTAAAAAACGCGGGTCAGGCAGCCGGGTCGGCGCCTACGCTTATTGGGCGGCAGGCCGAGGAAAAGAAACGCAACAAAGAGGCGCTTTTGGGCATTTTAGAAACTCAAACGCCGCTGACCAATAATCACGTGGAACAATTATTGGGCGTTTCCGACGCTACCGCCACTCATTACTTGGAGGAGCTGGAAAAAGAGGGCAAGGTCAGGCAGGTCGGCACCACCGGCCAGGCCGTATATTACGAAAAAATATAAGTTACCAACGGCTCAACGGGTTGAGCCGTTGAGGTAATATCGTGAAAAAATATCCCAGCGCCAAACTCAAAGCGAGTTTGGCGCTTTTTGTCTATTTAGCTACTTTTTATATTTGAAAATAAAAATTTTTCCTCCGGCGATTGGCCACCATTCGCCGGCGGAAAGTTTGGCTTGCGGCACCGCGGTTTTAAAACTGTTCCAATAATTATGAATCACCAGATAACCTAATTTTACACCAGCTAAATCCATGGCTTTGAGCATTGTTTCCAGAGTGGCGCCGCGATAAACCATATCCTCATAAAAACCGTATAATGGACCGCCGGTCGGCAGAGAATAATAAAACAAATCGCCTTGGGGTGAAGAAAAATATTTTTTAAAACCGAATTCGCGGATGCCGGCCGCGGAAAAACTGGTGTTAGCGAGCACGATGTAATCTTCATTATCGCTTTTTAAATCAATTTCGCGCGCGCCAATGATATCATTGGCCGAAGTGTTAAAATACCGGCTGAAGGCGTAAGCGTCAACCCGCGGATAAGAAAGATAAAAAGAAGCCGTCAGGAGCAGAGCGATGCCAAAATAAACCAAGAATGAAATAAAAGTAACGCCTTTTTTGATAAGCGAGATTATGCCGTAGAGAAAAATCGGCATCAGCAGATAAAAAGCAAAATTATACAGCCGGCCGGGGTATTGGGTTTGTTCGGCATAACCGATATTGGCAAATTGAATGGTAAAACGCAAAAGTGCCGCGTTGAAAATAAAAATCAAAAAGCCCATGGCGCACAAAATAGCCAAACGTTTACCCTGCCGGACGGGCAAATTTTCTTCACGTTTTTCCCACAACAGCCAGCCGCCAAAAAAACTCAAAATAATAACGAAGAGCGGCAGGAGCATTTCATAGATATAAAGCAAAGTTTGGCCGGCAGAAAACGGTTGGCCCGGGCGAAGGCGGGGCAGATAATTCAACAGCATGTCTTTAACTTCAATCCAAACCGGCCAGTGATATTGAGCGTTTAAAATCAGCGCGAAGATGGCGGGTAAAATTAAAAGCGAGGCCCAGAAAATTATCGTGCCCGCCGCGACCATCGCCGGATGAATGGCTTTTTTCCGGCCCAGCAAAATCAAAAAGAAGACAAAAACAACGAGCGGTAAGCCGGTGAGCGGATGAGTGACTAAAGCGGCGGCTGTAAAAAGCAACGGAATCCAGAGCGGAATCAGTTTGGTGGTGATGTGCAAGGCGCCAAAGAAAATAACGGCCAGAGCAAAAAAGTTGGCCAGATCCTGCGGCGTGGTGGCGATCATGGTGGCAACCGGCAAAAGGAAAAAGAGGAGCGACCCGAGCCTGGCTTGGGGACGATCCAACCCCAACCCCTGCCGCAAAGTCAAAAACGCCAGGGGCGGAATAAAAGCCGCCTCCAGTGCCGGCAAAAGCAGGCGGTCAATCCAGCCCAGCGGCACCAAACTTAATTTGTTGAGAAATATCACCAAAACATATTGGCCGACATAGTAAGGTGTTTTGGGGGTGATGGCGCCGAATTGAGAGATAAAATTTTCCGAAGCGCGGTGAATGAACGGATCAAAACCAAATCCCAGTTTGTAAATCAAAACGGCCACGCTCAAAATTAAAAAGCAGTGCAGAGAAACCGCCAAAAGCGCCAAAGTGGTGTTTTCCGCTTGCCGGATAAACATCAACAGAAAAAAAGTGGTGACAAAAAATGCCTGAAAAAAGATTATGGAGACCATCTGCCACGGGCTTTGGATGGTGGCGGTCGTGCCGTGTTTGTAAAGATAGTAAATCAAAAATGCGTCGCCCACCAAAGCCAGACAGCCCAAAAGATTGGCCAGACCGGCTTTGGCTTCAACCAAATCAAATTTTTCTACCGGTCCCTCGGGTAATTTATCAATTTTCTTTTTGGTAAAATAGCAATAGGGGACAAAACTTAGCGGGAAAAACAAAGCTAAAGCGATAATCATGGGGTTGGTCAGGGCGTAAAGGTAATAAACAATACTGCCCAAAACCGCCAAGCCGGCCAATAAAAATAGTGGACCGAAAATTGTTTGCCAGGCGCTGTTAAATTTAGGCAGAGCCCAAGCTCCCAGCCGGCGACCGTAAAAAAGCAGATAAACAACGGTTAAAATTATGCCCAAAGTCGGATTGTGCCACGTCAAAAGATTCCGGGCAATTAAGGCTACCAGAACTAAAGAAAACGTGATATAATGTAAAAACGGTGTTTTTGAGGTCATATCCGGTATATAATTAAGATATTTTAGCAGTAATTTGCTAGATTAGCAACATTAAATTTATGTTTGAGTATTTTACGCGGCCGCCAAAAAAGTCGCCCATGGGCACTTATCGGTTAGATGTGATTTCTTTACCGGAAGAATGCGATTGGGAAAAATATCTGCCCATTGAAATTCGTTACATTTTTAAGAGTTCCCCGGAAAATAAAGAAAAAATCAGAGCCATCTTGGCACAAGGCAAAGCGATTGGAGTGCGCACGGTTTTACGCACGCCGGAAAATATTTTAAAGGCTATACATACCGTGAGTGTTCATAGTCAAAGTAATTATATTGTGACCTGGTTGCCAAAATTGTTGCGGGATAAACATCTTCCCAAGTTTGACGAACGCGATCGTCAACTCGCGGCTCAACATAGTGAAAATTTGGATGAAGCGGTAGAAATGATTTTGCGGGATCGTTTGCGATTTAAGCGGCTGGTATTGATTGACGAAGAAAATATCGGCATTAAACCCGAAGAACAGCGTTTGATGACCGAACTTTCAGAAATTATTTATCCATTGGCCGTTGATTATTCAGTGTTTCGGGTTATTGTTGATAACGCTCGCGAAAGGACTAAAATCGCGCAGGCCATCATTAAAATGCTTTTGATAATCGGGCCGGTCGCTCATATTTTAGAAAAGTTCGCGGCCGGCATTGGCAAGGTATTTGCCGCTTCCGCCGATGATTTGTTGGGAGAGTCGGCAGAGCTTATGGCTTTGCGCGGTTCGGGGTTTAGCTGGCGCGAACTGGCCAAGCGCGGACGGCTCCTTGTGCCGGTATTTGCGTTGGCTACTTGGGGCGCGTTTTCGGTTGAGGGATTGCTTGAAGAAGGGCACACAGTTTGGGGCGGTATTGTGTTTGGCCTTTCAGCCGTGGCTCTTTCACTGACCACGGCCATCCAATCCATATTTATGTATAGACGCAATTTGATTCGATTGGTAAATGAAAATAAAGTGACATCGCGAGATTCATGGGGGATTACCAAGCTTGCCTTAGTTCAAGATTTTACCAATCCCGCGCGTTTGGGTCTTTTGTTTGGAGCGTCGCTTGCGCCAGTGATGGGTATTATTGGTTCTCTCTTGGGATTAATGCATAATGGTTTTGTGTTGGCGGCCATTGGTTCAACCGAATCCATTGTGGCCGGACTCACTGTAATTTTTGCCGACAGAATCAATGAGTGGCGTTTTCATCGTAAATTAAAATCGCGTATTCAATAAGTTTGGTTGGGGGCTTAAAGTATGGTTTTAAATTTTTTGAAGAAGCATAAAGAAATTTTGTCGCTGCTGGTTTTGGCGGCGATTTTTTTTGTTGTTTATTTATTTTTGTATTGGGATGTTTTTCGAGTCGGTTTTAATCCGCCGGCCACCGAGCCGCCGCGGCTGATTTTTAACCAGCCGGACGAGTCGGTGAATTATTTTTTTATTAAACAGCTGGTTTTAGAAAACCGTTTTTCTTTTCCCGAATCTCTTTCGGATTTGGCTTTAAGTCAGGTTCATCCCCGAAGCACGACGGTAATCAACGGGGGAATTGTGCCCATTGGTTTCCCCGGTTTTATAATTTTATTGAGCTTAATTTTGAAGGTTTTGATTGTTATGGCCGGTTCCGTCGGGTTTAATCTTATGGCGGTGATGATAACGCCGCTTATCGGTGTGATTGCGCCGTTTTTTTTGTATGGATTTCTGCGGCGACTTTTTGACCAGCGTTTGGCATGGCTCTCCGCGGTTTTGATGTTTATTTTGCCGCCCTGGTGGTATTATGCCAGCCGGCCGTTCCAGCACAACGTTTTGTTTGTCTTTTTTGTAATTTTGACGCTGTATTTTTCGGCCGTCTTTTATGAAAAACGCGAAGCGACAAACAAGTACGGCACAGCTTTTTTAATGGGTTTATTTTTTGGTCTGGCAATTTATGTTCGCCCGTCAGAGATGATTTGGTTGACAATAATTCTCGCGAGTCTTTTAATTTTGCGTCGCCGATACTGGCGCGGACGCGAGTATTTGGCTTTGGCCGGGGCTTTGGTTTTGACGGCGATTTTATTTTTTGCCACCCAGACAGCTTTTTACGGCCACCCTTTGGCCAGCGGTTATGTTAGGCCGGATGTGTCGGGTGCGGGTGGGCTCATTACCAGCGGACCGCAAGGCATACCAATTCTCAAGGCCATCCTTGTGCCGTTTGGATTTCATCCGCGCGTCATTTTGCATAATCTCCGCGGCAACTTCGCCCATCTTTTTGGTTTTTGGTCGTTTTTGATGTTGGCCGGTTTAGTTTATTGGATTTTTGATATAATCAAAACCCGTCGTCGCATCCCTGATTCATCATTCCTAATTCATTATTCCTCGCTATTCATATTTGTCTCAATCTATCTGTTAACTTACTACGGTTCGTGGTTGTTTTACGATAATCTCAATCAGCAATTTTCCATCGGCAGTTCGCACGTGCGATATTTTTTGCCGATTTTTGTTTTAGCATTACCGCTAGTTGCCGGATTTTTGCTTTGGTTGTGGGGCCGCGGCCCGATTGTCAAATCGGCAGTTGCGATTTTGTTTTTGGTTATGAGCACAACGGCTTATCTGAGTGTTTTTGCCCAATTTGAGGGTCTCTCCACGGTTAAAAACACCGTCAAGGCTTATCAAATTTGGCAAGAACGTGTTTATAGCCTAACCGAAAAAGACGCGGTGATTTTGACCCGTTACGCGGATAAATATATTTTTCCCGGCCGCCGGGTGATTGTGGGTTGGGATAATACGGAACGAAAACAGGCGATCGTTAATATCATCAAAGACAATAAAGCGGTCTACTATTATGATTTTAAACTGACACAGGCGGTAGGCGGGGAGATAAATAATTTTTTAAGCGCAGCCGAAGCTCGGCTTGGTCCGCCGCTCGAGAACTGGAACGATCTGGAATTAAGAAAAGTTTTGCCGCAAAAGTAAGGTTGTCTTTAAGCTCAGTTTGTGTTAAGGTAATGGCATAAAGTAAGGCTGTCTTAACCCATAATCCCTAGTTCATTATTCCTAGTTCATTCGTCAATATGTCCGACTGTATTTTTTGCAAAATTATAAAGGGCGAATTGCCTTGCGCCAAAGTTTATGAAGACGACAAGACCATGGCGTTTTTGGATATCAAGCCGGTCAATCCCGGCCACGTGATGGTAATCCCTAAAGAACACCATGAAACGATTTTGGACACGCCCGAAGATGTTTTGGTGGCGGTTATTTTGGCGGTTAAAAAAATTGCGCCGGCGGTTTTAAAAGCGGTCGGTTCCGAAGGTTTTAATTTGGGCGTCAACAACGGCGCGGTAGCCGGCCAGCTGGTGCCTCACGTTCATTTTCATATTATGCCCCGGTTTCCGGGCGACGGTCACGGCCTTTGGGATGGTAGGGCTTATGCTAATGGTGAAATGCAAAATGTGGCGGCTAAAATAAGAAATAGTTTATGCCCAGTAATACAACCCCGCAAGGTCGCCTTAGGCGACCACGAAGTGGCGGCTATTGCTAGGCACAGTCAAGATTAATAATAAAATTTTAAAAAATTCCCCAAAATGTTAAAAACATGCGGGGTTGATATACTGGGTATGAGTAAATCTTGGAAAAAGATAAGCTCGGAGGTAATTCACCAAAATCCTTATTTTAATTATAAACACGATGTTTTTGAAACGTCGAAAGGAATAAAAGGGGATTATTATTACCTCGCCGACCACAACAGCGTCTTTATTATTCCGGTTTTGGACGATGGCCGGTTGGTTTTGATCAACACCTATCGTTATCTTTTCAATAAATACGGCATTGAGTTTCCCGGCGGCGGAGTAAAAAAGGGGCAAACTTTTGAGCAGGCGGCCAGAGAGGAATTGGTTGAAGAAACCGGTTTTGAAGCTAGAGAGTTTATCAATATCGGCGAGTTCGCGCCTTTAAATGGCTTGTCTACCGAGGTTTGCCGTGTTTTTTTGGCTCGCGGTTTAGTCAAAGGCAAAGCCAAGCCGGAACCGACCGAAGAGCACGAAGTGATTATGCGCCGAATTGATGAATTTGAAGATCATATCAAAAGAAACGAAATAACCGATGGGCTAACTTTGTCCGCTTGGGTTTTAGCGCGTCATCATTTGGTTCAAGAAAGTTAAGTTTCAAGTTATGAGATTATTAGTTTGCGGTGGCGCTGGCTTCATTGGGAGCAATTTTATCCGCCACATGCTCAAGACTTACCCTGAATATGAAATCGTCAATTATGACAAATTGACGTATGCCGGTAATCTTGATAATTTAGCGGATATTGAGAAAAATCCCCGGTATCATTTTGTGCAAGGGGATATTGTTGATTTGGAAAAAGTGACGGAAACTATTAAAAAATTTAAAATTGACCATTTGATAAATTTTGCCGCTGAAACGCACGTAGATAAATCCATCCATGGCGGTTGTAAGGACTTTGTTTTGACGAACACATTAGGTGTTCAAATGCTTTTGGACGCGGCGCGAGCGACCGGCATCCAAAAAATGGTAAATATCTCCACCGATGAGGTTTATGGCGCGTTGGATTTGGATGAACAAGCCAAGTTTACGGAAAGCACGCCCATTAACCCCAATATGCCGTATGCCGCGGCCAAGGCCGGTGGCGACCTGATGTGCCACGCTTACTTTGTGACGCACAAAACGCCCGTGATTGTGACGCACTGTTCTAACAACTATGGCCCGTATCAGTTTCCGGAAAAATTAATTCCATTTTTTATTTTCAAACTTTTAGCCGGGCAGAAAGTGCCGGTTTACGGTGATGGTTTAAATGTCCGCGACTGGATTCATGTTTTAGATCACGCCCGCGCCTTGGATTTGCTTTTGCATAAAGGCGAGGCCGGCGAAGTCTACAATATCGGCGTGGACAATGAACGCAACAATATGGAAATCACCAAGATGATTTTGAAAATAATGGGTAAGGGCGAAGATTTAATAGAATACGTGGCTGACCGGCCGGGCCATGACCGCCGTTATGCCATAGACGCGTCTAAAATTTTGGCCTTGGGCTGGCAGCCGGAATACACCAGCGCCAAGTTTGAGCAGGGTTTGCGCGAAACCGTAGAATGGTATATTTCGCACAAAGATTGGGTAGAAAAACTGCAAAAGCGCCAAAAAGAGTTTAACCCGCATATTAAATAGGAGGTAGCGGTGGGGATTCATTATATAATATGAACACAATATCGATCGCATTTTTAATCGTAATAGGATTAAGTTTAATGACTGTTCTTGCTGATATTTTTATAAAACGTGCTTCGTTACAAAATTCTTTTTCAGGTTGGTACCTGCTTATTTTAGGAGCGGTGATTTATGGGTCTACGGCTTTTGGGTGGTTTTTTGTGATGAGAAAAGTAAAACTCTCCACATTGGGCGTTTTGTATGCGATTACCTGTGTAGTGGCGTTAACATTAATTAGTGTGTTTTATTTTAAAGAAAAAATTTCTTTTCTGGAAATAGTTGGAATAATTCTCGCGATAACTTCTTTGGCAATCTTATCTAGATTTGCTTAGATTGTAACTATTAAATAAGCGCGCAAGTTATGAAATTCAAAAAATTTACTTTAAAACCCAACATTGACAACCGGCGGACGCTGACGGCATTGGAATTGAAAGATTATATTGATTTTGAGGTCAAGCGGATTTATTATTTTTATGATATTAAAAAAGAGGCCGGCCTGCCCGCCGAGCCTGCGGGTGCCACAGAACCGAATGGTAGCGCGTCGGACCGAAAGGCGGGTGGACATTGTCATAAAATAGAAAAAGAATTATTCATCTGCGAGCAAGGTGAAGCGGTTTTAGAGATTGACGATGGCGAAGGATTAAAAGACATTCTTTTGAAACAAAACGAGGCTGTGTATGTTGACAGTCGTGTTTGGCACAGATTCAAAAGCGCCTCAGCCGATGTTTTGGTTTTAGCGCTCTCGTCCACCAATTATAATCCCAACCGCGAAGATTATGTTGAGACTTACGAAGAATTTAAACAATATGTTTAAAGAAAACAGACCAGAGATAGCCAGTCACGAACCGGAGGAGCGCGACGATAAGCCTCTTCAGGAGTTTAAAGGTTTTGATCCGGACAGAAGAAATTTTTTAAAGACCACCTTGGCCGTGGGCACGTTGCTCGCGGCCGGGACTTTGGGCGAGCTTTATCGGCGCGGTTATTTTGATGAAGAAAAACAGACTCTTCAGCCAGGCGTCCCAGAGAAAAAAAATGAAGAAGCGGAAAAAATCAAAAAACTTCTTTCGGAGTTGAAAAAATTGGAGAAAGATTTGCAAAACGAATCCATGATTCAGAATTACGGCAAAGAAGATGTTAAAAAGTTTAATATCTTAGTGGAAAAAGAAATTCAACGTGTTCGCGATTTGCATCACAATAAACCGGTTTTATTGGATAAACTGTTTAAAAATGTTCCAAACTTGTTACCCGACATTACCCGCGAGTGTCAGGATCTGGGCGTGCCATTGGGTGTGGCTCTGGGCGTGGCGCTGGAAGAATCAAGAGCCTCTCACGGCACGGTGACGCCGGCCGGCGATATGGGAATTTTTCAATTGCAACTGGAAACGGCCAAGCAATGGAAAGAGGAAATGCAGAAAAAAGGAATTTTTAAAGAAACCATGTTGAGTCAGCTGACACCAAATGATCCGCGCGTGGATATGCTGACCAATTTACGAATGGGCCTTTATGGTCTTAAAAAATTGTCTCATCGCTTGGGTGATTGGGATTTGGGTGTTTTTGCTTTTCACAATGGCGTTAAGGGCACTTTTAAACATTTTGACGGGGCTCAAAAATCAAAACAGGGCAAACGGATAAATTATCTTGATGTTTTTGGTCAGGCGAGCAAGACCGCCCAAGGGGACACTGATAAAAAGAAAGCCCTGTATCCGGTTCGGGTTGAAGCCAAACTGAGGCTTTTTAAAGAATATTTTTTGCCGCGTTTAATATCCAAACTGGAAAAAGACACAAACAATTATGCCAAAGTTAAATAATTTTTTGGTGCTTGGCTCTAAGGGGATGCTGGGACAAGAGATTGTCCGGCAAATAAAAGCGGCCGACTTTGATGTGACGGCCTGGGATAAAGATGAATTGGACATTACAGACAAAAAAGTGATGGAGGAAAAAATCAGCAAATTAAATCCGGAAGTTATTATAAACTGTGTCGCTTATAATGACGTGGAAAAAGCTGAAGGCGAAGGAAAAGAAATGGCCTTCAAAATTAACAGCGAGGCGGTAGGCGATTTGGCCAAAATTGCCGCCAAGCTCGGCGCGCTCTTAGTCCACTATTCTACAGATTATGTTTTTGATGGGGCCAAAATAGATGGGTACACTGAGTCGGACATGCCCAACCCACTAAGTCAGTATGGTAAATCAAAACTGGCCGGCGAAAAGGAAATATTAAAAGTAAAAAATTTAAAATATTATATTATTCGCACCTCGCGTTTATTCGGCCCGGCCGGCGGCCTGCCTACCGGACAGGCAGGTGGCAAAATCAGTTTTGTAGAAAAAATGCTGGAGAGGGCTAAATCTCCTGAGCCCATAGAAGTAATAAATGAAGTTGTCAGTACGCCGACTTATGTGGTGGATTTGGCCCGGGCTACAATTGAAATGATTAACAATCAAGCGCCGTTTGGCCTTTATCATCGCTCTAATTCAGGCCAGGCCACTTGGTATGAATGGGCAAAGAAAATTTTTGAATTAGCCGGACAAGAAGCCAAGCTGGCGCCGGTTTCCGCCGCTAAATTCAATTTTATCGCTCCGCGTCCGGCCAACTCCGTTTTGTTGTCTACCAAATTACCGCCGATGAGAAAATGGGAAGACGCCTTGAAGGAATACATCAAAATTTTTAATTTCCCGACGTAAAGTCGGGATCCCGACCGCACGCGTCGGGACTTAATTCTTGGTTATGGACTTAGACAATTTGTTACAAATCAAAATGCTGGATAAATCTAACATGATGGGTTCAATTACAGCCCTGGCAAGCCAGTGTCAGCAGGTTTGGAATGATTTAAAAAGTTTTAATCCGCCGGCCAAGTATCAAAAAATATCCAAAATCGTGGTGGCGGGTATGGGTGGTTCGGCTTTGGGCGCGCACATTTTAAAATCTTTATACCGCGCCGAATTGAAAGTGTCGATTGAAATTGTCAACGATTATCATCTGCCGGCTTACACCAATAAAGACACGCTGGTTTTTCTTTTAAGTTATTCCGGCACGACCGAAGAAATTTTATCCTGCGCCAAAGAAGCAAAAAAAATTGGCGCCAAGGTTTTAGTGGTAGCGGCCGGCGGCGAGCTGGCCAAATTAGCGGCAAAAGAAAAATGGCCGGCGTATATTTTTGAGCCAAAAAATAATCCCTGCCACTCACCGCGCATGGGTTTGGGTTATTCGCTTTTCAGTTTGATGGTTTTGTTCGGCAAATTAAAATTGATAAAATTTAACGATCGTGAAGCGCAAAAAGTCATCAAAACCGTCAAAAGATATAATGAATTATGGCGTGTTCAGAAAGTGATAGACGAAAACGCCGCCAAACTGCTGGCTAAACAGCTTATCAATAAAGTGCCTTTCTTTTTGGGTTCCGGCATGTTGGCTGGTAACTTGCATACGTTGAGCAATCAGATAAATGAAAATGCCAAAGTTTTTGCCGGTTGGTTTTTAATTCCCGAGGCCAATCATCATTTAATGGAAGGCCTGACTTTCCCGGATTTTGTCAAAAAAGATTTGGCGCTGGTATTTTTTGAATCCTTGCTGGATGAAGAAAAAATCCAAAAAAGAACGGTTATTACCAAAGAAGTGGCTAAAAAATCAGGAATGACCGTGGCCGCTTACCAATTGCAGGAAACAGACTGGCTGGGTCAGTCTTTTGAAATGCTGGTTTTGGGCGGTTATTTGGGATTTTATTTGGCCATGATTTACGGCATTGACCCAACACCCATTCCGGCCGTTGATTACTTCAAACAAAAAATGAAAAGTTGATATGGATTTATCCGTCATTATTGTTTCGTGGAACGTGCGCGGCCGCTTGCGTGAATGCTTGCGGTCGGTTTTATCTGACGCGATGAGTTTGCGGGCGGAAATTTTTGTGGTGGATAACGCTTCCAATGACGGCACGGTCCAAATGATGGCCGAAGAGTTTCCGCAAATTAAGTTGATTATCAATAAAGAAAATGTGGGTTTTGCGCGGGCCAATAATCAGGCCATGGACTTCGCGCAAGGCAAATATATTTTGCTTTTAAATCCCGATACGAAAATTTTAGCTGGCGCCCTGGATGGTATGGTGAAATTTATGGAAGTTTCGCCACGGGCGGGCGTGGCCGGTTGCCACTTGGTTGACGAAGAAGGGGAAACGGTGCCCTCGGCGCGGCGGTTTCCGGGAGTTTGGGACCAGTCGCTTTTGATTCTAAAGTTGCCGCATTTGGCGCCGGCTCTTTTAGATGGTTATTTGATGAAAGATTTTGATTACGAAAAATCGGCCGAGGTGGATTCGGTGCGTGGTTCATTTTTTATGATTCGCCGCGAAGTTGTCCAAAAAATCGGCGGGCTGGATGAAAGATACTTTGTTTGGTTTGAAGAAGTGGATTACTGCCAACAAGTTAAAAAATCCGGCTGGCAAGTGATGTATACTCCGGTGGTCAAGTGCATTGATTATGTCGGAGCGAGTTTTGGTCAGTTGAAAACTTTTGAAAAACAAAAAATGTTTACCGAGAGTCTGCTTAAGTATTTTAAAAAATGGCAGCCGGGCTGGCAGTATGGAGTACTTTTTTGCCTGCGGCCGATTGGTTTGGCTGCGGCTTGGTTGGCACAATTTTTTAAATTATGACCGTGGCGATTCAATTAGTCACCTGGAATGGCGCCAAATATCTTTCGCCGTTGTTGGCGTCTTTGCGAGATCAAACTTACAAAGATTGGCAGATTTTTATTTGGGACAACGGTTCCACCGACAACACCGTCGCAGAGTTGGGGGGGGCTTTGACCGGCGGTTGGTGTCGATATGAAATAACTAAGTCGGACAAAAACATTGGTTTCGCTTCGGCTCACAATCGATTGTTCGCTCAATGTTCCGCGCTTCATATTCCATGTTACGTGTTTTTGTTAAATCAGGATACGGTTTTAGAACCGGACTACATTGAAAAACTGGTTGATTTTTTAGGTCAACATTCCGAAGTTGGGTCAGTGACCGGCCGGATTATGAAACTAAACGATCGGCAAAAAATTGACTCAATGGGGTTAAAGATTTTGATAACAGGACAGGTGGTGGAAATTACGACTGTCCCATCTTGTCATTCTGAGCGGAGCGGAGCGAAGTCGAAGAATCTATCGAAAGATCCTTCGACTCCTCCGCTAGCTGGCGGAGTCGCTCAGGATGACAATTATCCGTTTGAAGTATTCGGCGTCTCGGGCGCGTTGCCGGTTTACCGGATAACCGCCATAAAACAGCTGGGTTTGTTTGACGAAGATTTTTTTAGTTATAAAGAAGACGTGGATTTGGCTTATCGGTTGCGCCGGGCCGGTTTTAAAGCGTATTGCGTGCCCCGGGCCGTGGCTTATCACGACCGGAGTGCCGGCACGGCTGGCGGTTTGGTCCGCACCGCCCAAGAATATTATAACCGGTCGGAGCTGATTAATTTTTATTCTTATCGCAACCACATTTTTGTTTTGATTAAAAATTTGGACCGGCGCGATTTTTGGCGGTTACCGTTTATTTTTATTTATGAACTGGGAAAATTTTTCTATCTTTTAATTTTAGAACCAAAAGTTTTATCTAAAGCCTGGGCTGACATCTGGCGGCTGGCTCCGAAAATGATAAAAAAGAGACACATTTAAATATGGTAGATATCGCCATTATTATTGTTAATTATAAAACCGAGGACGATGTCCGCAATCTTTTGCTTGATTTGCGGAAAGATTTGGCGTCTTCAAATTTAAAAACACAAGTGGTGGTGGTGGACAACACGCCGGGCAACGGCATGTGGCTGGACGTGAAAAACGGTTTCCCCGAGGTGAAATATCTGCTCCAGGATTACAATTGGGGTTTTGGCAAGGCGCAAAATATCGGCATTCAATCCGTGGAGGCCAAGTACTATTTTATTTTAAATCCGGATATTTCTTTTGGCGAAAGCAAGAACGTGCTCGACGAGCTGTATGAATTTATGGAAACGCATTCCAAGCTTGGACTCATCGGCCCTAAACTTCTCAACCTTGATGGCAGTCTGCAGTATTCGTGTTTTCGGTTCCCCAGTTTTTGGATTCCGTTTTATCGCCGATCCAAGGCGGGGGAATGGCGCCGCAACAAAAAGAAGGTGGACAAATATTTAATGAAGGATTTTGAACACAACAAAACTCAGCCGGTGGATTGGTTGATCGGTTCGGCGTTATTTATTCGCGCCGAAGCTCTGCGCCAGGCCGGCCCTGCCTACCGGCAGGCAGGAGGTTTTGACGAGAATTTTTTTATGTATTTTGAAGATTGCGACTTGTGTCGCCGGTTTTGGGAACATCACTGGCCCGTTTATTATTATCACGAAGTCAGTTTAATTCACCGCCACAGCAAAGCCTCGGCCAAAGTGCAGGGGTTTTGGCAATCAATGATCAAAAATCCTTTAACCCGCACCCACATCATCAGCTGGATTAAATATATGTGGAAGTGGCGATTTATGAAATTATGATACCCAAAGTAGCGATAATTTATCTTTCTTATCACCCGGAGCCTTACATAGAAAAAGTGACAACGGCTTTGGGGAAAATGACTTATCCCAAAGATAAAGTCGAATTGGTGGTGGTTGATAACCCGCACCCGGAGTTTGGTTCGGCTAAGGAATTTTTGGCAGAAAAAGTTATGCCGCTTTCGGGTAATGTTTTACCGCGCGTAACTTTGATTGCCAATGAAAAAAATTTGGGTTTTGCCGGCGGTAACAATATTGGTATCAAATGGGCCATTGAAAACAGTTTTGATTATGTTTTTCTTCTCAATAATGACGCTTTTCCGGCACCGGGTTTTTTAGAACCGCTAGTTGAGGCAATGGCAGCGGACAAGAAAATTGGCGCGGCCCAGTCGCTCTTGATGTTGGCGGCCAATCCGACACTTGTCAATTCGGCCGGCAACGTAATGCATTACTTGGGTTTTGGTTATTGCTGGGGCTACAAAAAAACTCCGGCTGAGCTCAACTTGCCGCCGGTCAAAGAAATCGGTTACGCCAGCGGCGCCTGTTTGCTGATGCGCGCGGATTTGCTTAAGCAATATGGCGGGTTGGACGAAGATTTCTTTTTATATCACGAAGATTTGGAATATTCATACCGACTCAAAAGTTTGGGCTACAAAATTGTTTTGGCGCGCGATTCAATGGTTTATCATCAATATGAATTCAGCCGGAGCGTCAGTAAATATTTTTGGATGGAGCGCAACCGTTACGCGGTTATTTTAATGTTTTATAAATTACCGACACTAATTTTGCTGCTGCCTACCAAGCTGATAGTGGAAATCGGATTGATTCTCATGTCTATCAAAGGTGGCTGGTTTACGGAACGGCTGGCAGTTTATCGTTACTGGGCCAATTTGGCCAATTGGCCGCTGTGGCTTAAAAAACGCCGGATAATTCAAAGTCGTCGCACCGTATCCGACAAGACATTGTTGAAAGAGGTTGTCAGTGAAATTTTATTTCAGGACGATTCGATTAAAAATCCGTTACTTGTTTACGTTGGTAATCCTTTGATGAGCTTATATTGGACAATTGTTAAAAAATTGATAAGCTGGTAGATATATGATAAAAAAAGCGATTTTGACCGGTGGCGGGCGGGCGACGCGGTTGCGGCCCATCACCACGACAATTAATAAGCACCTGATACCTTTGGCCAATAAGCCGATGATTTTTTATGCCATTGAAAAAGTGGTGGAGGCGGGCGTGACAGAAATTGCCATCAATTTAAATCCGGGCGAAACTGAATTGCAAAAAGTCGTCGGCGACGGCAGCCGTTGGGGCGTAAAAATTCATTATTACGAGCAGACGGGCGGCCCGCAGGGCATCGCTCATGTGGTTAATCTGGCTAAAGACTGGGCGGGAGACGAGCCGTTTATATTTTATTTGTCGGATAATATCGTCCTTTCTAGTATTAAACCATTGGTGGATCGATTTGAAAAAGAAAAATTAGATTGCCTTTTGGCTTTTGCCCAAGTGCCGGATCCGGAACGTTTTGGCGTGCCGCAATTTGACAGCGCGGGCAAACTGATTGATGTTTTGGAAAAACCGGCTGATCCGCCGAGTGATTATGCCGTGACCGGCATTTATATTTACAACAGCAAATTTTTTGACGCTTTTGGGCAGATTGAAAAGTCCGCCCGCGGCGAATATGAAATTTCCAGCATTCATTCCTATTTTCTCAAAAACGGCCAGTCGGTCGGTTATGAAAAGATTGACGGTTGGTGGAAGGATACGGGCAAGCCGGATGATTTATTGATTGCCAATCAGCTGATAATGGATAAATTGCCAGCCGAAGAGTTTAAAAACGAGGGCGAGATTGAAACCGGTTCGCGGGTGTTAGGCAAAGTAAAAATCGGCAAGGGCAGTAAAATTTCAGCCGGCACGCAGATTTTTGGGCCGGTTATGATCGGGGAAAACTGCCTGCTGGAGGCCTGCCGCATCGGCCCGCACACTACCATCAGTTCCGGCGCGGAAATCCGCAGCGCGGAGATAGAGCGCTCCATTATTTTTGAAAATGTGGACATCGATTCCAAAATAAAAATTGTTGACAGTATCATCGGCCGAAACACCTCCATTGTCTCCGGCCACTTGGACAAACCGCAAACTCACAAAATGATTTTGGGCGACAATACTTTTATTGAGATGTAAAGCGTCATTTTTTTATTTATTCATCTGCTCTAATTCCTGCCTACCGGCAGGCAGGCGCGCGAATTAGAGCAGATAACTATTCTCTTATTCGTGCGAATAAGAGAATAGATTGGATAAGAAATTTAGTTAAAAATAAAAACCCCGGGAGTTGATCCTGGGGTTTTGTGTGCTAGCGTTTGTTTTCTCGTTTGTTTTTTCTTTTCCTGTGGCGTTCGGAGGCTTCCCTTGTCTCGCGAATTTTGATCGCGGCCAGAGCCAATTTAATGGCGTTGGAAACGGCGTTAGAAAGACGTCTTATCTCCTTTTTTGTCATTTTTCTGCAGATTAGCCCTTTGTGACTCATTTTTTCTCCTTTCTTTTTTGACCGTTTTCGTCTGGGAGTGAGGTGGAGGCGGCCTGTGGGAATGTAGAAGTCGTCCGCGACACGTCTTGCGGCTTCGCCAAAAATAGCGCTCATTCGCCGTTCGCTACGTTTTTTTTCAAGATACTCTTTATAACTAATCACGTTTTCATAAGGAACCTCGCCGACGCCTTCCAGTTCAACTATCCGAGTTTGAAGGCCCGGACTGTGGAATATATCGCCTTCCACACACGGGCAGGTAATGTAGCAGTTTTTTACAACCGCTCGCGTGCCGCGTTCCTTCCAGATGTTTAGGTTTGTGTTGTCTCTGTGAAAGACAACTTCGCCTTTTTTGAATGAGGGATGCGGATCTTTTTGTTTTCTGACCTTGTGGGGCGGCTTGTTTTTGGGGTCGCGCTCCACTTTGAACGCGGGGACTTCACCGACGCCTTTTAATTTGAGCATCAAAAGGTCGTCGGATTCGTGATGATCTTTGTGGCCAATCGCGCAAGGACAGGTAAAGTAGTAATCGGTGACAATCACTCGTTGCTTTTTGTACAGTACGGTGCGACCCTTTTTAATCCAGCCCGGCACTTCACCGCACATTTTGTCCTCCTTGGTTGTTAAAGGCCGAATTGATGGTTATGGCTCAACTTTAGCAGAAAGATGCTCCGGATGTCAACCGTTGACAATCTTTGGGGTTTGTGTTAGGTTATTTAGAGATAAAAGTTTGCGCTCCTTGAACTTGATAACCTGCCTGCCGGCAGGCAGGCCCCGTAGCTCCGAGGGTCTCGGGCAACAACTATCGCCAAAGGCGGTAAAGGAGTCCAAAGTGAAAACAGCGGCTAAGTTCGTGGTCGGTGTGCTTATCAGTATGCTTGTCGGTGTGATGGCGTTCATGGCCATAACGTTCGGTATGTTCTGTCTGATGAGCAACGGTTTTACCACACTTAAAGATGGTGTGCCAGTCTCGGCCAGTGAATTGGACTGGTCATCGGCCAGCATCGTCAGTTACACAACCTACGAGAATCTTGAATTTATCGACATCAAAAAATACATCGGCAATGACGTTTCCTACTGTTACATGAAAGACGGTCGTCTACATTCCATTACCATTACTGGCAGTATAGGCAATCGTTTCTACAACGATATTACCGATCCGACCCAGCTCGCCATCTACGAGCCGAAGGCCAAAGCGCTACGTGAGCAGACCATCAAGCGGTTCTCAACCGTCCTGCCCCCGCGCTAACGGCTAACTAACACAAAAGTCCTCTCCGACGTCACGTCGGAGAGGACTTTTTTAATATTTTTTTATGGACGGTATCGATTAGCATTGTCCTTGGCCCAAGAACAAACTCGGGTGTAATCCCATTTCCAGGCATCTTTATCAGATGGTTTCGGAGTGCCTTTTACCACATGAACCTTGCCGCAAGCATCAACAACTATATATGTAGGTTCTTGTTTAGCGGCATTATTAACAAGAGCCACGCTCATTACATTTAAAAACACAAAAGCCGCGACAGTCAGGTTAATTAAGGCTTTAGTTTTCATAAACGCGAAGTTAATAATTTAACATTTAAGTATAGCACAAATTTCATTGAATGTCAAGTTTGAACAAGCTATTGCCTTTTCGGAGTTTATCCGTGAAATAAACAGTTTTGCCTTTTTTATCCAGGGCGGTTAAGAAAATTTCTTTACCCTCAAAAGCGGTGATAATTTGCCGTTGGTCGCGGTCATCCAGTTCGCCGATTTGGATATTTTTATCTGTTTGAATAATAAAGTAGGGGATCTGCGGAACGGGCAGAACGCGGCGAATGTTATTACTGTAACGGAGAAGCAAAGATGTTTGTTTGGTGTTGGGGTCAAAAATTCCCAACTCCGAGTCATCATAATAGTAAAGATAATTATTTTTTGCGCCGTTGCCCCAAATGGCGTATTTGCCGTTTAAGCGCAAGAGTGGCTGGGCGCTATCTGATAAGTCGGCCAGATAAATCAGGTTTTCTTCGACATTGCTTAAAGCCAGAAAATTATTTTTTTGCGTCAAAATTTGGTAATGGGCCGGCGGCAATGAAGCCAACCTGCTTAAATTGTCGGAAAAGATATTGAGCAGCTGATATTTATAAACAGTAGTTTCTTTGCTGGTTTTTTTTGTTAAAAAAACAGTACTGCCGATGACAGCAAAAGAATCAACGTCTTGAGCCAGTTTTTCAAAAGAACGGGATTTGATGTTAACCGCGTAAAGTTTGTTGTCAAAAGTGCCGTAGAGCCGGTCGCTGTTGTCGCTCCAGGCCAAATTAGTCAGGCGGGGGCCGATAAAACTGCCCAGGTTGATAAGATTTTCTTTTTTGGTTGAATCAATAATCACCGCGCGCTCCGCCCCGTCTTTTTTTTCTTCCAAAAGAATCAATTTATTGTCGGGTGACCATTTAATTTTTCTTTCTGGCGGCATCCGGAAGGCTGATTGGTAAAATGGCGCGCTTGTGCCGGTTTCCAAATTATTTATCCAGAGATTATTTTCTTTAAAATAGGCCACATAATCTTCTTTGGGCGAAAGGTCAAAAATTTCAATATTGTCGGATTGCAGTATGGTTGGCGAGCTTTGTTTAAAAAGAGCGATATCATAGAAAATGGTAGTTTCCCGGCTTTTGATTTCAATATTTTTTTGCCAGCCATAGTAGCCCTCGTGTTCTGCCAGCAACAGATAATAGTTGGGTTTAAGGCTGGCCAGGCGGGCCGGCCGGGTTTTGGCCAGTTGAGCGTTGTTTAGCCGTAAAATCGTATCTTTGGGCAAGGTGTCGGCAATCAAAACTCCCACCTGTTCAATTTTTCTTTTCGGCAGATTATATCTATAGCCCATAAGATACATCATCAGGGCCGGCGTAATTAAGACAAAAATCGCCACAAAAATCAGAAGGATAATAAGGCGGTGTCGCGGGGTCATAAGCGTTTGTCTTTTCTTTAAATTTATGATATTATCTACTATGATTATATTCTCTAATTCGTTATGAGTCAATTTGTAATTTCGGGCGGTGTAAAACTTAAAGGCGAGGTAGAAATCAGCGGCATGAAGAACGCCGCTACTCCCATTGTCGCCGCCACTTTATTGACCGATGAAGAATGCGTTATTCATCGCGTGCCAAAAATAAATGACGTGGCCAAAATGCTGGAAATTCTCAAGAGTCTGGGCGCCAAGGTTGAGTGGGTGGGCGATCATTCTTTATCCATCAAGTGCGACCTGGTGGATTTAAAAACTTTGGATCGCAAAATGGTTAAAAGTATGCGCTCCTCGGTGCTTTTTATGGCGCCGCTTTTGGCGCGTTTTAAAAAAGCCTCGTTGCCCGAGCCGGGCGGCTGTATTATCGGCAACCGGCCGCTGGACACGCATTTTTTTGTTTTACAACAGTTGGGCGCCAACATAAAACATGAAAACGGCGCTTATGCGTTGGAAACTGAAGGTTTGGTGGGCGCGAAGATTGTTTTGCCGGAATTTTCCGTGACGGCTACCGAAAACGCTCTTATGGCCGCGGTGTTGGCTAAAGGCGAAACAATTATCAAAATGGCCGCGGCCGAACCGCACGTTGAAGATTTGATTAATTTTTTAATCGGGATGGGCGCGCAAATTCACGGCGCGGGCACGCACACGCTAAAAATTCAGGGCGTGGCCAAATTGCGCGGCACCGAACATACTTTGATTCCGGATCAGATTGAAATCGGCACTTTTGCCGTGGCCGCCGCCGTCACGCGCGGTACGGTAAAAATTAATCCGGTAGTGCCGGAACATTTGGAAAGCGTGTTGGCGCTTTTAAAACGGATTGGTGTGCCGCACGAAGTCAGTGGCGATTCATTGACTGTTAATCCTTACACTTCTTTAAAATCTTTTAAATTTCAGGCTTTGCCGTATCCCGGCCTGCCGACCGATTTGCAAGCGCTTTTTGGCGTTTTGGCCACCCAGTGCCAGGGGACCAGTTTGATTCACGATCCTTTGTATGAAGGTCGCCTGGGTTATATCAATGAATTGGTAAAAATGGGCGCCAATGCCGTTATCTGCGATCCGCACCGGGTGCTGATTACCGGCCCCACCCCGCTTTACGGCCAGGAGATAAAAAGTTTTGATTTGCGCGCCGGCGCCACCCTTCTCATTGCCGGCCTGGTTGCTCAGGGCGAAACCATCATTAATGAAAGTGAAATTATAAATCGCGGTTACGAAGCCATTGATAAAAAATTACAAAACCTCGGCGCTAAAATTAGTTCATTATGATACAAATCAACAAATATAATATACAAATCTACGCCCAGTCATTCGACCGGGCGTCAGGTCGGATGACCTGACGAATGTTACGAATCAAATTTGTCCCGACGCACCAAAATCATTTAAAGATAAGGAAGTCGGGATCCCGCTTTTGCGGGATAGATTCGTTCACAAAATTCGTAGATTCGAATCATATCTATGGAAAAATTAAAAATCATTTTTAGAGAATCAATACACAATCATGGCAAACGGCATCGTTACATTTTTGTCGGTGTGGCTGTTGTTTTAACTACCACGGCTTTTAGTTTGGGTTTTGTTTGGGGCAATGTTAACGCCCGGTCGGCCGGGGCGACAAACCTTGAAGCACCACCGCCCATTGTCAGTATTCTTAACAAAGACATGATGCCGGAGATTAAAACGGTTGATTTTAAAATGTTTTGGGATGTTTGGAATAAAATCCAGCAAAAATATGTTAACAAGCCGGTTAAAGACGGCGATCTGTTTTACGGCGCTATTGCCGGCATGGTGTCTTCGCTGGGTGATCCCTACACGGTGTTTTTACCGCCGGTTAAAGCCACGCGATTTAATCAGGATTTGGCCGGGTCTTTTTCGGGTATTGGCGCGGAATTGAGCATGAAGAAAGACATCGTGATTGTGGTGGCGCCTCTGCCGGAATCGCCGGCGGAAAAAGCGGGCATCAAAGCCGGGGATAAGATTTTAGCGGTTGACGGCAAAGAAGTTTATGGTTTGTCTTTGGATGAAGTCGTTAATAAAATTCGCGGCCGCAAAGGCACGCCGGTCAAGTTGATTGTTTTAAGCGCCGGCGCCGGCGCGCCTCGAGATGTGACTATTATTCGCGACACGATCGTGGTTAAAAGCGTCACTTGGAAAATGATGGACGACGACATCGCTTATCTTAAAATATCCAGTTTTGCCGAAGACACGGCCGAAGGATTTGAACAGGCCGTGCGGCAGATAGGTTTAAAGAATCCGCGCGCTTTAATTTTAGATCTGCGTAATAATCCGGGCGGATTTTTAGACACGGGCGTACGAGTAGCCAGTGAATGGATACCCCAAGGCACGATTGTTTTGGAAAAATTCAACGACGGCCATCAAGAAGATTATGTTTCCAACGGCAAGCATCGTTTGGCTGATATCAAAACCGCCGTGTTGGTCAATCAGGGTTCGGCCAGCGCTTCCGAAATTGTAGCCGGCGCTCTTCAGGACTACGGCAAAGCGATCGTGGTCGGTGAAAAGACCTTTGGTAAGGGTTCGGTGCAAGATTATGAACAAATGACGGATGGTTCGGGTTTGAAAATCACCATTGCCGAATGGCTAACGCCCAACGGTCGTTCAATAAATAAAAACGGCATTACGCCGGATAAAGTTATTACACCGCCGCCCTCCACAGAGGGCGTCCCGACCTCAAGCGTCGGGACTACATCTAAGACCTTGCCAGATGCTTCAGCCACCTCAACTCCCAAAGATGAAGATCTGTTGCCGAAAGATGTCGTTTTGGAAGAAGCCATTAAACTGCTTAAATAAAATGATACAAATCAACAAATATAATATACAAATCTGCGAATATCACGAATCCAATTTGTCCCGACGCACCAAAATCATTTAAAGATAAGGAAGTCGGGATCCCGCTTTTGCGGGATAGATTCGTTCACGAAATTCGTAGATTCGAATCATGCCTATGATGCAATCAAAACTTTTTGGAAAAACATTAAAATCAGTTCCCAAAGACGAAGTCAGCCGCAACGCGGAGCTTTTGTTGCGCGGCGGCTTTGTTGATAAATTAATGGCCGGCGCTTACAGCTATCTGCCACTGGGCCTGCGCGTGTTGGATAAAGTCAAACGGATTGTCCGCGAAGAAATGAATTCTATCGGCGGGCAAGAAGTGCTGATGCCGGCGCTTCACCCCAAGGCCATTTGGGAAGAGACCGGCCGTTGGATCGACCCGGGCAAGGAAGTGATGTTTCAATTCAAAGGCCACGAAGACAAAGAATACGGCCTGGGTTGGACTCACGAAGAAATTATTGTGGATATTGTCCGCAAGCGCGTAAATTCTTACAAAGATTTGCCTATTTATCTTTATCAGATTCAGGATAAGTTTCGCGATGAACCCCGCGCCAAATCCGGCCTTTTGCGCGGCCGTGAATTCAGCATGAAGGATTTATACAGTTTTCATTCTACCGAAGAGGATATGTTGGATTATTATGAAAAAGCCAAGCTGGCCTATCAGCGGGTTTTTGAACGTTGTGGATTGGACGCTTTGGTGGTGGAAGCCTCCGGCGGATCATTCAGCAAAGAATATTCGCACGAATTTCAGGTACTCACGCCTTATGGCGAAGACACGGTTTTTTATTGTCCGAATCGCGATTTCGCCCAGAATAAAGAAATTTTCAAAGGCCAATTGGGCGATAAATGTCCCTCGTGCGGCGAAAAAATTGTTGAAGGCAAATCAATTGAGGTGGGTAATATCTTTAAACTTTATAGAAAATATACCACCCCCATGAAGTTGCAGTTTACCGATTCGGCAGGCAAAAAGCAGGATGTGATTATGGGTTGTTATGGCATCGGGCCGTCGCGTGTTTTGGGCACAGTGGTAGAAATTCATCACGACGAGCAGGGGATTATTTGGCCCGAAAGTATCGCGCCGTTTGACATTCATTTTTTGGTTTTGGGTGACAGCCAAGATGTTATGGCTCAGGCTAAAAAAATTCACGATCAACTGGTCAAGAGCGGCAAGGATGTTTTGATGGACGATAGGGAAGTTTCGGCCGGCGTAAAATTTGCCGATGCGGATTTGATGGGTATGCCCACCCGTATTATTGTCAGTGAAAAAACCCTGGCTAAAGATTCGGTAGAAGTGAAAAAACGCTCGGAAAAAGAAAGTGAACTCAAAAAGATTAAAGATTTAAAGTAAATATGGATCTGAAATCAAAAGTCCGGAACATTCCGGATTGGCCCAAACCGGGCGTGAATTTTAAAGATATTACGCCATTGCTTCAGGACGCGGCCAGCTTTAGACAAATGATTGACGAACTGGCAACGCCGTATCAAGGCAAAAAAATTGATGTGGTGGTGGCGATTGACGCGCGGGGATTTTTATTGGCGACCGCCGTCGCTTACAAATTGGGCGCGGGCGTGGCTTTGGTGCGCAAAAAAGGCAAATTGCCGTATAAAACCATTAGCGAATCCTATGATTTGGAATACGGCAGTAATGTGGTGGAAATGCACGAAGATGCTGTCGTTCCGGGCCAGAAAGTTTTAATTGTTGATGATGTGCTCGCCACCGGCGGCACCATGGCCGCCGCCGTCAAAATGGTTCAAAAACTCGGCGGGGAAATTATCGGCATCAGTTTTCTCATCGGCCTGTCTTTCTTAAATGGCAAAGAAAAGTTAAAAGGATACGAGGTAAAAGAATTATTAGTTTACTAAACTCGCGCTTAGTCCTTAATTTACTTAATTCTTAATTCTTATGTTGGGGGTGATTGGTGGTTCGGGATTTTACAAATTTCTGGACAATGTAAAAGAGGAAAAAGTTAAAACACCGTATGGCGAGCCATCGGCGCCGATTATGGTGGGGGAATATCAGGGCAAAAAAGTCGCTTTTTTGCCGCGCCATGGCGTGGGGCATACTTTGCCGCCGCACAAAATTAATTATCGCGCCAATCTTTGGGCGTTAAAACAGCTGGGCGTTGACCAGGTGATTGGGCCATGCGCTGTCGGTTCGCTTCAGCCGGACATCAAGCCGGGTGATTTTGTGATTTTGGATCAATTTGTTGACCGCACCCAAAATCGTTATGATACTTTTCACGAAGGCCCGGGAGCCTGCCCGCCACAATGCGCTAGCTTTGGGCGGGTCGCCCACATCTCCGCCGCCGAAACGTATTGTGATAAGCTGGCCAAAGTCGCGATTAGTTCCTGCGCCAAACTCGGTATCCCGGTTCATGAAAAAGGCACGGTGGTGGTTATTCAAGGCCCGCGTTTTTCCACCAAAGCCGAATCGCGCTGGTTTTCCAGTATGGGTTGGGATGTTATTAATATGACCCAGTATCCGGAGGCGATTTTGGCGCGCGAGTTGGATATGTGCTACTTGGGCATTGCGCTTGTGACTGATTATGACGCGGGGTTAGAAGGCAATCCGGAGATAAAACCGGTTGACGCCAGCCAAGTGGCCAGAGTCTTTAAAGAAAACAATGAAAAATTAATGAAACTGTTATTTGAAATGATTTCCACCTTGCCCGAATGCCGCGATTGCAAATGCGAAGAAGCGATGAAGAACGCGTTTATTTCTTAAAGGATAGTCAGGGGCGTGTTAAGAGCCTCCACCTCAACGGCTCAACCCGTTGAGCCGTTGGGTAGCACGGTGTTTTAGCCATTAAGGGACTATCGCCAAATGTCATCCTGAACGAAGTGAAGGATCTCAATCGTTGAATTTTAAGCCAATATCTAGATTCTTCGCTTCGCTCAGAATGACAAAATTGAACATTTGCTTATTCGGCGACAGGCCCATTAAATAATCAAAAGATAATTGGATGAAGATAAAAGATTTGCCAAAATCAGATAGACCGAGAGAAAAGCTTATTGCGAAAGGAGCCGAGAATTTGAAGGACTCCGAACTTTTGGCGATTCTTTTACGCA
>CAZQSS010000007.1:27167-33024 GCA_964596405.1 uncultured Gammaproteobacteria bacterium | reverse complement strand
CCAAAAGAGGAGGAAAAATGATTCTGTCCATTCTGTTGATTGTTTTGGTAATCGCAGAGATGACGTTTGCCAGAAACAGTAACTACAAAGCCATGTTTTACACTTCTTTATCTTTGACGGTTGTTTTAGTGGCGGTAGTAGTCACCGATTTCTTGGCCGGCCATCCCATAATGGCAGCTGTAATGGCAGTCTGTCTCGTGTGTGTTGGCTCACGAACCCTGGCTTTAAGACAATATCGTTAACACAACCAAAGACCTCGAAACCGAGGTCTTTTTTGTTTGAGGGGGGTTGACCCCGCCGCCTGTTCAGGCCCAATTGGCAAATTCCAGCCACGCAATAAAGAAAAACGTGGTTTGATGTTTTATCTGTAAATAACCATCAAGGCGGCTGGGGTTGACATTTTATTCTTTTTAGACTAAGGTAAAGAGAACCTAACAGTTCTTTAAAACTAATCCACCCGCCGCAAAGCTGGGTAAACAAGGAGGATAAAATGAAACGTTGGCCAATGATCATGTTGGTGGTGGCGCTGATTTTGACCATCTTTGATGGGGTGGCAACTTATTTTGAGCTTTCCCGCAAGATCGTAACTGAAGGCAATTTTATTCCCGGCCTTGTCCAGTCTCAACACGGTTTGGAAAGATGGCTTCTTTTCCACGTTGCTATGGGCATATTTTTCGCCCTCGTCGCGACCTATATGTTTCACAGGCAACGATACGGAGTGGTCATAGCCTGGTTTGCGATTGAGGTGTTTTTGTGTCTCAATCATTTGTGGATATTTCTTTGGGTCAGCGTTCTTTAAAACAGGGGGCTTCTTGTAAAAGAGGCCCTTTTTTGCTACAATTTATATGAATATGCCCAGTAGTGCTTCCGCGCTAGAACTTCGTTCAATACTGGGCTAATCAGCAGAAACAGTTTTTAATGGTTAAGATGTTACTATAATTTAAGTCACCGCGATTACAAAAATAAGCGCGGAAATACTACTGGGTATGACTGAAGAGCGAATTATCAATCCGGAATTAAAGGAAGAAGAGGCGGTTTTGGATATGACGCTTAGGCCCCGGAGCCTGGCGGATTTTATCGGCCAAGAAAGAATCAAAGCGAATTTACAGATTTTTTTGGAAGCGGCCAAACAGCGCCATGAGGCGGCCG
Organism: uncultured Gammaproteobacteria bacterium; assembly: GCA_964596405.1. Classification (GTDB taxonomy): domain Bacteria; phylum Patescibacteriota; class Patescibacteriia; order Magasanikbacterales; family UBA10003; genus CAZQSS01. The sequence continues at coordinate 31,875 of CAZQSS010000007.1, read as the reverse complement.
AGCACGTTCTGCTTTACGGTAATCCGGGTTTGGGTAAAACTACGTTGGCGCACATTATCGCTAGAGAAATGGGCGCTAGTATTAAAGTGACTTCCGGTCCGGCACTGGAGCGAGTGGGGGATTTGGCCGCGATTTTAACCAGCTTGGAACCGGGCGACATTTTGTTTATTGATGAAATTCATCGGTTGAACAAATCCATTGAAGAAACACTTTACCCGGCGCTGGAAGATTACGCTTTGGATATTATTATTGGCAAGGGGCCGGGCGCGCGCACTCTGCGGATGGATTTGAATAAGTTTACTCTCATCGGCGCCACCACCAAAATCAGTTTGATCTCCGGGCCATTGCGTGATCGGTTTGGCGCCACGTATCATCTGGATTTTTACGAAAATAACGAGATAGAAGAAATTGTGAAACGTAATGCCCGCATTTTGGCGGTGGATTTACATGAAACCGCTTCGCCCTTGATTGCCGCTTCGGCGCGGCGCACGCCGCGCGTGGCCAATCGTTTGCTCAAACGGGTGCGCGATTACGCGCAGGTAAAAGGCACGGGTTTAATTGATGATAATAAAGTAAAAGAAGCCTTGGATTTGTTAGAGATAGATTTTTTGGGGCTAGATCGGGTGGATCGCCAGATGTTAAAAGTGATGATTGAAAAATTTAACGGCGGGCCGGTGGGTTTAAACACTTTGGCCGCGGCCACGGCTGAGGAAATTGAAACCATAGAAACCGTTTACGAGCCGTTTTTGATCCAACAGGGTTTTATTCATCGCACACCGCGCGGCCGCGTGGCCACCGACCAGGCTTACAAACATTTGGGCCTGGAGCCACCCACTAGACAGAACAGCTTGATTAACTAATTTCAAATGTCAAAGTTCAAATCAATCCGCCCTGCCTACCGGCAGGCAGGCTGTAGGCGGGTAAAAATTCCAATGTCAAAAATTTGAAGTTAGAGCTTTAGATATTGATTTGAACTTTGGCATTTGAACTTTGAACTTAAAATACTATGTCTCTCACTATTCCTCTCTCTTATCTCTTTATCCCCGTCGCGTTGTTCGCGCTGATTTATGTTATTTTCTTTTTGATTAATCTTTATCACCTGGTGGTTTATACCACACCCAGCCTGACGGGTTTTATTATGACTTTTTTCTTTTTGGGCGGCGCGGCTTATATTATTTTTATCTCGTATAATTTGCTGGGTGGCGCGGATTGGCAGCAGCCGCTAAGTCTTCTCAATAATTATTCAGTCTTCCAAAATTCATTCTAAAATATGTCGTATAGCTCATCAATTCACAAAAAAATTTACGAAAGAATTATTTATCTTTTACGGCGCGACTTTGTCACCTTTGTGCCATATGTGATTATCTTTTTGATTTTGGTCGGGATAGAAGTGGTGATGTATTTTTTGCTGAAAGAGGTTTTTCCTCTGGTTTTTGAAGATCCGGTTTGGTACCCCGTTTTGGTTTTGCTCGGCGGTGTTTACGCCCTTTCAATTTGGATGTTTTTTTATACCGCTTTTAACGATTATTATTTGGATCTTTGGATTATCACCAACGATCGTGTGGTAGATATTCGTCAGTCCGGGCTTTTTGGCCGCACCATTGCCGAGTTGGATTTATACCGCGTCCAGGATGTTAAGTCGGAATGCAACGGCATGTTTGCCACCATGTTTAATTATGGCAATGTCTATGTTCAGACCGCCGGCGAATCGGGAAATTTTATTTTCCGCAACGTGCCCAACCCGCACCATATTCGTGAAGAAATTGTGAGGCTGGCCGAAGAAGACCGAAAGCATCACATTGTCAGAGCCGACGAAGAGAAGAAATTTGACTGATATGGGCCGTTGAAAGACACCACACGATGTCATCCCCGCGAATGCGGGGATCCAGTCGAGGGCGGGCTGGATTCCCGATCATGGTCGGGAATGACAGCGCGGAAGTTTGACTAAAATCAAAATTTGTGCTAAAAAAGAATAGCAGAGGCCGTTCTTTTTAAACCCAAACAATAAGGAGAAGGCGATGAGGTATTCATTTCGGTTGTTGCTGATGGCGATGGGGACGATTTTTGTGATTGTTTTTGCGGTCACGTCGGTGCAGCGGGCGGTAACTGGGGTGGATGACCACTACTGGTTTGTTGTTTTCTACGCCGTCGTAGCCGTCTATTTCGGCTTTCGTGTTCATCAGGTTTGGCAGCAGCTTAAGGCTGAAAAAGACGCCAAAGAAGGCAAAGATGAGTAAGTTTTTAGCCGCCCTTGTCGGCTGTCTGCTTCTGGCTTGCACGATTAGCGCCGCGTTCCACACTTACAGTCAGGGCGATAAGGCCGCCTCTTTGGGCTGGGTCATCATTTCGATGCTGGTCGCCGTCGGCACTGGCGTTTGCCACTGGTATCCAAAAGAACTGGATGGAGGGTAGCGATGGCCAAAGCGATGGGCATTGGTTTGACCATGACGAGCGTTATCTTTTTCTTCGCCCTGCTGGTGGCGGCTGTCTTTCATTTTTCGGATGGGAAATACCTGACTGCTCTAGTGAGTATAATCGTTGCCACTGTCCAGTTAATCGGTGTGGCGCTCGTCATCCGCTATTACCAAACCGTGCCGCAGATTCGTCCCGGCGACATAAACAATTCGCCCTGGTCACGCAACAACTAATAGGAGGAGGCAGAGATGAAGATACTGGCAGCGTTTTATGTATTAATGTCTGTTGTCTTGCTTGTTCTTACTTCTTACGCGAAAGATGTTAATCATCTTGCCACGCTTTATGGCGGGGCAATCGGTCTGATTTTTACAGCCGGAGTGATGTTCTATTTGTTTGCCAAAGATCGGGAATTTGAAGAGAAAATGGCCGCCAAAAAAGAAGCATTACCTTATGACGATCTCGTCGAAGGGACTGTGAAGAAGGGCGGTGTCAATCGGATGCCGACCACTCCGCGTCCTCCAACGCCGCCGTTAGGCCAAGGCGAAAAAACTGAAGCGAAAGGAGAATGACGATGAAGGCAGCAATGATCTTGGAAACCGTGAAGCTCATTTTTATTTCTGTAATCGTTTCGGTCGTAGCTATTATTGTGTTCATTTTAATGTTTAAAGCAAGGGGTACCAGTCTAGGCTTCATTTTTATTCTCATAAGCGGCTTAACCATAGTGGAAGCGATTGTTTGCTGGTATCATGTTTATAAACTGGGCGGACACAAAGAAACAATTGAGCTTTGAACCAACTCAAAAACGACGGATTAACCTCCGCCGTTTTTTTTATTCCTCCACGGTCAACCTCCCCCAGCCCCTCCTTTCCAAGGAGGGAAAAAAACGATTTAGTTCCTCCCCTTGGAAAGGGGAGGCGAGGTGGGGTTGATGTCGGAGGGGTTAAGACAGTTTAATACATATTCTGCAATTCCGTTCCGCGATAGTAGTATTTTAAAATATCATCCCAGTTGGCGCCGCGCTTGGCGCGGCCGATGGCGTCTTGGGCGGACAGGCCCACGCCGTGTCCCCAACGTTTGTATCCTTTATCATAAGGAGTTTTAACCGAAACCAGCCAGGGTTTGTTTACGCCCCAGACTTCTTTAAAAGATAGGGTGCGGCCGGAGGAGCGGCCAAAAAACGGCGTGACGACCGGTTCGCTTTTGTAAGTGACAATCATGCCGCGCGTCGCTTCCACAGCCGCCGCGATATTGGGCGCGCGTTTTTCTTGGCCATAACCGCGGTAAACCTGGTCGTTTTCCGAATCCAAAATAAATCCGCCGGCTTGGTGTTTGATTGGATTATTCAAATGATAGTTGGCATAACTGCGGGCCGCCGTCATCAAAGCTTTTAAAAACTCCGGCGGCGAAACGTTGTTGGCTTCGGCTAAACCTTTTAAATAATCTTCCATTAAAAGATCATTGATGACCCAGAGGTAGCCGGTTGGGGCATAACGCACTTCCAGCCCGCCGCGGAATTGGTTATCATTCAAATCCAAATTCCAGCGCGGCCGGTTGTTGTAATTGGCCAGGATAAAAATACTGCTTTCTTGAATCGGCACAATCCGGATTGATGAAGTCGTCTCCACAGTTTTGGCAGGGAGAACTAAAGTATAAAGTCCGGTTTCTTCATTAAAACTGATACTGGCTTTTTCACCGGCAGCAATCAGACCAAAATCTTGCCCGTTCGCATCCGTGGCTTTGTAAAAAGATTCCGAGATAAACTCTATCGGGTTCTCGGTGGTGTATAGTCCGATTTTAATTTTCGGTTCTTTCATGATATCGGGCGGGACGATATCAGCCGTGGGCGCGACCAGACTGCCGTCGTCAGTAACAGTTATCGGCAAATCCAAGCCGCCGCCTTCAATAGTTTCGTCATTAACCACCAATTGAAAGTGAATGGTATAGATGCCATAAGTAGCTGGCGCTTTTAGGGGAATGGAATAAATTTCCGTTTGGCCGGATTTGACTTCGCCGGTGTCAAATTGGAGAATTTTATCCGGACTGATCCAGTCTGGCGTCGTAAAGGAAGCCGCGGCGCCGCCAGTTGTCGCCACGACAATATTATTTAAAATTAAAGCGCGTTTTTTCCACGCCGGTTTGCCAACATTCATATACAGCACCGAGACGGTCTTTTCTTCATTTGGTTTTAAAACCAACGGTTCCATCTTGGAAAGACGGACAGCTTGGAGGTCGGTGGGCGGGGGAGCGGGCGGGGTCGGGGTGAATGGGTAGGGGCGACGTACGGTCACCTTCG
>CAZQSS010000007.1:9126-27157 GCA_964596405.1 uncultured Gammaproteobacteria bacterium | reverse complement strand
TTTTATTTGTTTTAAAAACCCGGGGGCCCTTGTTTAATAGCCTCAGCTGTGGGGGGGGGGGGGGGGGTGGGGGGTGGGGGGGGGGGGCGTCCTCTGTGGAGGACAGCGGCGGTTCTATTTCGGTACCACCGCTGCCGTCATCAACATCGGTTAATTCTCTTTCTTTGACTGTAATTGTCAGTTCAAATTGGCCACCCGGCACCCAGATTTTATTTTCGGCGGCGATGGCGAAAGTTTCTTTGTAAACGCCGGGTTTTTTAGGCGCCTGCAAGTAGATTTCAAAATAACCCAGGCTGTTGGGGCCGACTAAAGAATCTTTGAGCTTGGCCGGCTGTTTTTGGTTAATCCATTTAGAATTATAAAACACGCTTTTGCGGTTTTTGGGATTATAAGCATAGAGAGAGATATAATTTTTGTTGGTCCGTCGCCAGTTGTAGCCGCCACGGTTGTAAAATCCGACTTTGATTTTTTTCAATTCGCCCGTCACCATCTCCACTTCGGTTATTTTAGAGTACTTTTCCGCTTTATAATCAGGCAGGATTTGACGCTTGGCCGAGAGGACTGGGTCGGGCATCAATAAAAATCCGCTGATCAGTGCGGATAAGGCAAGTAGCTGGATTTTAGACGCTTTTGAGGTCATTTGTTTATGATAATGAGACTGTTGAAAAATTCCATCCAATGTTATTTTCGCCACCGACCTGCCTACCGGTAGGCAGGTTTGTCATCCTCGCGAACGCGGGGATCCAGTCGCCTAATCGCCTGCCTACCGGACAGGCAGGCTGGATTCCCGATCGTGGTCGGGAATGACAGAAAAATATGTCATGCAACACTCTAATAATAAGTCATTTTATGGGAGTTGACAAGGTGCTTATTTTGTGTTAAGGTAACGCCAGTCGTTCTTTAACCCAAATTAGGAGGTGCGTAAATGGCTTCGCTTTTTGTAGTACTTCTTTATGGCGGTTTTTGCGTATTAGTTGGATACATTCTCGGAACTTCAAATGAGCGAGACAAGCAAAGATTCGCCACCAAGCGACAGGGGGGCGCGCGCCGTTCAGGTGGCGGTTGTTGCTCACCCCACGATGGAGGACCGTCGGACTAGCGACATGGAACCCAAAGAGGCCTTAACCAGCCTCTTTTTTATTTGGAATATTTTTTATAGTTACAGATACTATCTTTCGCGGCCGCGCAAAATAGTATCTGGACATATTGAATAATTTGCTTTAAAATGCTAAAATACAATCAATATGTCTTTACCCCAAGCGGCGCGTAATACTGTTATACAACTTATCGGCCGGGTTTTTTCTACGCTTTTTGGTATTGTGGCTTTGGCCGCCGTTACCCGTTATTTAGGTCAAGAGGGTTTTGGCTGGTACACCACGGTTTTTACTTTTTTGCAGTTTTTTGGCATCCTTTCGGATTTTGGCCTGACGTTGATTACCGCCCAGATGCTGGCTGAACCGGGCGCTGATGAAGAAAAACTTTTGGCCAACCTTTTCAGTTTCCGGCTGATTTTATCCGGCATTTTTTTTGGCGCCGCTTGCGTTTCGGTTTGGTTTTTTCCTTATCCCGCTATTATCAAGTGGGGTGTTTTAGTTTTGTCTTTATCTTTTTACGCCACCACCCTGCAGAATATTTTCGTCGGTTTTTATCAAAAACATCTCCGGATGGAAAAGGTGGCCTGGGGCGACGCCATCGGCCGGTTTATAATTTTGGTCGGTTATATTTTAGTTGTCTGGCAAAAATGGAGTCTCCTGCCGATTTTGGCCATGAGCGTGTTGGCCAATGTTACCCAATTTTTTTGGTTATGGTACGCGGCCAAGCGTTTGATTCATCTTCGTTGGGAAGTAACTTGGCTGGTCTATAAAGAAATTTTTAAACGCAGCTGGCCGGTGGCCATCTCCATTGCTTTTAATTTAATCTATTTGAAAGCGGATATTTTAGTGCTTTCTTTGGCGCGGACCCAGCAAGAGGTTGGTCTTTACGGCGCGGCCTATAGAATTATTGACGTTCTGACTACCGTGCCGGCCATGTTTATGGGTATTATGTTGCCGCTTTTGACTTTTGCTTGGAGCGCGGGGGATAAGGAAACTTTTAAGCATTATTTTCGCCGCGCTTACGATATGATGTTTTTGCTGGCTTTGCCCGCCGTTTTTGGTGGCGTTTATCTGGCCAAACCTTTAATGATATTTTTGGCCGGCGCCGAGTTTGCGGATTCCGGCGTATTTTTACAAGTTTTACTTTTGGCCTCGGCGGCGATTTTTTTGGCCGCGGTTTCGGCCCATGCGGTTATTGCCGTGGGCAAACAACGGGCGATTATTTGGTGGTATGTGCTGGATGCCACTCTTTCTTTGGCCGGATATATTATATTGATACCGCGTTATGGCGCTTTGGCCGCGGCCTGGGTGACGGTTTTCTCCGAAGTTTTTATCGCGGTCGCCACTTTTATCACAGTTTTTAAAGTTATTGGCGCCTGGCCGCAACGTTCAATTTTTTTAAAGAGTTTGCTGGCTTCAGTGTTAATGGTCATAATTATCAGCCTTTTACCCGCGCTTCATATAATATTTATTTGTCTGATTGCCGTCATAATTTATTTCGTCGTATTGTATCTGACCAAGGGCATTACTAAAGAGATGGTTTTGGAGATGGTTAAAAAAAGTTAAGTTATGTTGCTGGGAGTTTTGCTAATTTTATTCTTTGCCTGTTTTTTTTATCTAGCCTCTCGTAATTTATTGTGGGGATTAATTTTGATCGCCGCTTTTTTGCCCAGCTATTTAATTCGTTTTGAGATTTTAGGAATTCCCCTCACCGTTTTGGAGGGGATGATACTAATTTCTGCCGCAATTTGGTTAATTAAGAGCGGCAGAAAAAATCTCAAATCTCAAATCTCAAATCTCAAAAATTATCGCGAATGGCGCGCGGCGATTGGGCTGTTTTTGTTGGCGGCGACTGTGGCGGTTTTTGTCTCGCCCGATCTGCGGGCGGCTTTGGGGATTTGGAAGGCTTACTTTATTGAGCCGGCGCTTTTCTTTTTGGTTTTGGTCACAACGGTGAAAAACCGCGTTGAGGCGGAAAAAATTATCTTGGGTTTGGTTTTGGGCGCTCTGCCCGTGGCAATTTTCGCCGTGATTCAAAAGTTTACCGGCTGGCTCATTCCTAATCCATTTTGGGCGGCCGAAGCCACCCGGCGGGTAACGAGTGTTTTTGGTTATCCGAATGCGGTGGCGCTGTATTTGGCGCCAATTGTCCCATTTTGTATATACTTATTGATTAAGGTTTTAAAAGAACAAAGAACAAAGAACAAAGAACAAAACCAAAAAATGTTCTTCATCGCTTGCTCTTTGCTCCTTGCTCTTGGCTCTTTTTTACTGGCGATTATTTTTGCCCAATCCGCCGGCGCGCTTTTAGCGTTGGCGACAGTGGCGGCGCTGGCCGGCTTGATTTATAAAAAAACTCGTTATTGGGCAGTCGGTGTGGTCGTGTTATTTTTTTTGATAGTGCCGTTTACTTCTTTTAGGGAACCGTTGAGTCAAGAGGTTTTATTGCGTGGCCGTTCGGGTCAATTGCGTTTGAATATGTGGGGCGAAACAGTGGAAATGTTGCGGGCGCGTCCTATCTTTGGCGCGGGGCTCGCCGGTTATCAGAGCGCGGTTGAACCATATCATATTTTAAATTGGGCCGAGATTTATCTTTATCCGCATAATTTATTTTTAAATTTTTGGACGGAGACAGGGCTCGCCGGTTTAGCCGGTTTTCTGTTGTTGGTTTTGAATTTTTATAGACTGGGAATAAAAAGAACAAGGAATGATGAATTAGGAATCAGAAATCAGGGGCTGATGTTGGCGCTTTTAGCCGCGATGACTGTAATTCTAATCCACGGCCTCGTGGACGCGCCATATTTTAAAAATGATTTGGCAATAATGTTTTGGTTACTTTTGGGTTTGATGTTTTAAGGGCTTTTATGATAAAATATAACAATGTGGATAATTTATTAAAAATTTAACTAAAAATATGCAATTATCAAAATACGGAACACGACTGTTCGCCTTATTTGTGGGTGCGTTTTTTGTCGTTCTTTTTTTAGCCGGTCAAGCCTCCGCGCAGACCACGAATGACTCGGCCTCTTGCGTCAGCCAGGGATATAAATGGTGTCAGAACTCTGATGGCGTGTCCGGTTGGTGCTCTAACTCTACTACGTATCAGTGTCCGGCTTATGATTCGGCCAGTTGTTCCGCCCAGAGCGGTACATGGTGCGCTAATACTTCCGGCGGTACCGGCTGGTGCGCCACCCCACCCTCAACTTGTCCAATAAACGACCAGGCAACTTGTACGTCTCAAGGCCGTAGTTGGTGTACGCCGCAATCCGGTGGCACTGGCTGGTGTACTTACAGTTCCACGGAAAAATGTCCAGCCTATACCGAAACGGATTGTACGGCGCAAAGCAAAACTTGGTGCGTTTCTCCCGGCACGGCCGCTTCCACTGGTTGGTGTACTGACAGTTGCCCGTACAGCAGTACTTATCAGCAGGACCAACAAACACAATGTTCTACCGCCAACGGCAAATGGTGTAAAAATTCCGACGGTGCCACCGGCTGGTGTTCTTATGGCACTACCGCTTGTCCGGCTTATGATTCGGCCAGTTGCTCGGCTCAAAGCGGCGAATGGTGCGCCTATGCTTCCAGTAGCGGCGGTTGGTGCGCCACCCCGCCTTCGTCTTGCCCCATCAATGACCAGGCAACTTGTACGGCCAAGGGTCGGAGTTGGTGTACGTCGCAACCCAGCGCCTCCGGTTATACCAGTTCAGGCTGGTGCACTTCATCGGCCACGGAAAAATGCCCGGCCTATACTGAGACTGATTGTAAAACGCAGAACGGGGACTGGTGCCCGCCTTCATACAGCGGCGGGACAGGCTGGTGTAATTCTATGCCCGGTAGTTGTCCGATAAATGATAAAGCCACCTGTGAAGCCAAGAGCCGCAGTTGGTGCACCAGTCAATATGGCGGTTCAGGTTGGTGCACTTCAACAGGTATGACTTGTTCCGGTACTTATACTCCTCCAAGTCCAACTCCAACCCCTTATCCGACTCCTACTACCCCAACCACCACACCGACACCCACTCCACCTCCAACACCGGCCCCCACATTCACCTGGCCGAATACACAAACAGATTGTGAAACTTATAGCGGTCTATGGTGTAAGAATGAAAGTTCTTACAGCACATCCTATACCATGCTGGGTTGGTGTAATATGGCCACGCAAAAATGTCCCATTGCGTCCAAACCGGGTTATATGACTTGTTGGGATAATTCGCAAGTCAGAAACGATTCTATTTGTCCAGCCATGCCTTCTAACGCTACAGATTGTAAGAAGCGGGGATATAATTGGTGCACCAGCACGGTCAGCGCTTATAGCTCTTCAAGCGGTTGGTGCAGTTTCAATGTGTGCGGCGCCACGCCGACAGCCGGCCAGATGACTTGTCCCGACGGCCTAAATTCTTCCGCCACTCTCACCGGTTGTCCTAAAAAAGCCGTGCCGACGCCTGTGCCAATTCCAGAACCAATCTACACGCAATGTCCGGACGGCAGCAGAGTTGTGACAGGCTCAAGCTGTGCGGCGACTTATACTTGCCCCAATGGTTCAATGGTTAAATCCGCTGATCAGTGTCCCAAAGAAGATGAGATATCTACTTGTCTAAACAAAGGCAACGTTTGGTGTAAAGATCCGAGTGGCGTCAAGAATGGCTGGTGCGCCCCGGTGGGCGGTTGTGGCCAAAATATTCCTCCCCAGCCGGTACCCAAGCCCGTTGAAGAAACAAACGAACTGGTCTCAGCCAGCGAGGTTAAGCAAGACAAGAGAAACTTAACGCAGGAATTAAGGAATATGGAACGAGTTTTCAAGCCCTTGAAAGAACAGACATTGTTGGCCAGAATTATCGCTTTGAGAGAAAAAGTAAATAGTTTGACGGCAGCCTCCCGGACGGCATACAGCGAAGCTCTACAAACGATTTATAATGAAATGGAAGGACTGCGTTTTGAAGTGGAAAAACAAAACTTGTTGCAGGAGTTAAAGACCATGGAGCGGGTTTTTAAACGATTGAAAGATGAAACCATGCTAGCTAAGATCGCCACGGTCAGAGAAGAGATAAACAAGATAGTGGTTGTTGATGTGATGACTCGTAAAGAAGAGATGTCGGCGATTTATGATGATATGGAGGATTTGCGCTTTGCCCTGCAAGACGCTCAAGAAGAGGGGCGGGTAAGTGAACCGGAACGCGATGAAAAATTTCAAAAACAAGCTTTGCGCGATATGAAAAATAGCGTGAAACAATTTGAAAGATTTTTGAGTTCGGTTGACGCTAGAGTCAAAAAGGTGGAAAAACAAGGCGTGGCGATTGACCCTGCGGTCAAGGATTTAGTGGTTAAGGCTAAAGACTTGATAGCGCGGGCCAAACAAGCCAAGACTTATGATGAAGTCAAAGAAATTATGGATGAACTGCCAGAGTTAGGCGAAAACTTAAATGACGCCCTGCCTCGGTTGGAGATGCTGGCGCGTTTGCCTGAAGCGTTAAAGATGATTAACCGCCGCATTGCCAAAGTGGAGCGGGCGATAAAAACGACCAGCGCCACAGTCAAACGGTTAAAGATTGACGCGGCTGATGAAATTCAAAAAATGCAAGCGCTTCTGGCCGAAGCTAAAGAAGCGACCGCGAAACTCAAGACAGGTTCAGTTGAGGATGCCGATACTTTCTTTGAGTATATTCAGGAGAGTATAATGGAAAAACTTGACGAAGCGTTGACCACTTCTCAAATGATTCAAACCGTAGCCAATGTTAAGAAATATGTAAATAAAGTAGCCGCGGATTTGAAACGGTTTGAACGTCGGATTGTTCAGTTGGAAAAGAAAGAAGAAGACATGAGCGAAGCCAGAGCGCTTTTGGATGAGGCCAAAACTTACTTGGAAGCGTTACGTACCGCCGCCGCCAAGAAATTGAACGCGGACGTGGCCGATGAAATGATAGAGTATTTGGCTTCGCTTTTCAGCCTTGATGACCAGTTGGAACAAGTTTTGAAATTGACAGCGCCTGACGCGTTGGAAAAACAGTTGCGCCGCTTGTTTGAAGGAGCGCCCAAAGGACAACTAAAATCGTTTGAGGTTGGCAAGCTGGAAAAGATTATGGTCAAGGCTTATCAGACTGCTAACTTTTTCCGAATGACTCCGAACCGTTCAATGGCGATTATTGCCGAATAACGTTAAAACAAAAATCTCCCCCGCGATACAGCTGGGGGAGATTTTTGTTATCGAAGCGAGCGATGAAACGCCGCGGCGGCGATCGCGGCGGCCAAGGCATCGGCCGCGTCATCCGGACGCGGTTTTTCTTTTAACTTTAAAATTACTTGAACCATTTTTTGGACTTGTTGTTTTTCCGCCCGACCATAACCGGAAAGAGATTGCTTGATCTGGAGCGGTGTTAGTTCCATTATCGGCGCGCCGGCTTCTTGCGCCAGTAGAATTATGGCGCCGCGCGCCTGGGCGACATTGATGGCAGTTTTCAGATTTTTAAAAAAGAAAAGTTCTTCCACCGCCACCAGATCCGGCTGATTTTTTTTAATGATTTGTCTGAGTTCCCCGGCCAGGCCGCAAAGGCGTTCGGCAAAGGTTTTTTTACTGTCGGTTTCCACACAGCCGTAATCAATCAGTTTGAGGCTGCTCCCAAGTTTTTCAATCATGCCAAAACCCATCCGGCCAAAACCCGGGTCTATTCCTAGGATACGAAGCGTCTTGCTGTTTTGGGGCATAGTCTGTAAGCGGAGTTGAATAAGCGTTGTATCGTTTTAAGTTCAAATGACAAATTCCAAATGTCAAATCAAATCCAAATTTCTAAACTCAAAAACTGAAACTAGAAAATGATTTTGGCGAGGGCGGCGAGGGCGATAATGGTCCAGATAGCATTGAGAGTGGCCGGCTGATAAGCTTTTTTGGAGAGAGAGAGCGACAATGCCGATAGCGCCGGTCAAATTAAGAATCTGGTAGAGGAGGCTGTTAGAGCCAATAATGTTAAAACTGTTTAAAGCATAACCGCCCACAATGGCCACGGTGCCATACCAACCGATGATTTCTATTAAAGTTTTCATATGGTTTAGAGTTTAGATAGTTTAACGTTGTTTATATTAGTATATCATTTTTAATGACCAAATCCCAACTTCCAATGACCAATCAAATCCAAATTACCAACCCGCCTGCCTGCGCCTTCTGGTTCTTGATCAATTTCAAGTTGCTTTATCAAGATAAAAGTTGCTTTAACTCGTTTGAGAACCAAAACGGCATTGGCGGGCAGGTGTCCCAATTTTGATATTGGACATTTGAATTTTGAAATTATTTATAAATGAAGAAGCCCTAGCTCGGATTGTGTCCAAGCTAGGGCTTTGTGTTGAAAGAACTGATGTTCCTACTGAGGGCAGATACTGAGAAGTGCCTGGTTTAGCGCGCCGCCGCTTTCATTGGCTTCCTCACCCTCGGTCACGATCTGGATCGAGAGGTTTTGTTGTGCCAGCGACGGAGCTGCTCTCCATGAATCCACACCTGCGAGAGGATGGACACGGCGCACCCGTACATGAAGCAGGTGATGCCCTCGTTGTCTGCCATGGAAGAAGTTTCCTCGGCACACGCTTCGAGAGTATCGCCATCGGCCATCCGACCCTCCATGAGACGTGCCCAGCGTTCGGTGAAGCGGATGAATCCACTGCTGTAGCTGTCGGTGTTTGCCGCGACTGTCTTCCTCCATCCCTCCTCGTCCTTGAGTGTCATCTCCGGAGCCGTTGCGAGAGCCTCCTTGGACATCAAGTCCTTGCGTCGCTGGGCTTTTTCGGCCTCGCGTTGCAGATCCTTGTACTCCGGGGACTCCACGTACTCCTCGTGACGACGTTTCAATTCGGTCTTGTAGTACTGCACGATTGCGTCGGAATTGCTGCCGGGCTTGGCCGTGAGCGCGATGTCGTTGAACTCCGCCGTCACGGGTCCCTTCGTCTTCTTCGCCAGAGCGACCATGTTCTTGGCGGTCTCGGTGATGTCCTCACCACACATCGGTTTGTAGGTCTTCATGCTTGTTCCTCCTTTTTGTTTGGGTTTCAAAGACCGGTTTTAAGCCTATTTCAGCTTAATGATATAGTATAGCACAAAATAGCAAACTTGTCAAGAGGTATAAATTGGCTAAAATAAGCCCAAAAATCTAAATTTAAGCTTATTTTTTACGATTTTAAGCCCAAACCTTGACCCCGTTAGATTTTCATCAACAATCTATCTTGAGTTGGAGGCAGTCGAAGCGAAAGCGCCTAACGACTTGGACTGACCACAAGCAACGACTAACTTAAAAATTATATCAAAAACCTCGCCGGGTGGCGAGGTTTTTGTCTTATTCTTCATTCGTAAAGTAGTTTTGGACATCATCGTCTTCGTCCAATAATTCATAAATCGTGTCCAGTTTTTCGCGGATTTCCGAATCCGAGACATTGACGCGTTCTTTGGGCACCCATTCCAGGGCCTGATAGTCCGGTTTGAGTTTCATTTTAGTCAGACCATCCAAAACTTTTTGAAAATTTTCCGGCTTGGTGTTGAGGGTCAGGCCGTTGTCTTCTTCTTTAATATCCTCAACCCCCAAGTCAATCATTTGCAGTTCTAACTCGTCAGTTTTTTTGATATTGAGGCGGATGACGCCTAAGCGGGTAAACTGCCAAGCGACCGCGCCGCTTTGAGCCAGGTTGCCGCCGTTCTTTTCCAAGATGTGGCGGACGTTGGCCAGAGCACGGTTTTTGTTGTTGGCCACCGCTTCTACTATAATCGCGACTTTGCCCGGAGCAAAACCTTCGTAAGTGACTTCAAACAATTCTTCCGTGCCGCCTTCACCTGAGGCGCGGCTTAAGGCGCGGTCAATCGTATCTTTGGGCACGCCGGCGGCTTTGGCCGCATCCAAGGCGATCCGCAGCTGAAAATTGTTAGCCGGATCAGCGCCATGCCGAGCCGTAACCGTGATGGCCCGGATGTACTTGGTAAAGGCCGCGGCTTTTTTGGCGTCAGCCACGCCTTTTTGATTTTTGATTTTGGACCATTTGGAATGCTTGGACATAACTTACGATAAATCCTAAATCCGAAGCACGAAATCCTAAACAAATTCTAATGACCAAAATTTCAAATTCAAAACGGTTTAGAATTTAGAAAATTTGGATTTTGATATTGTTTCGGATTTCGAGTTTAGAGTTTCGAGTTTTATTTCTTGTGGTAGCCGGTGCCGGCCGGAATCAAGCGGCCGATGATGACGTTTTCTTTCAAGCCTTCCATGCGATCAATTTTACCGCCGATGGCCGCGTTGATAAGAGTGCGGGCTGTTTCTTGGAAGGAAGCGGCTGACAAGAAGCTTTCGGTCGAGAGGGCCACGCGGGTTACGCCCAAAAGCAATTCGTCGGCCTTAGCCGGCTTGCCTTTGGCTTTTTTGGCCCGCTCGTTTTCATCAATGAAGGCGGCTTTTTCTATAATTTCACCCGGCAATAAATCCGTATCGCCCGACTCAGTCACCAAGACTCTGGAGAAGAGTTGGCGAATAATCACTTCAATGTGTTTATCATTAAGCTTTTGGCCCTGAGAAGAGTAAATTTGTTGGATTTCTTTTAAGATATACTGGCAGGTGGCCTGTTTACCCTTCATTTGATAGAGCAGAGACAGGTCTAAGTGGCCTTCGGTCAGCTGATCGCCGGTCGCTACCAGGTCACCGTCTTTGACCCAAACCACATAACCCGGCGGGATGATGTATTCTTTGGCCTCTTCGCCGCTGCCGATAATCTTAATTTTGTTTTTCATCAGAACCACCGATCCACTGCGAGTGGCCGTGACCGATTCGCCGTTTTTCTTGGTAATCAACAAATCACCATTGGCTATTGTCGCGCCATCCTGAATTTTGGCTTCATCGCCTTCATTAAGGCGGATGACGGTTTCGCCCTCAGATTGATATTTGACGCGGATAATCTTTTGACCAAAACGGCCTTCAAAAATCTTGCGACCATCCGGAGCTTCAATCACGCGTTCGGCCACGGTGGATATTTCCACTTTACCGCCGACATCGGTCACAAAAGCGCGTTTTTTTGGCGGGCGCAACTCAAACAATTCTTCCACGCGGGGCAGACCCTGGGTAATATCTTCACCGCCGGCCACACCGCCGGTATGGAAGGTGCGCATGGTGAGCTGGGTACCGGGTTCACCGATAGACTGGGCGGCAATAATACCGACGGCCGAACCGTGTTCAACCATTTTGTTGCGACCCAAATCATAGCCATAACATTTTTGGCAGAGGGCCTTGGCCATTTTACAAGTTAAGACCGAGCGGACTTTAATTTCTTTAACGCCGGCTTTATCAATCTGGCGGGCGATTGATTCGGTCACCACTTCATCGGCTTTAATAATCGGTTTTTTAACGCCTGGCGCCACCACATCTTCCAAAACGATGCGGCCAAAAACACGGTTACTCAATTTTTCACCCATTTCTTCGCTTTCGGTGGCGGTTAAAACAATACCCTCGGTTGAACCGCAGTCATCGGCATGAATAATCACATCTTGGGAAACATCAACCAAACGGCGGGTTAAGTAACCGGCGCTGGAAGTTCTCAAGGCCGTATCGGTCAAACCTTTACGAGCGCCGTGAGTGGAAATGAAATATTCCAAAACATCAAAACCTTCTTTAAAGTTGCCTTTGACCGGTAATTCAATAATTTCACCGGCCGGGTTTGACACCAAGCCTTTCATGCCCATCACCTGGGTCAGTTGGCCCCAACTGCCACGCGCGCCAGATTCAACAATGGTGGAAACCGAACCGGAAGTATCCAGAGTGCCGCGGGTTAATTTCACCACGTCATCTTTAATTTTGGTCCAAACTTCAATAATTTTGCTGTGACGTTCCTGGGTAGTGAGCAGGCCGTCGGCATATTGTTTTTCAATTTCCTCAACTTCCACGTCGCCTCGTTTAAGAGTGGCGACCCGTGCCGGCACAGAAGGGAAGTCGGTCATATTGAGAGAGTAACCTGACTTGGTAATATATTTAAAACTCAAAGATTTGATGATATCTAAAATATCGGCCGTGCGTTCAAAACCGAGGAATTCCAAGCAGGATTTGACGATTTCGCCCAGTTTTTTAACCGGCACCGATTCATTGTAATAAGCAATTTCTTCGGGCCAGCATTCGTTAAAAAGAAGGCGGCCGACAGTGGTTTCAATCAGGTGTTTGGAATCTTTGGGAAATTTTTTAAGATCTTCAAAGTAAACCAAAACCGGTTGCTGGAGTTTGACTTTGCGCATTTTGTAAGCCAATTTGGCCTCTTCCGGAGAAGAGAATGTTTTGGGATGTTCAACGGCCAGTTTTTTGTCCAAAAGAGTCAAATAGAAAGTACCCCAGGCAATATCTTGTCTGGGCGTGACCACCGGTTGGCCGGTCGCGGGTTTTAATAAGTTCTTTTTGGACAGCATGATTTCTTTGGCTTCCCAGCGGGCCTGTTCGGAAAGCGGAACGTGGACAGCCATTTGATCGCCGTCAAAGTCCGCGTTAAAAGCGGTGCAAACCAACGGGTGAATCCGGATGGCCTTACCTTCAATCAAGATCGGTTTGAAAGCCTGGATACCCAGCCGGTGTAAGGTCGGGGCGCGGTTTAAGAAAACATAAGTGTCTTTGGTCACCTCTTCCAAAATATCCCAAACTTCCGGATGATCAGCTTCAATAAAACGCGAGGCGCTTCGGATGTTGTGGGCTAGACCGCGGTTGATGATTTTACTCATGACGAACGGCTTGAATAATTCCAAAGCCATCCGTTTGGGCAGACCGCATTCATCAAGACTCAGTTCCGGGCCGACCACAATAACGCTTCGGCCGGAATAATCGGTGCGTTTGCCGAGCAAGTTCTGGCGGAAACGGCCTTGCTTGCCTTTCAAAATATCGGCGAGCGAACGGAGGGAACGGCGTTGACCGGTGGAAGCCGTCACGGTTTTGGATTGGCGGGCGCTGTTGTCAATCAAAGCGTCAACCGCCTCTTGGAGCATGCGTTTTTCATTGCGGCTGATAACTTCGGGCGCGTTTAATTCCATCAATCTTTTTAAACGATTATTGCGGTTGATGACGCGGCGATAGAGATCATTCAAGTCAGACGTGGCAAAACGGCCGCCGTCTAAGGCCACCATCGGGCGCAAATCCGGCGGGATGACCGGGATCACGGTGAGAATCATCCATTCCGGCCGCATTACGTTTCTGACCAAACTTTTTAAAATTTTAATTCGGCGGGTAATACGTTCTTTGCGGGCCGGGGGAGCTTCTTCCAGTTCGGCGGTCAAAGCTTCGATGGTTTTAGGCATGTCGATTTTTTCCAAAAGGGATCGGACCGCGCCGCCGCCGATGCCGGCTTCAAACAAGTGGCCAAAACGCAAAGAAAGTTCCTGATATTCCAATTCGCTGATGATATTGAGCGGCGTAATTTTTTTGAGATCGGCCTGAGTGGATAAATAGTCCGCTTCCAAGGCCGCCAATTTTCTTTCTTTTTCTTTGGTCAGCTCGTCAACCGCGCGATTTTTGCCGGCCACGCCTTCAATTTTTTTCTGAATGTCATTTTCAATGCTCTTGCGCTTGCTTTTGTATTCTTTTTGCAGTTCCGCTTCGGTTTCTTGTTTGATCGGTTCATTGACCGAGGTAATAATGAAACTGGCAAAATAAATAACTTTTTCCAAACGTTGAACGGAAACATCTAAAAGCAAACCGACCTTAGAGGGGACAGAGCGGAGAAACCAAATATGGGAAACCGGGGTGACGAGTCTAATGTGACCCATGCGTTCGCGACGGACGGAAGAATGAGTCACTTCCACACCGCACTTGTCGCAGACGATACCTTTGTAGCGGATTTTTTTGTATTTGCCGCAATAGCATTCCCAATCTTTGGTCGGGCCAAAAATTTCTTCGGCAAATAAACCGCTCTTTTCCGGTTTTTGAGTGCGGTAGTTGATTGTCTCGGGTTTTGAGATTTCGCCAAATGACCAAGATTCAATATCTTCAGGCGAAGCTATTTTTAATCTGATGGCGTCAAAGTCTAAATTTTGAGTGTTGTCTCTATACATACTAAGATGAATTACAAATTTTCGTGTGGCTACTAATTACTAATTTTTACCAATATACAAATTGTATTTGTATATTTGTATCACCATTTGTAATTTGTAGACTATTATAAAAAGAATTATTTATGTTCCCGCTCTTCCGAATTTTCTGCCGTTTTTACTTCTCCTTTGCCATCCAGAGGGAGGGGCTCAAAACCTTCAACTTTTTTGTTGTCCGTCTTTTTGAGTAATTCCACGTTTAAGCACAAGCCTTTAAGCTCGCGCACCAAGACATTGAAAGATTCAGGAATATTGATTTTGGTAATTGGTTCTTCTTTAATAATGGATTCGTAAGCTTTGGCGCGGCCGGGGACGTCATCGGATTTAATTGTCAAAATTTCCTGCAAAGTGGTGGCGGCGCCGTAAGCTTCCAAAGCCCAGACTTCCATTTCACCAAAACGTTGGCCGCCGAATTGGGCTTTGCCGCCCAACGGCTGTTGGGTGATAAGTGAATAAGGGCCGATGGAACGTTGGTGAATTTTGTCTTCAACCAAATGGTTGAGTTTTAACATATAAACAAAACCGATGGTGGTTTCGTGGTCAAACGGTTCGCCGGTGCGGCCGTCAAATAATTGAACTTTGCCATCCGCTTTAAAGCCGGCTTTGACCAGTTCGTCTTCAATCGTAGCTTGAGAAACACCGTGAAAAACCGGACTCGCCACCGTGTAACCTAATTTTTTGGCCGCCAAACCCAAATTGGTTTCCATAATTTGGCCCAAATTCATACGGGAAATAATACCCAACGGGCTCAAAATAATATCCACCGGGGTGCCGTCGGCCAGGCAGGGCATATCTTCGGCCGGGACAATTTTAGAGATAACGCCCTTGTTGCCGTGGCGGCCGGCCATTTTGTCGCCGATCTGGACTTTGCGCATATCCGCCACCGCTACTTGGACAGTCTTGATAACGCCCGGCTGTAATTTATCGCCGTTTGCCGACGAGAAAATTTTGATATCCACCACCTTGCCGTGTTCGCCATGCTCCAAGTAGAGAGATGAATCGCGCACGTCGCGGGCTTTTTCGCCGAAGATGGCGCGCAATAGTTTTTCTTCCGCGGAAAGTTCCGTCTCGCCTTTGGGGGTGATTTTGCCGACTAAAATATCGCCGGAGGCCACTTCGGCGCCCAGACGCACAATGCCTTCGGAATCAAGATTTTTTAATTTTTCTTCACTGACGTTCGGAATATCAGAAGTGATCATTTCGGGGCCAAGTTTGGTTTCGCGCACGTCTATGGTGTAATTTTCAAGATGGATGGAGGTGTAACGATCGTTGTGGACCAATCTTTCAGAGATAATAATCGCGTCTTCGTAATTAAAACCGTCCCAGGTCATAAAGGCCACCAAAATGTTTTGGCCCAAAGCCAGCTCGCACTCCGAGCTGATGGCCGGGCCATCGGAAAGAGCTTGGCCGGCTCGGACGCGCGTATCTTTGTTAACTATCGGATGCTGGTTGATACAGGTGTTGGCGTTGGAACGGGCGAATTTAGTCAGGTTATAAGTTTTTAATCCGCCGCCGTCTTCCAAAATTTGAACAGCTTTGCCGTCAGCGCTCACCACCGTGCCCGGGGCCGAAGCCACAATCACATGGCCGGAATCCAGGGCCGCTTTGCCTTCCACGCCGGTGCCGACCAGGGGCGCGTCCGGTTTGATACAAGGCACCGCTTGGCGTTGCATGTTAGAACCCATCAAGGCGCGAACCGAATCGTCGTGTTCCAAAAATGGGATTAAAGAGGTGGCGATACTGACAATTTGGCTAGAGGCCACATCCATATAATCAATGTTTTCCACATTTTCCACGGCCGGTTCGCAATACTTGCGCACTTCGGCTCTTTCTTTTAAGAAATAACCATTGTCATCAATCAGAGTGGTAGAAGCGGTGGAAATAGATTTTTCTTCGTTAAAAGCGTTGAGCCAGACAACTTCTTTGGTCACTCGGGGCTTGATTTTGATCAATTCCAAATCCAACTCGGCCAATTCCTCGGCCAATTTTTTATCAATTAACTGATCTTTTTTACCGATAATTTTTTCTTTTTTATTTAAAACGTCTTCTCTTAAAATTTCCCCGACGGTGTATTTGGGTTCGTTTTTCACTTCCTTCAAAACTTTGCGGTAAGGCGCTTCCAAAAATCCATACTCATTAATTCGGGCGTAAGAAGCGATGTGGTTGACCAAACCGATGTTCGGGCCTTCCGGAGTGGAGATCGGGCAGATGCGGCCATAATGGGTCGGATGCACATCGCGCACGTCAAAACCGGCGCGATCGCGCGAGAGACCGCCCGGGCCCATGGCTGAAATGCGGCGCTTGTGTTCCAGCTCGGCCAACGGATTCGTTTGATCCATAAACTGCGAAAGCTGGGAGGACATGAAGAATTCGCGCACGGCGCCGATAATCGGGCGGGCGTTGATCAAACGGTTGGGGGTCAAAAGCGTCACGTCCATGGTGGACATGCGGTCTTTGACAATGCGTTCCATGCGAGCCAAACCCACGCGTAAGCGGTTCTGGACCAATTCGCCCACGGCGCGGATGCGACGGTTACCCAAGTGGTCAATATCATCCGGTTCGTCCTGGGTGATATTCAAACGGATAATTTCTTTTACGATTACGGCCACGTCTTCTTTGGTCAGGGTGCGGTTGGCCGGATCGTTGAAATTTTTGGGATTTTTAATGGCAAAACGATGGGCGAATTTATAACGGCCCACGGCGGATAAATCATAACGGTCAAAATTGAAGAACATGGCGTGAATGAGCGATCGGGCGTTGTCGGCGGTGGCCAGGTCGCCCGGGCGGATTCTTTGATAAATACCGATTAAGCCGTCGTCTTCATTTTTAGAAGTATCTTTCGCTAAAGTATTTTCGATAAAACGGATTTGCGGATGAGTATCAACATCGCGAAACAGGTCGTGGATTTCCGCGTCGGTCTGATAACCAAAAGCGCGCATCAGCATGGTCACCGGCGCTTTGCGTTTGCGGTCCACTTTGACCCACAAAACATTGGTGGCGTCGGTTTCAATTTCCACCCAGGCGCCGCGGTTCGGAATAATTTTGGCGCCATAGTAGCGGCGGCCGCGGAAAACCTCGGAGGTGAAGAAAACGCCGGGGGAGCGGATAATCTGGGAAACCACGGCGCGTTCAATGCCGTTGATGACAAAACTGCCGGCGCCGGTCATCAAAGGAAAATCGCCCAAATAAACTTCTTGCTCTTTAACTTCGTTGGTTCGCTTGTTGGCCAATTTAACTTTGGTGCGGAGGGGCGCTTCGTAAGTGATATTTTTGGCGCGGCAAGTGACTTCGTCAAATTTCGGCGCGTCTAAGTAATAATCGCCGAAAGAAAGTTCCAAGTCGCGGCCGGTAAAATCTTTGATAGGCGAAACTTCTTGGAATAATTCTTTGACGCCGGTTTTGAAAAACCAGTCGTACGAATTTTTTTGGACCGCGATGAGATCCGGCAAATCAATTACGTTTTGGTGCCGATTTAAAAAAATGCGGTCGCCGCCTTCCACGATGTCAGCAGCGGGAGAAGTTTTTTGGGACATACCCGGTAAAAATTTAGAAAATTATTTTTTTAATAGTGTCTATAAAGTTTAGTCATCGCCACCCCAGTCGCAAGTTCGGCACAGTTTTGATGACAGAATATTTTTTATTCGCGATGTCGCCTGGCGGCTTGCTTTGTTTTGTTACTTGTTCATTCTGAAACTTGCGACGGGGTTGTTAACTGACACAAAAACAACATCGTCATGCGGCCTCGTTGTTTTTGGTCGTTAACAAAAAACTTCTCCAGAGCATAATGGCTGGAGTTAGATTTATGTTAAATTTTTGAGAAAATTGCAAGGTTTAGCATGTAGTTGTCCTTGCCAACAGTCCTCTA